>JAAYHJ010000074.1 GCA_012735465.1 Clostridiaceae bacterium
AAACAGTATCCTGGTATCAGGTGGGCAGACAACAGTGGCAAACCTGTTTTATAATATGGCTTCAAGGCAAATAGGCCTTGTGGGTCTTTGGGATTGTGTGGCATTTGACGAGGTTGCTGGAATTACTTTTAAAGATAAAGATGGGATTCAAATAATGAAGGACTACATGGCCTCGGGTTCTTTTGCCAGAGGGAAAGAAGAGAAAAATGCTTCTGCTTCTATGGTATTTGTGGGGAATATTAACCAAAGTGTGGATGTACTGCTGAAAACATCCCACCTCTTTGAACCGTTCCCTGAGGCAATGGCCAATGATACAGCATTTTTTGACAGGATGCATTATTACATTCCCGGGTGGGAAGTTCCTAAAATGCGACCGGAGTTTTTTACAGATGAATATGGGTTTATTTCAGATTATGTATCAGAGTTTATGAGGGAAATGAGAAAATGGTCCTACTCTGATGCATTGGATAAATTCTTTAAACTGGGTAACAACTTAAACCAAAGAGATGTTATTGCCGTAAGAAAAACAGTTTCAGGGCTTGTTAAACTTATATATCCTAACGCTAAGTTTACAAGGGATGATATTGAAGAAATACTGCGTTATGCAATGGTGGGAAGAAGACGTGTTAAGGAGCAGTTGAAGAAAATCGGCGGTATGGAATTTTATGATGTCCATTTCTCTTACATAGATAATGAAACCATGAACGAGGAATTTGTTTCAGTTCCTGAGCAGGGCGGTGACAAAATAATACCTGAAGGAATAGGTAAACCGGGTCATCTTTATACCGTTGCCAGAGGTAGATCAGGTATGATAGGAGCTTATAAGATTGAAACACAGGTTATATCAGGTACCGGTAAATTTGAAAGGACAGGCCTTGGCTCTGATAGAGAAGCAAAAGAAAGTATAGAGACAGCCTTCAGGTATTTCAGGGCAAACAGCAAAAATATAAGCGGAAGTATAAGTGTTACCACAAAGGATTATTTGATGCATGTACAGGATATACATGGAGTAGGTATGACTTCTGAACTTGCATTGGCAGCATTTATAGCCCTATGTTCAGGGGCATTGGGTAAGCCTCCGCAGAGCCAGTTGGTTGTTCTGGGTTCACTTAGCATAGGCGGTACAATAATAAAGGTTAAGGAACTGGCAAATGTGCTGCAGGTATGTTTTGATTCAGGTGCCAAGAGGGTGCTTCTTCCAATGGCATCTGCGGTGGATATTCCTACGGTTCCGCCTGAACTGTTTGCAAAGTTTCAGATTTCATTCTACCAAAGTCCGGAGGATGCTGTATTTAAGGCTCTTGGGGTGGAGTAATATTATGGTTATATATTTGTCATACGAGGTATAAAGGGGAGCTAAAAATGAATATTAGAATGGCAAAATTGGCTGACGTTAAAGATATTTAAAGATATTTATGATTTAATTTGTGATATGGAAAATACAAAACTGGATTATGAAAAATTTAAACAGGTTTTTAAAAAATATCTTGAAGATGATAGGTTTTTCTGTTTTGTTGCGGAACATGGTGGAACTGTCATTGGATGTTTGAATCTACGGATAGAGTATCAACTTCATCATACAGCAAAAATTGCAGAAATTTTAGAATTAGCGGTAATGGATAAATACCGTTCTAAGGGCGTAGGAAAGGAACTTTTTGATAAAGCATCCGAAATTGCGAAAGACAATGAGTGTCTTCAAATTGAGGTGTGTTGTAATCAATTAAGAATAAGAGCGCATAACTTTTATGAGAAACAAGGCATGTCTAAATTCCATTATAAATTTTCTATGAATCTATATAATGAAAAAATAAAAGAGAACAGAATAGGAATATAGATTGTGTGATAGTAGAATGCTGTTTTTCTTTTTATCCTTTTTTCCAGGGGATTTTGTCCTAAACTGATTTCTGGTAATGAGCCAATATTGGTGAATATTAAGGAGGGGAATTTATATGTGGTTTATATTTGCATTATTATCCGCCGTATTTGCTGCCCTGACATCCATACTTGCCAAGATAGGGATTGAAGGAATCAATTCAAATTTAGCAACTGCCATACGTACAGTAGTTGTGTTAGTGATGGCATGGATCATAGTTTTTATTTCAGGAACGCAGAGCCAGATTAACGGTTTAAATAAAAAAAGTTGGATATTTTTGATTTTATCAGGTATTGCGACAGGATTATCCTGGCTTTGTTATTATAAAGCATTACAAATTGGGGATGCCTCAAAGGTTGTTCCGGTAGATAAATTTAGTGTTGTTATTACAATGGTACTCGCTTTTGTAGTGTTGCATGAAGTGCCTACCATAAAAACAATTCTAGGTGGCATATTTATAACAATTGGCACATTTATAATGATTTTGAAGTAAATAAGATTTTTTTTATGATTTGTTTAAAGTATGTATACTTTCTCAACGTCTATAATAAGAACCGACTTTTAAGTATTAATATCAATAATATTTACGTTCTAAACTCGGAGCCCATTTATGGAATGAATGATGGATAAGCCTACAGGGGGAACATATACAATGAAAAATAGCAAAAATTATATAAAATACTTTGCCTCTCTCCTGATGTTCGGTATGAATGGCATAGTTGCAAGTTATATACACATGAACAGTTACGAAATTGTGCTCACAAGGGCACTGATTGGTAGCCTGCTGCTTATATTTATTTTTATAATTACAAAGCAAAGAGTGCGTTTGCTGGATAACAAGAAGCACCTTTTGTTTGTTTTTATATCTGGCATTGCGATAGGAATAAGTTGGATGTTTCTTTATGAGGCGTACAGGCAAATCGGTGTTAGTATTGCTACCCTTGCTTGTTACTCCGGTCCTGTTATTATTATGATACTTTCCCCGATCTTGTTCCATGAAAAATTAACATTGCAAAAGATTGCTGGCTTCCTTAGTGTTTTAATCGGTATGTTTTGTGTGAATCTGCAGGCACTTAACGAGGGAGGCACCACATGGGGGGTGCTTTGTGGTATTATGTCAGCGGTTACGTATGCTATAATGGTGATTTTTAATAAGAAAGCAACAAGTATCAAGGGTTTGGAAAACTCTATGTGGCAGCTAATTATTGGTTTTCTAACCGTTTCCGTGTTTGTGATTGTTAAACAAGGCTTTTCTATAACTATTGAACCGAACAGTATACTACCGGTTTTGATTCTTGGTATTGTCAACACCGGTATCGGTTGTTATTTTTACTTTTCCTCTATTGTAAATTTGCCGGTACAGACTGTGGCAATATGCGGTTATTTGGAGCCTCTATCAGCTGTGATTTTTTCTGTATTATTATTGAATGAGCCGATGGGACCGGTTGAAATAATTGGTGCTGCACTAATTATTGGAGGCGCAGCATATGGAGAATTACCAAAGCCGGAAAAAGGATGCATATTGGCAAGTAAATCATGAAAATGTGATATGAAATGGGATATGTTAATGTAAATGCGTGAATGGCATTAATAGCTTAAAAAATAAATAGGTGTTTGGGGGAAAAGATTGTGGGAAAACATATAAAAGAAGATTTACAACCCAAATTTGCAGAGTATACACCACAATATACGCTTTTTAAAAACAGGATAAAAGCATTGTTGAAAGTTCTTTTGTAAATTTTACTCTTTTGTCTTCTAAGATGTTGATTTTTTCGCCTATATGGTATATCTTGTTTATATAGATGAGAATTTGTTTTAAACGACTTTTTCTCATCTCGAAGCATCCCCTTCTTTCTTTTGGTTTGTTGCAAAACTCATTATAGAAGGGATGTTTCTATTTTTCAAGACTCTTCCTTTGATTCCCAGAGTTTCCAGTAAAAATCGGAAAATACAACATTTCTAATACATAACCATAAATCACTGCAAATCATTGGCTTAGCTCTTAAAAAAATTTCTAATGCTATACTCCTGAATTAGCATTACTGAAATACACTTAGAGAATAATAAGTTATATCTTTTTGAGGGGTATGCCTAGTGAATAGAGTGAGGTTAGAGAGGTCAGAGAAAGCAATTACAAAGTTTCGGGAAAATAATAAGGAATTTTTTGGTGAATTGATGTTTTTGCTTCATAAGTATAGAGATTATTATTTTAATAAAAAAAGGTTTTCATTGAATTACAGATGTCTTTTCAGAATCATAACTGACAGGACAAGAGAAGGGGATACCGATAATATACTATACAACCAAATGAAAGAAGATGTTGAAAAAATCCGAAATAAATATGAATATATATTTAATGATTTTTCTGCTATTGTAAAACGCCATGTTGATATGGATGGTAATGGTTATAATATGCTGGTTAGGCTCATGTATGGTGAAAGTGTCGACTACATTTTACAAGAAACTGATATGGAAGAAACAAAGAGACAAAGACTGAGATTTGATGTGATAACTAATTTAATGGATGTATTTAACGAAGAAAAAAATGGATACTTTAGTGATGGTATTGCAAAAAATATTTTTATAACAAATTTTATTATTCAATCGGAGAATTATGATTATAACACACTTAGTAAATTGAATGCTGCCTCTCATAATCAGGGAAAATTAAGTTTTGTTGTAAGTGCAATTGATAGTATTAAAAGCACTATTTTAGAAGAATGCGATTTTACTAATGCAGATACCATGGAGACGTCATTTGAGACAACGGGAAAGCCGTTAATAGCTGATAGCATATTAAATCATCCGGATTATAAAAGTGAAGTTATCCATCTGGAAGAAACTGTAAATGCAATGATGCAAGAAATTGATGACCTTGAAAGAAAGAATAGTGAAATATATGAAAAGCTGAGGAAATTGTTAGCAATCAATGGCAAAAAAAATTCGATGGACTTGCAAATCTATTCAAATATTCAAAAAGCTAATTCAAAAAAAATAATGGAGATAGAATCTGTTCTTGACTCTCCTTACTTTGGCAGAGTGGATTTTAAAGAAGATAATAGTGATGAATTTGAATCATTCTACATAGGTAAAGTAGGATTCCTACAAGGTTTAAAGTATGGTGTGATTGATTGGAGAATGCCCATTGCATCAGTATTTTATGAATGTGAAAATGGTAGAGCAACGTATGAAGCACCGGACGGTGACGGTACTTTTTCCGGTGACGTCAAATTGAAAAGACAATACACAATTAAAGATGCACAGTTGATTTCCTTTACTGATGATGTTATTGCAGATAAAATTGCTAGTACTCTAAAAAGGGTTGATTCTAAAGGACAAGAATCGATAAAGGATGATGTGATATCCGACCCTGTTCTAGTGGAAAAGCTGAAGCGAAATTCAGATAAGAGACTTAAAGATATTATTGAAACAATTAGGAAAGAACAAAATAAAATTATTAGACAACCTCTAAATAAAGTACTGGTGGTTCAAGGAGTTGCTGGTTCAGGGAAAAGTACAGTCGGATTACATAGAATCTCGTATATACTATACAACAACAAAAAGATAGACCCCAGAAATATATTAGTGGTTGCTCCAAATAAAGTTTTTCTTGATTACATAATAGATCTCTTGCCAAATATAGATGCTAAAGGGGTAATACAGTTAACTTTTGAGCAACTTGCATTAGATATAATTGGAACTGATTTGAATATTTTAAAAGATGAAAAAGTTGAATTCTTCTTAAGTATGCCTGAAGGAAACCTTTATCAATTCTTGAAGGATGCAATAATCGGTGTGTCTAAGTTTAAGGGGGCTTTGTCATTTATCACTTTAGTTAAGTATATCATTGATAAAAAGACCAATGAAATTATTAGCAGTTTAAAAGATGTGAGCCTGTTCGGAGGAAAATTTAAGATTAGTCGATATGAGCAACTCCGATATTTAGAGGGTGATATACCATTAAATAATAAAATTAAGAATCTAAAACAGGCAATAAATTATAAAGTAAAAGAATTTATTAAGCAGCAAGAGCTTTTCAGAAATATTGTAGAGTTATCAAAAGAGGAAAATATTTCATTTTTAAATAAGTATCTGAAGGAGTTAAAGCCAGTAAAGCCAATTTCTGTTTACAAAGAGTTATTTGAAGATGATCACGTTCATAAGACACTTTATAAGAATAGATACTTCTCATTGGTTTCTCAATACACTTTAAAAATGTTGAATTCAGGGTGTGTAGAAAGGGAGGACCTGGCTGCATTATGCTACATTAAATATAAGATTGATGGTATTAGTTCTAAGCATAAGTATATGCACATTTTTGTTGATGAGGCTCAGGACCTAAGTCCATTGGAATTTGTTATTTTGAATCTTGTTTCAGAAAACAATTCAATGACAATTATGGGAGACATAAACCAAGGCATTAATTTTCATAGAGGTATAGATAGCTGGGAAGAGCTAATTAATGATATTTATAGTGATCTAGAACCGGAATATTTTGAAATACTGAATAGTTACAGATCAACAAAGGAGATAGTTGAATTTTCAAATAAGTTGGTATCTAAAAACTTACCCAAAGCAAAACCTGTTGCAAGAGATGGCGAAAAACCTACTATTGAGAAATTTTCATCTATAGAAGATGGAATAAGAAAGGTAATAAAAATGATAAAGTATTATCAGGAAAATGGATGCCAGACAATCGGAATTTTAGCAAAGAAGGAAAGTGAATGCAGAGATATTTACTCTGCGCTTGAAGAATTAAAGGATGATTTTGAAAATATAAATCTTATAGATGAAACTGTGGATGAGTATAATGGAGGAATTTCAATTGTTCCAATTGTTATGTCAAAAGGTCTGGAATTCGATGCAGTTATTTTGTGGAATGCATCGGATGAAAATTTTAGTGATACCGATTTTGATTTAAAAATTTTGTATGTTGCTGTAACCAGACCTATGCATTATTTACATATTCTTTATAAGGATAATATAACAGTACATTTAAAAGACTTTACATGCAGAAATATAGACTCAAATTAAATGCTTTCATAAATAAATAACCACAAAAAATACTGGGTTTAGAGGAAGTTATGAATAGATATGAGCGAATACAAAGTTTATTCCAAGAAGTATTAGATTTTTTAGGGGAAACGAATGAAGGAAGGTAGATAAATAGGGCTGAAGTTTGCAATTTTTTACCTACAACAAATTGACAACCATATGCTATAGGTAAGGAACTTGGCATATAAAAAAACACGGTAAAAAAGTATATGAGCCAGCCAAAAACAGAGCACGGGCTTAAAGGAAGGACAAGGCCATCAAAACGTGATCCTTTCAAACCAAAAATTAATGAATTGATGAAGAATGGAATATTTAACGATAGTTTGGAGTGAATAAACATGAGAAAAGAAAAAGCAGAAAAGATAATTATTGTATTTACTGTCATAAGTGCTTTGGTGGCATTTATCAGTGCGTTTTTTAGTTTATTGCTACCACTATACTTATCTAAAAAGTTCAATACAGATGCAAGAAATGCCGGTTCCATAGGAATTATAGGCGGAGCAGACGGACCGACAGCAGTTTTTGTGTCCGGTAAGTCTTCTTTTCCCTTGTTAACCGTAATCTCTGTATTGCTGGCAATACCGGGAATCATCTATCTGGTTGTTGCTAAATATAGGGAAAAACATAATTAATTTTTTGTGTTAATAAGTACTTGATTCACCATGTTATAAAAATTATAATTGGGATATTAAAGCAGTTATTATGATATGCAAATTATCATAGGAACTGTATTTTTTAATATAAATCAGGAAAAAAGTTAGTCCTGAGACATAATAATGCTTTCTTAAACGGTAAAATTTTGGTAAAATCAAATTATAAATAAAATAATTATAAGTAAAATCACAAATTAACTTAATAATAAAAATATATCGTTATAGTATATTTTGAATATAAGAGGGGTTAATTTTAAATGGCTTTGTGGATAATATTCATCGGTGCATTTTTAATAGGTTTTTCAGGAGCAATGATGCCCGGGCCTTTGTTAGGGGTCACAATTGACGGTAGCCTTAAAAAGGATTGGACAGCAGGTCCTTTGGTAGTATTAGGACATGGTATACTGGAATTTATATTGGTTATTATCATGACCTTTGGACTTAAAGATTTTTTTTCTAATCCAACAGTTGCAGGATTTATCGGATTATTTGGCGGTGCTTTTCTTGCATGGATGGGTTACGGAATGATAAAATCCGGCATAAATAAGTCGGTTTCTTTGGAAAACCAAAGAGCGACAAAGGATACAGGAATGGGAAATCTTGTATTAGCGGGAGCGCTTGTAAGTGCTACTAATCCATACTTTATTATATGGTGGGCGTCAACGGGCATAGAGTCAATACGCGAATCTTATACTTTCGGATTAATTGGTGTCTTTGCATTTTTCGTAGGACATATTTTATCGGACCTTGTGTGGTATTCAACGGTTTCCATAGCATTTTCCAAAGGAAAGAAACTGATAAGTGATGTAATGTACCATTGGATTATTTTATTATTAGGTATATTTATTATAGTATTTTCAATTTATTTTATGGGTAGCGGCTTTAATATGCTGTTGGGGGCTATAAAGTAAGCGTATTATTAATTTTTGGAGGATTTGTAGAATGAAATTCAGAAGATATATCAGCTTACTGATATTGGCATTTCTGATTTGTAACCGGTTGCAGCGATCTATGAAATTTTTATAAAACTACGTAGTATTCTTATCGACCTAGTTGATTGTTGATCAAATATTCAGGAGGAAAACGAATGACAGAAAAGACTACTAATCACAGACTTAATGATGAAAATTTGATAGATATGTTTCCATGTGGCCTCTATGTGGTAAGAGACTCTGTAATAATTGATTGTAATAGTACAACGGTAAAGATGCTTGGTTATTCGGGCAAAGAAGAAATCCTGGGACGTAAGCCCTACGAATTTTCACCTGAGAAACAACCGGATGGAAGTTCTTCGGTTGAGAAAGGTCAGGAAATTATCGAAAATGCGTTAAACAGTGATAGGGAAACGGTTTTCGAATGGATGCATAAGAGAAAGAACGGGGATGTTTTTACTGCTTACGTTGTTATTTATAATAAAAATGAAAACCTGTATGCAGTGATGATGGATATTGACGAGATAAAACAGCTAAAGGGAGAAAAGGATATATCAAAAGAAAAGGCTTGTGAAGAACAATTAATATTATTCAAAAAAATACTGGAAAACAATTCTGAAGGCATAGTAATTACCGATATTGATGGGAATATAGAGTGGATAAATGCTGCCTTTGAAAAAATAACGGGGTATTCGCTATTGGAAGTAAAGGGCCTTAATATGAGTATTCTAAAATCAGGAATTCAGGAGCAAACCTTTTACTCTAATATGTGGAACCAATTGATAAACAAAGGAACATGGAGCGGCGTGGTGTGGAATAAAACCAAGAAAGGTGAAATCTATTCCGAGTGGCTCAAGATAAGCAGCATCAAAGACGATTTGAATAAAATTACCCATTATGTAGGAGTTTTCAAGGACCTTACTGAGAAGAAAAAAATTGACCAGCAGGTGGCGGAACTGAAACAAAAAGATGCTTTGACCGGGCTGTATAACAGGGACTATTTTATTAAACTTGTGGATAATCATATAAAAAAATGTAAAGATGATGAACAGTTTTCAATTGTTTTTATAGATATTGCAGGACTTAAAGAAGTAAACAATTCCATAGGCCATCATATAGGAGATAGATTGCTGATTGAACTGTCCAAAAGGTTACGTCTTTTGATAAACGATTATTATGTATTATCAAGATATAGCGGAGATGAATTTGCTATTCTTTGTAAAGAAAAAAGAGATATAAAAACTGTAGCGGAAATGATTTTGGCAAGTATTAAACGGCCTTTTATGATAGAAAATACTGTATTAAATGTGTCGGCAAATATTGGGATTAGCAGGTTTCCTAATGACGGTAAAAATGCGGAAGCCTTGATCAGGCATGCAGAGACGGCTATGTATAAATCGAAAGGACAGCTGGAAGGGAAAATATTCTTTTATTCCAAAGAGATGTCTGAAGAAATCGAGGATAGATTTTACATAGTAAACCTTTTAACAAGAGCAATAGCAAATGAAGAACTAAGTGTTTATTACCAACCAATATTTAATATTGAAAATCCTGCAAATATTGTGGCTATAGAGGCGCTGTTGCGTTGGAAAAACCCTATATTGGGAAATGTGGCACCAGATAAATTTATCCCTCTGGCGGAAAAAACGGGATATATTATAAATATCGGGGAATGGGTGCTGGAGCAGGTGTGCAAACAAATTAAATCATGGAAACAGGCAGGGTATCGTGTTTTACCTGTGGCAGTTAATGTTTCTGTAAAGCAGTTGGAGCAGCAAGGGTTTTCAAAAAGGGTAATAGGAATTGTAAAAGAATATAATCTTAAGCCGGATAACATAGAGTTGGAAATAACGGAAAGCATATCTTCGGGAAACTTGACAACCATTGTTAAAAACCTGAAAGAACTTAAAAAATACGGTTTTAAAATTTCCATGGACGATTTTGGAACAGGTTTTTCTTCCCTTGGACAGATAGACCGATTTGAGCTGGATAAACTTAAAATAGATAAGATTTTCATAGAGGATTTATTAAATACTTCAAAGAAGCAGAACCTGGTAAGAACAATTATTGCAATGGCCAGCAGCCTGAATTTAACCGTAGTGGCGGAAGGAATAGAATCCAATGAGCAGTTATTATATCTTAAGGAATTTGGGTGCCATCTGGGACAGGGATATTTATTGAGCAGGCCTTTGCCGGCAGGGGAAATAGAAGTTTTACTTGGTGAGTGTAACACAAAAAGGGGACGGTTTTAGTTCAAATCGTCCCCTTGTTTTATATGGTTTTCCAAAGTTCTTTTCCAATTTTCTACATATTGACCTGTTGCCCATTCTACCATGATTACAACTTCACCTTCCTTTAAAGGAATCCTTTCTAAAGGTTCTTGTTGAAGATAATAACCATTTATTGCGAACACCATTATTTCTTCCTTTGTTATTACCAAAGCAATATCTTTGTTCGGAGATGTATAAAGATCAACAGCAGCAGGTACCCTGTCCTTTACAGTTGTCCATGGAATACAGAGGTTATCATAGAAAACCAGTTCCCGGGGCGGAATAAGGTTAATGTTGTAATCGGAGATTCTTAATTGCCCGTCTTCAAAAAAGCTAACACGACCTTTTAACAGCCAGTGACCAAGCCTTCTTTCAAGGCCGTAATTTTCACTGTATTGGCTAAGACGATATTTGATTTTTTCACTCCTTTGATCCAGCACCTTTTGGATACCGGTTTTTATTGCCTCCAGGCCCGCATCTCCTAATAAGTCCGATATATTTACCCTTCTGATATTGGGGAGGCTGTCAATGACCAGTACGTGCAGCCCCTGACTTTGCAAGAATCTGTTTCCTTCTGAGGTTACATAGGTTTTTTCTTCAATGGAAACGTAATCGTTGCTGATAAAATTTATTTTTCTGTAAATCTCCTCTTTTCTTTCATAGGGATGGAACAGTTCAAAATTTTCCTTTTTAATGGGATGCATGTCTTTACTTAGAATATTGTAAGCCACCAATAAGTCTTCTGTTCTATTGCCTTCGCTTATCCTATTAACCTCCATTTTCCAGAAACCTTTTCTTCTTGGGAAAAAGATGCCTTCCGTCTCTAAAAGAGGCTCCAGGTTTTTATTTTCTGCAGAAATCCAAAGGGTCCTATAGGAGTGGGTTTCTGTATCCGTGTCATTTTCTTTAAGGGTTTGGCGAAGGCCTATAAGGACTCCGCTACGTTGTAAATCAGTTTGGGGCTGATTCTCTATCTTGCTTTTTAGTATATTTTTTTCCAATAACTGTTTTATGGATGCTTCATCAACCTCGGGAGAAATCTTCTTCAAAACAAAACTGTCATTGTAGATTTTTAATACCAGTTTATCCTCCTGTTCTTTTAAAATCTCGCAGAAAAAAAGTTCATTGTCTGTAACCGAAATTACTTCCGTTTCCTTTACAGGAAAAGAGTATCCTTCAGGAAAAGCGTCATAATGATATAGGATATATTCCTCCGTATTTACCCGCCTTACCTGGTAACTAACATCTTTAATAAAATAATCGGCTATCATTGCATATTCCTTGGTAAAAAAAGCGGTTTTGCCCAGCCATTGTCGGAGGCTGTCTTCGGTAGAAGTTGACTGATTCAATACATCGGTAATTTCCCATGTCCCGCTTATAGGAATATTAAAACTTTCAGGAGGTATAATCTGTAATCCCAGCTCATTGGATGTATTCACACAACCGGTTGCAAGCAATAAAAACAGTAATAAAATAAAGCTCAGTTTAATTACAGGCTTCATCTAACCACCTCCTGCAAGGGCAGCCTGATGGTAACGGTTGTCCCTTTGCCCAACTCACTGCTTATATCCAGGCTTCCGCCCATCATTTTAATAATTTCATCGGAGATGGATAAACCAATTCCGGTATGGGATTTGCTGGATTTTCCCTTGTAGAATTTTTCTTTAATTTTTGGAAGCTCATCAGGAGCTATGCCACTGCCTGTATCTTCCACAATGAGTATTATTTGTTCACCCTCTCTTTTTGCCTCTAATAGTATTTTCCCATTTGGAGGAGTAAACTTAAAAGCATTGTCCAATATGTTAATAAGAACCTGCTTCAGGCGGTTGTCATCCGAATAAATCAAAGGAAGATTATCGGCATAGTTCAACTGAAAATCCACTTTTTCCCTTAAAGCCCTTGGAGTCAGTTGCTTTTTAACATGTTCCAATATTTTAATCAAGTTTACCGGTTTTATATTAAGGGTGATTTTACCTGATACAAATTTAGAAAAATCAAGCAGTTCTTCCACCATAAGGCTTAGTCGGTCGCTTTCCTTTTCAATGATTTCAAGACCGTCCGATAAGATTTCTTTATCTTCATAATCCTGTTTTAGAGTGATTACCCAGCCCTTGATGGAAGTTAGGGGAGTCCTAAGCTCATGGGATACCGAGGATATAAAATCATTTTTTAGCTGCTCTTTCTTGATAATTTCCTTTGCCATATGATTTAAAGTATCCGAAAGCCGGCCAATTTCATCATCTCTTCTTTTTTTAGTTTGGATATGATAATTACCTTCCGCCATTTTTTCTGCCACGAGGGTGATTTCTTCAAGGGGTGTGGTTATGGTATTTGCCAGGAAAATACTGACTAACCCTGTTATTAAGGTTACCAAAACCCCAAAGGCAATAAAAATATAGGCAATTCTTTTTATATCGTTGTTTACTTCCCTGAGGGAAGCAATAAATCTCAGGACGCCCACTTGTTGACCCCTTGAATGGAGAGGCGTGGAAATTGCCATCACCTTTTCGGTGCTATAATCAATCTCGCCAATCCATTTCCCGGTCTGCCCTTCCAGTGCGCTTTTCACATCCTCCATTTCTTTTGTGGAATCGGACATAATACCCAGGGAATCCATCAGAACCTTACCGTTCATATCAATAATTACTACCTGGGCTGTGGTTTGATTCCAAAAAGCATCTACATTGCTTAGTACGTTTTCCTCTAATGTAGCATCGGAAAAGTATTTTTCATAAAAATCTGCAGAGGTATACAACTGATTTAGCAAAGTGCTTTCCAGGTTGCTGTAATAGTATTGTTTAATATTGATGATCAATACTGCTTCAAGAATGGCTACCGTAATGATGATAATAAATACAAAATAAAAAACCAGCCTTTTTTTAATACTCTTCATACTAATTCCTACCTCGCAACCTGTAACCTATTCCCCAGACGGTTTCAATCAGCCTGGGGGCAGAGGGATTGTCTTCAATCTTTTCCCGTATGCGCCTGATGTGAACATCCACTGTTTTCATGTCGCCAAAATAGGTTTTACCCCAGATCTTGTTCAATATGTCATTACGGCTAAAGGCTTTATCCGGATTTTCCATGAGTGTTTTCATTATGGCAAATTCCGTAGGAGTTAATTCAATTTCCCTGTCTCCCTTGTAAAATCTTTGACCTTGTAAATCAAGTTTTAGTCCATGAAATTCAAGGATTTTTCTGCTGCCCTTTTTTCTTATATCTACCTTCCTTAAATGGGCATGGATACGGGCAATAAGTTCCAGCGGGTTAAAGGGTTTTATCATATAATCGTCTGCTCCCAGCTCCAACCCCATGATCTTATCCATATCCTGGCCTTTTGCTGTTAACATGATAATAATCATTTCCGGTTCGGTTTTTCTTATTTGCTGACATAGTTCAAAACCGTCCATTCCCGGCAGCATCACATCAAGAATGGCTACTATAACCTCTTCTTTTTCTATCAGTTTTAACGCTTCTTCTCCGCTTTCACATTCCAATACTTGAAACCCGCTGCGGTTGAGATTAATAGCTAAAAATTTTCGAATAGAGGCTTCGTCTTCTACCACGAGCACTTTTTTTTGCATTTCTTCCATCATCATCACCCAGCATATGTAATCTTTTTTTAAGCCTATTGTACTATATTTTTATCTTGACTTCCAGTTTCTATTGACCCGCCTTGAAAGTCTTAATCTTTTCGTAACCTTTTTTAACGGATCTGTAAATCAATATGCGACAAAACGTGATAAGATTTTTACATAAAAATGTAGAAAGTAACAAAAAGGGGGCCAAACAATGAAGCATTATCTAAAAACAAGTGTTTTTATTCTATTATTAGTTATTATGTCGTTTGGGCTTGTAGGATGTGGAGCATCTCTGACCAGCGAAACAACTGCAGTGGCAGATGAGTTTAATACCGGCCTTGAGGAAGAGACAACACAGGAAAACATATCTATTGAAGAATTGCCCAAATTCCCACAAGAAAACCTGAAAGAAGAAGAGCCGATTGAAGAACCAAAGGAAGAGGTGAAAGAAGAGCCCGTTGATGAAGCATTTCAAGAAGAGAAACCAATAGGGGTAGATGAAAATGTCAGGGTTGCATATCTCACTTTCGACGATGGTCCGTCTCCTAACATAACGCCTCAGGTTTTGGACATTCTTAAAGAGTATGATATAAAAGCGACTTTTTTCGTCATCGGAAACATGGCTGAAAAAAATCCGGATATACTGTTAAGGATTCAAAAAGAGGGACATCTAATAGGCAATCATACTTATACCCATGATTATAAGCATATTTACTCGCATCCACAAAAACTGGTGGATGAATTAAAAAAGACGGATGAGCTGCTTTTATCAATACTGGGGAATGAATATGGAAAGCCAAGGTTTATGAGGTTTCCGGGCGGTTCCTTTGGGGACAAATTACTGCCGTTTCGCCAGGCTGTAAAGGAAGCCGGTTATATTAGCATTGATTGGAACGTTGTTAATGGAGATGCGGAGGCTCCTAGTGTTCCGGCGGAAAAACAATTTAAAAGATTGCAGGAAACATTACAAAACAAAAGACAAGCTGTTATATTAATGCATGACAGCAATGGTAAACAAACCACGGTGGATGCTTTGCCGGCCCTTATTGAATATATAATGTCTCAGGGCTATGTTTTTAAGACTCTTGAACCGGGCCTTTTGCAAAACTAATGAAAATAACGAGCAGGCCGCTCGTTATTTTCTAAATGCTTCCTCCAGCTTATTTAAATTATCCAGTGCTATATCGCTTTTCAACAATGTTAGGGTTAGGTTGCTTTGCTTTACCACTTTTTCAAGCTCATAAATGGAAAATTCCACCTGGCTGGCTTGTTTTTCTTGTTCTTTTTTTACCTGGGCTTTTACAATTGACCAGTAGGATTTTAAGCTGTCAATATCTGCAGAAGACTTTTCCCATTGCCCTGCAATACCATTATATTTTGCGTCCCTTATGAAGTATCCCATTCGCTTGACATCGGGAGGTATTTCACTGTTATACTGGGCCGTAAAATCAGAAATGAATTGGGTCAATTCATTGGCTGCAAATAAGGTATTTAACAAGTCTTTTGACTCCGCATAAATTGTCAGGTTGTTTAATACGTCACTGAATTTGTCAAGGGTTTCTTTAGGAACCCCCGTTTTTACTATCTCGGGCTGAAATTTATTCCATTCTTTATGAATATTTTCAACCTTTTCCTTAGCTGCCTTCCACATTTTATCATCCGGTGATTCTTTTTTAACTTCTTGTTCCGTTTCCTGTTTCGTTTCTGTTTTTGCTTCTTCTTGGTCTTCTTCTTGTTTTACCTCCGTTTTGGTTTCAATGCTTATTTTTTCTTCCGATTTTTCATCTTCTTTTTTATCTAATTCCTCAATCAAATTTTTAATTTCCGATTCCATTTTTTCCAGGGATCCCGGTGCTTCGTTTTCTGCCTGATTCTCAGTTTGAGGTGCCGGTTTCGTTTCTTTCCTGTAACAGGCTGAAGAAGAAAAAGCTAAAAAAAATGCTAAAAGTATAACGGCAACAGGACTGCGGTTTTGTTTCATAAATAATCACCTCAAATTTAGTCTAACCACTAAAGTTCAATCAATACGCAACATAAATTTTATATTCGTAAATTAACGGCATATTTAATAGTAATGAATAGTTATTCTTAATAAATATTAGTAAAAATATATATATATTATGTCAATTACTTCATATGATTACTAATTGTAGAAAAATGATGTTTACTTTTATTATGTCATGTAGTATAATTAATAATATAAATGGGGTGAAAAATATGTCCAATATCTCTTCAGATTGTGGATACATGATCCTTATGATTTATGGCAATCATATCTGTGGCCTCTTTATATAAAAATACGCTGAATTATTTATGAGTTTTTCTACAATCAATAAATCTGCTTTTACATTATAAAAATGTAATGGCTAAGCCTTGTCTTATTAAACAGCATGCTGTTCAGGTATTGTTCATAATTTTAGTTATCCATTTTTTTTTTGGCATTACTAAAAAATACTTCAGACATAAAAAATGTGTTAAACTACAAGCATTCAGGGGGGGCATTTTTATGAATGATAAGGCAACAAATTTTAAAGGTCGGTTTATTTATTTTTTTATGTTCATGGTGTTAATACCTGCAATCATAGGGATCATATCATTTTTCATCTTAAAAAATTTTGAAGGACTAATACCGTACCTCGTAATTTTTATTGTTTATGAAATATTATCCGCTTTCATACTGTCCTTCATAAAGACATCTGGTTATAAGGAAGAATCGGTTATTCAGTTGTTGGAAGAAAACATTACAAATTGTGACTTTTCCTCCAATGAAAAAGAGAAAAACCTTCCCGAAAAAATCAAAAATTTCAGGAAAAAGATGAATGAATTTCTTGGAAATGTTCACATGGTGCAATCGGCAATGCAGAACATCTTGTATGCTCTTGAGCAGACGACATCTCAGTTTTCATCTTCCGTAAGCAAAATCACATTATCGGCTGATGCTGTAGCAAAGGGTGCAGAACAGCAGGCAAAGGACACAGAAGCATGTAGTGATGCCATGCAGGAATTATCGGAACGCATTAACAGTGTTTCCCAATCCATGGAAGAGATAGGGAAAGAATTTATGATTACCCATCAGAAAAGTGAAGAAGGCACACAAAATATTGCAAGATTAATTGAAGAGAGCACACAGTCGCTTAGTATTATTAGTGATACCAATAACAGGATTGAAAAACTAAATCAAAAGGCAAAAGAGATAGAAAAAGTCCTTTCTGTAATTGCTGACATATCCAATCAAACAAGTCTTTTATCTCTTAATGCATCTATTGAAGCTGCTCATGCAGGTGCATACGGAAGAGGATTTGCAGTTGTAGCCCAGGAAATTAGGAAATTGGCAGAACAAAGCAGGATTTCAGGTATTGAAATTAATAAAATTGTTTCAGGCATAAAATCGGAAATTGAGGCTACAAATGAAATTATCAGGAGCACAGGTGAAGTACTTAAACAACAAGTAGATGCGTTGCATATGTCCCAGGATATTTTCAGGCAAATAGCAGATTCTGTCAGAGTATTGTTTGGCAAGATGGAAAAAGTAGTTGATAGTGTGCAAATTATGGACGAACAAAAAAATAATGTATTATTTGCAATGTCAAACATTGCAGCCGTTGCAGGAGAATCGGCAGCCTCTTCCCAGGAAATGGCTTCACTGACGATAGAAGCGGATACTTTTTCAGGAACTTTGAGAGAAATATGGGAAAATTTAAAGAAAAACAATAACATACTTGGAAGCGACATTGGTTTGTTCAAATTTGATAGCAAAGTGATTCAAAATAAAAAGTTTTTATTAATCACAAGCCTACCGGAAAACCATCCTTTTTTTATTGACACTGTTCGTAATGCCCGCATTGCAGCAAAGAAATATAATTGGGACATAGTTGAAGCATATGTTACGGAATATGATGCCGGACATCAGGCAGCCCTGGTGGAAAAAGTAATGGCTGAAAATAAACTGGATGGTATTGTTATATCCCCCATAGATGATGCAATATTGTCCCCTGTTCTTAGAAAGGCTGGACAGTTAGGAATCAAAGTTGTATGCTTTGATGGAGATGCCCCAAGCAGCGGACGCATATCCTTTATTGGAACCGATGACCGGTTGGCTGGTCGACAGGCTGCTGAAATAGTGGCCAAGTTATTGAATAAAAAGGGTAATGTAATTCTTAGTACTTTTGATTCTTCGCAAGATAAACAGGCTTTGAGAATAGAAGGAATAAAGGAAGTTCTTTCCAGGTATCCGGATATTAAAATACTTGCTATCGAAGATAAGGGCGGTATAGAAGAAAGACGAACAGGTTCTATAGAAAGAATAGTTAAAGAATATCCTAATTTTGACTTAATGCTTGGTTTGGATGCCGACTTTGGTCCAAGAGCAGCTAAAGTGTGGAAAAAGTATAATTTAGATAAGAAATTTGTTGCATGGGATAGAACGGAAGAAAATATGCAGTACTTGAGAGAAGGTATAATAACGGCAATTATAGCTCAAAGGCAACAAATCTGGGGAGAACTGGGTGTGAAAGTATTAAATGATGCAGTAAACGGCAAGCCGGTGAAGCAGTTCTATGATACCGGTGTTTACGAGATAAACAGACAAAACCTATCAATATTTGGAAGTTAAATAGATGCTGGTGCACAGGGGCAGTAAGAGAGTATAAGAGTATATCTGATTTTGCAAAATTTACATAAAGGGTTTTATGTTTTTTTGTAGAATAGATAATATAGTTATAATTATGTTTTTTGCATTTATGCTGGGAACAGCAATATAGTTTGCAGTTTTAATAAAAAGAAATGCAATACTATTTGGCTGTTCCTTGGTTTGTTTGATGTTTTAATATATTGAGGGGAGTATTAGTATGTTGGTTACTGTCAGTCTGATGTCTAAGAAAAAGGGGGAAATAAAAAAATTCCTGGATAAGCATTATGAGAAAGAGTCCTATGCGGATGAAAATGTTATTGAATGGATATATGTTTACAGAAATATCATGCAAGCAATGGATATGATTGATGTTGCAATGGACTATCGTGAAGATAACCCCATTTCCTTATGGGTACAAATTGATGATGATGATATTGTAGAGGTTACAAAACAAAACAGGAAAGCGCTGAGGGATGAAATAATAAGGAGATATGAGAACACTTGCATTTAGTAAGGCGTAACCAGGTTTAAAATTTGAAGATATGGGAATACTCCTCAATTAGATTAAGATTGAGGAGGATTACATATGGATGTACCTGTATTACGTGTGAATTATAGGATTGGAAGCGGAAAAAACAGTGCCCGCAGGTCAAGGCGTGCGGGACAGGTTCCCGGGGTTATTTATGATGCTGTGAAGAATAAGCTGATTAGCGTTGAAAAGAAAGAATTGGATGCGATATTACATGACTATGGAGAAAATGCTTTGGTTAATCTTGAATTAGGCGATGAGCATATTAAGTCCATAATTGCGCAGGTGCAAAGACATCCCGTTAGCCAACAGGCAATACATGTGGATTTTAAGCCTGTGCAGGAAGATATGAGGGTGCGCGCTCATGTCCCCATAAGATTCATTGGAGTATCCGAGATAGAACGCAACGGAGGTATTGTACAAAGGCAAAGGCAGGAAATAGAAGTGGAATGCAGTGCGGACCGGGTTCCAAAATATATACCTGTTGATTTGGGTAAGTTAGCGGTTGGGCAAAACTTAAAAGTGCAGGATATAGAAATATCGGAAGAGTTATCGATACTTACCAAGCCTACCGAGGTAATTGCAACTTTGACTTTGCCTAGCAACTATGTCAGCCAGAAAAGCATAGCTGTTGAAAATAATGGTGAAGAGGGGCAGGCTTAATGTCGATACATAGATAAAGGATATTTAACAAGGTAAAAGGGGATGAATATATGACCATGATAGATGACATCAAGAATAAGGTGGCGGAAACAGCTAAGAATGCTATAAAAAAATCCAATGAAATCGTTGAAATAGCCAAGATAAATTTAGCCATTGGGGATTCGCAGTCCCGCATCAACAGCCTTCTAAGGGATGTAGGGAAAATTATTTATGATGCCTATAAGGCAGGGGATTATTTCGCAGAAGAAATTTCTTCCAAGTGCCTGGAGATTGATGAAATTGTGGATAATGTCAATAATTTGCGTAAAAAGTTATGTCAACTAAAAAATATTAAAATATGTCCACAATGTGAAAAAGAAAATGAAAGGGATGCTTGTTTTTGTTCAAGATGCGGATACAGGATAGAGGATGAAGCGGAGGACAAAATGGAATAAAAAGAAAATTTTCCTTGCAGATAACCTCTCATGTAGTATACAATAATATGAGTATGATACATGAGAGGTTTTTCTTATGTTGCAGTTATAAGCTGTAAAATATGAGGAAAGGTGTAAGCTAAGGGAAGGAGAGGAAAAAATGAGACAATGTCCTTACTGTGGAGAACTAATTGATGATGCTACAACAAGATGCCCTTTTTGCGGGAGTACCTTAAAGCCACAGGATAATGTACAGGATAATGTGCAGGATGGTGTACAAGACGATGCGCCTGTTCCTGATGGGGATTTAAATATTCCTAAGAAGGATGCCAAAGATACCAGGAATGAAACAAGTCCTTCTTTGAGCAATGGTGTGAAGGTGCTCTTGTCAATGGTGTCGGTTATACCATTGATTGGACAAATTATTGGTATCATAGTATCAATTGTTTTTATGAATTCGGAAGGGGATCCGGATAAGAAATCTTTTGGAAAGGCTTTGCTCACGGGAACATTGATTATTACGCTGATTACCTGCATATGTTGCATTGCTTATATTGCCTTTTATATTGCCTTTTCGTTTTATGCTTTAAATAACATAACGCCTAAAATATTTGAACAGATCCAGGAATTGCCGTAAAACATGGTTATGGATGTGATAGAGAAAATATTATATGAGGTTGGTACGGTTCTGTGCCATCAGTTGCCTTCAAGGACGTTGACGGTTGGGGGGAAAAGCCTTCCCGTATGTGCCAGGGATACCGGTATTTATATTGGGATGTTCATTGCGCTCATGTTTTTGGTTTTAAAGGGGAGATGGAGTTGCGATAAGCCTCCTAAAACCGGCATAACCCTGATATTATGCCTTTTTATTTTCATAATGGGATTGGATGGTATAACCTCCTATCTTAATATGCGCAGTACAAATAATGCCACTAGGCTTATAACGGGGGGCCTTTTTGGAATATCCGTGACTTTTTTACTGATACCTATTGCAAATTATAAAATTTATCTGCCCAATAAAAAGGCTTCTTTGGAAAGTTTACAGGAATTGGTGATGTTGACTGTTACATTAATACTGTCCTGCCTAGGGATATATTACCGGTGGATTGACAATTGGTGGCTGATTTCAATTATTTCTATAATCACCATATTGTTCATCCATCATAGAATATGTTATACATTGGTTATACAGGTATTGAATAAAAAAGGAATATACCCTGTTATTGTTTCCTTGATACTGCAGTTGATTCTGTCGCTTTGTATGTATCTTTTTTCAAAGCATGTTATACATTCAATAATGCGATTGGATGGAACCTGGAGGTAGAACTTGGATAAGAAAAAATTGAGAAAACATTATCTTGATATGAGAAACGCCATGGAACCCAGCGAAGTTGAACAAAAAAGCAAATGCATTATAAAAAAGTTGCTGAATTGTCAAATTTATAAGATGTCCAATACAATTATGGCCTATGTGGATTTTAGAAATGAGGTAAAAACAAGGGACTTTATTCGTTATGCCCTGGGAGATGGTAAAAGGGTGGCAGTACCCATTACGGATTTGCAGTCCAAGGCCCTTACTGTTTCAGAAGTAAGGGATATTGACCATGAGCTGTGTAAAAGCAATTATGGGATTATGGAACCTAAGGAAGGTTATATACGAAAGCTGGACCCGTACGAGCTGGACCTTATTTTGGTTCCCGGGATTGTATTTGACACCCGCGGTTACCGGATAGGATATGGAGGGGGTTATTTTGATCGCTTTTTGAAAAATATAAGGCCGGATGCCAGGACAGTGGGTATATGTTTTGATTTTCAAGTTATAGACAAAATAAAGGAAGAAAGCTTTGACAGGCCAGTACATATGATTATAACAGAGGAAAGGATTATTGGTTATGAATACTCACGGTAAAGTAACGGTTCGGGGAGCAAATATGTTATTTTTAACTATTTTTTTACTTCAATTTGTAGTTGCAATGGCAGGAACAGTGGTATTCCTTTTAATGGGAATATATGATGAAAATGAAATGACTGAAGCCATACTTCTTTTTACCCAGTTGTTTGCTGTCTTATTACCTGCTGTTTTGTATCTTAAGGTAAAGGGCGTGGAAGTTAAACAGGTTTTGCGCTTAAGGTCTGTCCGGCCTTTACACTTGTTTTTAGCAGTGGTGGTGGGCATATCAGGTCAGTTTATTGCTCAATTGCTAAATCTCCCCATACTTATTATACTAAGCCTGCTGGGAGAAATACCGGATTATCCCATACCCATTCCCAGGAGCATAGAAGAATTGGCAGTAAGTTTGTTGATTGTAGCTGTTTTACCTGCCATTTGTGAAGAAATCATGACGCGGGGAATAATAATGAAGGCTTATGAAATACGTGGTACAAAAGCAGGAATTATCCTTTCTGCATTGTTTTTTGCATTAATGCATGGGGATATAAAGAACTTCTTTGGTCCTGTGTTTTTTGGATTAACCTTTGGATACCTGGTTGTAAGGACTGATTCCCTTATTCCGGGGATAGTTGCTCATTTTTGCAATAATGCGTTTGCTCTGCTTTTGTCTTTTTTACAGGAAAGTGAAATGTATGAGGTGCCGTTTTTGGAAAGCCTTTGGTTTTTCCTTATTGCTGTTTTGGTTTCAGTTGTCCTGTTTATTTCGGCAATCCTTTTGGTTAGGAATACTACGGTGATTGATATGAAAGAATCTATTTCCGGTACGATGGAACATATAAAGGCAGCATTTACAAATGGGCCTGTTGTAATATCAATAGTCATTTTTATTGTGATTCAAATCTCAAACATTATTACAATGGTTGCTTAATTTTTGCAGGTAATTGACCTGCTTTTTTTGCACGGAATAAATTTACATAAATTACCATAGGTTTTTTTTGGTTTACTATAGAATTATATTATGCAATAATAGAATATGTAAAGCTTTTAAAGGTCCGGGTTTGAAGGGAGTAATAATGTGAGGAGCAAAGAAAGAAACAGTAAGATTGATATAAAAAGGCTGGACAAGATTATAAAAAAGACAATCGAAGCTATTAATGCAAGCAAAAAGCAGATATATGATATTGCTGAAACAGCACGCAAAGAATGTAAAAGGCTTGAACAGGAACTGGCCGAGCTGAGGGAACAGGCGAAGAAAATAATAGAGACGGTGGAAAAATTAGAGAATGAATTAAGAGAAAGTCGCCGGCAGCTAATGTTGCTGAGCAGGAATTTTGGAGAGGGTTCAGAGACAAAGTTAAGAGAAGCTTATGAGAGAGCCGATAATTTACGCATTGAGTTGGCCGTGAAAAAGGAACAAGAGCAGAATATTATTATGCGGCGCAATGAAATAGAAATAAGGCTGAAAGAGGCTTACAAGACAGTTGAAAAAGCTGAAAATTTAATTACTCAGGTAGGAAAAGCCATGGACTATTTATCCGGGGATCTGGATAACTTGAGCTTTCAGTTAAAAGATCTGCAACATAAGCATAATTTAGGTATTAAGATTATTGAAGCCCAGGAGGAAGAAAGGAAGCGTGTTGCAAGGGATATTCATGACGGCCCGGCCCAATCCATGTCCAATGTGGTACTGAAGGCAGAAATTTGCGAAAAATTGATAGATGTGGATATACAGAGGACAAAAGATGAGCTTAAGGAGCTAAAAAATGTGGTTAGAGGATGCCTTCAGGATGTAAGGAGAATTATATATGATTTAAGACCCATGTCTTTGGACGATCTCGGGCTTTTGCCTACAATTGAAAGATACGTGTCAAATTTTCAGCTGGAAACAGGTATAGAAACGCGCTTTCGAACCGGCGGTAAGTTTGACGATATAAGCCCTGTAGTATCTTTAACGGTTTTCAGGATTGTTCAGGAAGCATTGAGCAATGTAAAAAAACATGCAGATGCTAATGATGTAATAATTCATTTATCTTGTGCGAATGATACCCTTTCCTTATTTATTTTCGATAATGGTAAGGGGTTTAATATTAAAGAGTTAAGTAAAAAGAACCGCGATGAAAGCGGAGGTTTTGGTATATATAGTATGAAAGAAAGGGTAGAGTTGCTGGATGGCAGCTTTGAAATTAGTTCGGAGATAGGTAAGGGTACAAGATTAAAGATAGATATACCGTTGCAAGTAAAAGGGGAGGTCAAAGATGAGCAATATACGGGTTCTCATAGCAGATGATCATTCAATGGTCAGGCAGGGATTAAAACAGATTGTTGAATTGGAAAAGGATATTGAAGTAGTAGCCCAGGCATCTAACGGAGAAGAAGCTGTTGATTTGGCGCTTAAATTGAAACCGGATGTTGTGCTGATGGATATCAATATGCCTAAAATGAATGGTATTCAGGCAGTTGCCCAATTAAAGGAAAAAGGATGTCCATCAAAAATAATCATGTTAACTATTCATGCCGATCATGAATATCTGATTAAAACTGTTCAATTGGGAGCAGCAGGGTATGTGCTAAAGGATGCGGATTCAGATGTATTAATTAAGGCTATTAGAAGTGTTTATGAAGGCCAGTCGTATATCCCGCCTAACATGACCACAGAAATTATAAGGGGATTTACGCAAGCCACTGCAGAGGACTCGCGAAGCAAGGTGCAGAACCTGCTTACCCAGAGGGAAATAGAAGTGCTGGAACTTATTGCAGAAGGCATGTTAAATAAGGAAATTGCTGCAAAGCTTTATATAAGTGAAAAAACAGTAAAAAACCATGTATCCAATATTTTCAAGAAAATCAATGTGTCCGACAGAACACAGGCTGCTATTTATGCTTTTAAACATAATATAAAAAAGTCTTAAATAAGCTAAACATAGGTTTATAAAATTAAAATAGAAAAAATAAGATTCAAGGGTGAAGAATACCAGATGCAAATACGGGAAGATGTAAGAAATATTGCAATTATTGCACATGTGGATCATGGCAAGACCACTTTGGTAGATGGTTTATTGAAACAAAGTGGTATTTTTAGGGCAAATGAGCAGGTTGGGGAAAGAGTAATGGACTTCAATGACCTCGAGAGGGAGCGAGGTATAACTATACTTTCAAAAAATACTTCTGTCATGTACAACGGTATAAAAATTAATATTATAGATACACCGGGGCATGCGGATTTTGGCGGGGAAGTAGAACGGGTGCTTAAAATGGTGGACGGAGTCCTTTTGTTGGTGGATGCCTTTGAAGGATGTATGCCCCAGACACGATTTGTTCTTAGGAAAGCATTAGGTCTTAATTTGAAGCCTATTGTAGTGATAAACAAAATTGACAGGCCCGGTGCACGGCCCCTGGAAGTGGTGGATGAAATACTGGAATTATTTATTGAACTGGGTGCCGATGATGAACAGTTGGAATTTCCTGTAGTATATGCCTCGGCACGCCAGGGATATGCAGTTACCCAGCCGGACGAAAAGGGGGAAAATCTAGTGCCCCTGTTTGAGACTATTGTCAATCATGTTCCCCCTCCACGGGGAGAAATGGACAAACCTTTTCAAATCCTTGTATCCAGTATTGAATATGATGAATATGTAGGAAGGATTGCAATAGGAAGAGTGGAGCGGGGCAGTGTACAATACGGCCAGCAGGCTGTTTTGTGTAAAAGGGATGGCAGAGTCGAAAATGTAAAGGTTACCCGCCTATATCAGTTTGAAGGCTTGAAAAGGATTGAAGTGGACAGTGCAAGGTTGGGAGATATTATTGCCGTATCCGGAATCAATGATATTAATATTGGGGAAACCATTTGCGACGTGGTTAATCCAGAACCTCTACCCTTTGTACAAATAGATGAGCCTACCATTTCCATGACCTTTATGGTAAACGACAGTCCTTTTGCAGGAAGAGAAGGTACTTTTGTAACCTCAAGACACCTTAGAGAAAGGCTGTTCAAAGAAGTTGAAACAAATGTGAGCTTAAGGGTGGAAGAAACCGATTCCCCTGATTCTTTCAAAGTTTCAGGCCGTGGAGAGCTTCATCTTTCCATTTTAATTGAGACAATGCGCAGGGAAGGATATGAGTTTCAGGTTTCAAAGCCGGTAGTTATTTATAAAGTCATTGACGGGCAATTGCACGAGCCGATGGAATTGCTGATGATTGATGTACCGGAAGAATACATGGGAGTGGTTATGGAAAAGCTTGGAGCACGAAAGGCAGAACTGATAAACATGACTTCTGCCAATTCGGGATACATGCGCCTGGAATTTAAAATACCTGCAAGAGGGTTAATTGGTTATAGATCCGAATTTTTAACCGATACCAAGGGTAACGGAATATTAAATCATGTATTTTGGGGTTATGAACCTTACAAGGGGGAGATTCAGGGCAGGCAGAGGGGCTCGCTTATTGCTTTTGAAACCGGTGAAGCAGTAACCTATGGTTTATACAATGCACAGGAAAGAGGAAGACTTTTTATTACCCCCGGCACAAAGGTGTACGAGGGAATGGTGGTTGGAGAAAATTCACGCTCGGAAGATGTGGTAGTAAATGTATGTAAAAAGAAGCATGTGACAAATATGAGAGCGGCCGGTTCCGATGATGCCCTTCGTCTGACACCTGCAACTGTTCTGAGCCTGGAACAGTGTCTGGAATTTATTGCGGATGATGAGTTGGTGGAGATTACGCCTAAAAGCATACGTATTAGGAAAAAAATTCTCGATAAGGAATTAAGGGCAAAAGTAAAAAATAGGGAGGGTTAAAAATGAACACATACCCTGAACCTGGGGAAAATAAAGATGTCCTGAATAAGGTCCTTTTGTGGGTAGTACGTTTGTTTCTATCCTGCCTGATAATTGTGGGATGTATTTTCTTGGGAGTATATGCTTTTAAGATAGGATACAATTATGTAACCGATCCGGACAGTTTCGATAAGCCGGATGACATACCCCAAGCGGTAGAGGTTGAAATAGCTAAAGGCGCTTCCACAAAGGATATTGCAGAAATTCTTAAGGAGAAAAAACTGATAAAATATCCCCTTTTGTTTAGAGTAGTATCAAGGATAAAGCAAAACGATGGAAAGTACCAGCAAGGTGTGCATTTGCTGGATACCTCAATGGATTATGATGCTATTATGGCCGAATTGAAAAAAACAGTGGCCAAAAAGGAAGTAAAAAGGTTTACCATCCCGGAAGGATATGAATTTAAACAAATTGTTGAAAAATTGTCAACGGAAAAACTGATTGATAAAGAAAAGTTTATTGCTCTGGCTGAAATGGGGGATTTTGAATATTCTTTCCTGAAAGACCTGCCGGAGCGCAAACCCAGGCTTGAGGGATACCTTTTCCCCGAGACCTATGAAGTGTATGCAGATGCCACAGAAGAGGATATACTAAGAAAAATGCTTGAACAATTTGAAAAAGAGTTTAAGCAGGAATATTTGGAGAGGGCAGAGGAATTGGGGATGACCGTGGATGAGGTTATTACTTTAGCTTCTATCATAGAACGGGAGGCAAGGCTGCAGGAAGAAAGACCCCTTATTTCCGCTGTTTTTCACAACCGCCTGAAAAGCAAGGAATACCCTCTTCTCCAGTCCTGTGCCACGGTTCAATACATTTTGGGGGAACGGAAAGAGGTATTATCCGAAGAAGATACTAAAATACAGTCCCCCTACAATACCTATTTAAATCCGGGGCTGCCGCCCGGGCCCATTGCATCCCCAGGGCGTGAATCCATTTATGCCGCATTATATCCTGCCGATGTAAGCTACTTATTTTTTGTAGCAAAAAGCGACGGGAGCCATATATTTTCCAACACTTACGAGGAACATCAAATAGCACAAAAAAAAGCACAACAGGAGTAGCTGATTACATGATAGGATACAATAATAATTATTATGACTATGTAATAAAATATATCCGTGAAACCCTTCCTCAGACGAGGGGTATACTAAAAGAAATGGAAGAATATGCCGCATATAACCATGTGCCCATTGTACATCCGGAAGTTGCCCGGCTGATTTTGGTGCTTTGTAAGATGCTGCGCCCCAAAAGTATACTTGAAATCGGAACAGCTATTGGGTATTCTTCCATTTTGATGTCCGAGGCGCTCGAAGCAGGAGGTAAGATCGTGACCATTGAAAGGTACAGAAAGATGGTGGAGCTTGCCCGGGAAAATATTAAAAAGGCCGGACTGGAAGATACCGTTGAAGTGCTGGAAGGGGAAGCAGTGGATATTCTTCCTGCTTTAAAGGGTAGCTTTGATTTTATATTCATGGATGCCGCAAAGGGCCAGTACCTGGATTTCCTGCCTTATTGCATGGATTTATTAAGGGAAGGTGGGGTCCTTGTATCAGACAATGTACTTTATAAAGGCATGGTTGCTACGGATACAATGGTGGTGCGCAGGAAAAAGACCTTGGTAAACAGGCTGAGGGATTATCTTTATATAATATGCCATCATCCCCTGTTGGAAAGCACTATAATTCCCATAGGGGACGGCGTTGCCATTTCTTATAAAGTTAACAACAAGGATATGAGGTGAAATGAATGAAAAAGCCGGAACTGTTGGCACCGGCCGGTAACCTGGAGAAACTAAAAATGGCTTTTTTATACGGTGCCGATGCCGTATATATTGGAGGAGAAGAATTTGGTCTGCGGGCAGCGGCCGATAATTTCACAATGGATGAAATGAAGGAAGGGATTGAATTTGCCCATGAGAGGGGTAAAAAGGTTTATGTTACTGCAAATATAATCCCGCATAATGAGGACTTAATTGAATTTCCACAATATGTAAAACAAGTATACGAATTGGGAGCTGATGCAGTTATTATTTCCGACCCTGGCATGTTCTCAATTGTAAAAGAAATTGCGCCGGGTATGGAAATCCATATAAGCACTCAGGCAAATAACACCAACTGGAAGAGCGTTGAATTTTGGTACAAGCTTGGTGCAAAAAGAATTGTATTGGCCAGGGAACTGTCGCTGGCAGAAATTAAGGAAATCAGGCAAAGGATTCCTCAGGATGTGGAACTTGAATGTTTCGTACACGGGGCCATGTGCATTTCTTATTCCGGACGCTGCCTGCTTAGCAATTACATGGCAGCCAGGGATGCAAACCGTGGTGATTGTGCCCATCCCTGCCGCTGGAAATATTATTTGATGGAAGAAAAAAGACCGGGACAGTATATGCCGGTATTTGAAAATGACAGGGGTACGTTTATTTACAATTCCAAGGACCTGTGCATGATTGAACATATTCCCGAGTTGGTGGACTGCGGAATATCAAGTTTTAAGATTGAAGGAAGGGTTAAAAGCGCCTATTATGTGGCGACAGTCGTTAAGGCTTACAGGGAAGCAATAGATTCCTATTTTGAAAAGGGAGAAAATTACGTGTTTGACCCGCTATGGCTTGACGAGCTGAGAAAGGTAAGCCACAGGGACTATACCACAGGTTTTTATTTTGGCAAGCCTTCCGGCAATGAACAGGTTTATGGCACCAGTTCTTACATCAGGGAATATGATATTGTAGGCCTTGTTAAAGAATATGATGCTGCCACGGGTATTGCGACGGTGGAGCAAAGGAACCGGTTTTTTGTAGGGGATGAAATAGAAGTTATACAGCCGGGGAAACCTTTTTTCAGTCAGACCATTGAAAAGATGTGGGATGAACAGGGGGAACCGCTGGAAGTAGCTCCCCACCCTCAGATGATTGTCAAAATGCCCATGCGTGCTCCAGTGGTACCGTGTGCCATGTTGCGCAAAGGAAAGGTTTAAATATGTCAATTGACAGGCAGGATGGTAGGATTGTATAGCACACCGACGGATAGGGAAAAATAAGACATAATTAAATTTTTATTTGGAGGTGTGCTGTTGATTAGTCCTAATCGGCTGCGGTTTTTAGTAATTGCCATTATTTTTTTGTTTTTATGCCTCCTTGGACGGTTTTATTACCTTCAGGTTGTCGAGGCGGATACATTGACCCGCCAGGTTACCCGCCAGCGGGCGCTGGATACCACATTAAAATATACCCGTGGATATATATATGATAGAAATATGATTCCCTTTACCGATAGAGAAGACAGGTACTATATCATCGTCATTCCAGGCCTTATCAAAGACGGGGAAAAAGTGATCGGTGGATTATCCGGTTTTACCGGCTATAGCAGGGAAGAAATTGAAGAAACCTTTCGGGAACAAGTACCGGTTACATATATTGTTGAAAACTATTTGGAACAGGAAATCAGGGAAGTACTGGATGACCCTTCCATTAAAATAATCCCGTTAAGCAAACGGTATGGCAAAGAATCCCTGGCCAGGCATATCATTGGTTATGTTAATGAGGCTGATCAAACGGGTTTTTCGGGAATTGAAAAAGCTTTTGATTCCTATCTTAATGAGCGGAAACCGCAGAGCATAGGCATGGTGGGGGATGCGATAAAACGGTCCATACCCGGCCTGGGATACAGGGTGATAAATTGTTTTAGCAATAATGAAGGTGAAGCGGTACGCCTTACGTTGGATTATCACATACAAAGCATAGTGGAAAAGGTTATGGATAAACGGATGGGGCAGGGGGCAGTTATTGTTACCGATGTAAAAAGCGGGGACATTTTAGCCCTTGCCAGCAGGCCCAATTATGACCAGGAACACGTGGAGCAATATATTGACAGTGACGGAAGCGAATTGGTTAATAGGGTGTTTTCGCCTTATGATGCGGGCTCCATATTTAAAATAGTTGTGGCTGCTGCCGCATTGGAAAAAAACACGGTCAGCCTGGATACTCCTTTTACATGCACCGGATATATTGATGTAGACGATATGGCATTTATGTGCCATAAATCGGACGGCCATGGGGAATTAAGCTTCATGGAAGGGTTTGCTAATTCCTGCAACCCGGTTTTTATTGATACGGGCCTGAAGGTGGGGTACAAATCCATTATTGAGATGGCCAAAAGATTTGGTTTTGGCAGTTCCCTGTACCTTTTTGACGGACTTATACAGGAAAAAGGGAATATACCCGATAAAAAATACGTTTCTGCCAGGGAAACAGCTAATATTTCCATTGGCCAGGGAGAAATCCTTGTAACCCCTATCCAGGTAGCGGATATGGTTACTACCATTGCAAACAATGGTGTACGTAAGAAACTCAACCTTGTTGACGCCATTGTGATGGATGACGGAAGTATTGTAAAGGATATGCGGATTAAAGGGGAAACACGTATTATTAGCGCGGAAGTTGCAAAAAAAATTCAGAGGATGATGGAAGAAGTAACCTTATCAGGAACAGGTGCAAATGTGCGCATGGAACATTATGGAGGGGTTGCAGGCAAGACCGGCAGTGCGGAAACGGGCTGGGTCATGGAAAACGGCAGTACAAAAGTACATGCCTGGTTTGCCGGATATTTCCCCATAAAAGATCCCAAATATGCCATGGTTGTGTTTGTGGAAAACGGCAGGCAGGGCGGCAGCGCCGCAGCTCCGGTTTTTAGGGATATTGCCGAAGAGATTATGAAGTTAAATCGATAAATACGATGCTGGGGACGGGGCAATAATTGTGCAAAACATTGAAATAAATTATAATGATTGGTATAATTCTGTATGAGGTGGTTGAAAGTGGCAAGATTAGCGAGAAAAATAAGCCAGACAGGATTATACCATATTATTTTTAGAGGCATATGCCGGCAAAATATTTTTGAGGATATGAATGATTATGAAAAGATGCTTGAAGTGATTAAGCAGGTAAAAAGAGAATTACAATACGATATTTATGCATATTGTCTTATGACAAACCATGCCCATTTATTTATAAAGGAGAAGAATGCTGGAGATATAATAAAAATCATGTCAAAGATATTGTCACAGTATGCAGGTTGGTTTAATAGAAAGTATTTAAGAAGCGGTGCTTTATTTGGTGACAGATATAAAAGTGAAGCAATTGAAGATTATAGATATTTGTTTTCTTTAGTAAGATACATACACCAGAATCCACTTAGGGCAGGAATAGTAAGTAAATTAGATGACTATAAGTGGAGTAGTTATAATGATTATATAAAGCCAAAAGAGAATTCGTTAACGGATACAGGATTTATATTAAATCAATTTTCTGATGACAAAGACAAAGCAGTTGAATTATTTATAGAGTTTAACAATGAGATTGAGGATAATGATTTTACAATTGCAGACGGAAGAAGAAAGAACGAAGGTAGCATAAAAAGAATAATAATGAGTTTAATAGATGGTGAGCAGCCACATACAATAAAAAGCATGCCGAAAGAAAAAAGGGATCTAATTATATACAAGTTGTATAAAGATGAAGGATTATCGAAAAGTGTAATTGAAAGAGCTACCGGAATATCAAGGGGAACGATTATAAAAATCATAAAGCAGTTTGAAATGCAATGAATTGTACAATAATTGCCCCGTCCCCCCTATGATATTATTTTTTTCTTGAAATAAATTTGAATGTTGATACAATATACAATATAAAGTAGTATCGCATGAAAGAAGGATTAGGAATGGACAAAATATTAAATGAAGTGAAGAATGCTAAAAGAATCATTGTAAAAGTAGGGACATCAACTCTGACCCATAGCAATGGAAAGCTTAACTTAAAGCGGATAGAATGTCTTGTAAGGGTGCTGTCCGACTTGAAAAATGAAGGCAAGGAAGTAATTTTGGTAACATCCGGTGCTATTGGTGTCGGAGTTGGTAAACTGGGGCTTAGCGAAAGGCCCAGGACGACACGGGAGAAGCAGGCTATTGCGGCAGTAGGACAATGTGAACTTATGTTTCTTTACGACAAGCTGTTTTCCGAATACGGGCACATAGTTGCCCAGATATTGCTGACGAAGGATGTGGTGGAAGAAGAGCACCGCAAACAAAATGCTATAAATACGTTTAATACGCTTCTGGAGTTTAATATTATACCTATTGTTAATGAAAATGATACCGTTGCTGTGGAAGAGATTGAATTTGGTGATAACGATACTTTATCGGCAGTGGTAGGGAAACTGGTAAATGCCGATTTGCTGATCATTCTTTCGGATATTGATGCACTGTATGATGCAGACCCAAGGGTAAATAAAAATGCAAAGCCTATTCCCGTTGTTACTGAAATTACTGATGAAATCAGGCTGCTGGCAGGTGGAGCCGGAAGTAACCGCGGAGTTGGCGGTATGATAACCAAGATTTCTGCAGCGGAAATTGCATGTGAATCAGGGGTTAATATGATCATTGCCAGCGGGGAAGACCCAAGAATTTTATACGATATTTTTGAAGGGAAGCAGGTAGGGACCTTGTTCTTGAAAAAGGGGCAGCACATTGTCCGGTCATTGGCAGAGATAAGTTAAAAAAAGGGGGTAAGATAAAGGTGAATGAATTAATAGAAAAGGGGAAAAAAGCCAGGCAGGCATCCTATCTTATGGCAAATCTGTCTACAACGGTGAAGGACAAGGCACTTCAGGCGATTGCAGAGGCACTGATAAGCAACGAAAAAAAGATTCTTGAGGCAAACCGGATTGATTTGGAGTGTGCAAAGAAAAAAGGGATTTCGGGAGCATTGCTGGACCGGCTTACTTTAAACACCAACCGAATCGCCTCCATGGCAGAGGGGGTACTGCAAATAAAAGGGCTGCCGGACCCGGTGGGTGAAGTGGTTTCCATGTGGACCCGCCCTAATGGCCTTACAATAGGGCAAAAAAGGGTGCCTTTGGGTGTCATAGGCATCATTTACGAAGCAAGGCCAAATGTGACCGTAGATGCCGCATGCTTGTGTTTAAAAGCCGGCAATGTAGTAATATTGCGGGGGGGCAGTGAAGCCATCAATTCCAATACCACCATTGTGGAAATCATGAATACTGCTGCATTAGAAGCAGGATTACCCGAAGGATGCATAAACCTTATTGAGGATACCCGAAGGGAAACGGCCGTGGAAATGATGAAACTGAACAAGTATATAGATGTTCTCATACCACGGGGTGGTGCCGGACTGATACAGACGGTGGTTAACAATTCAACTGTTCCTGTTATTGAAACCGGTGTTGGAAACTGCCATGTTTATGTGGATAGTGATTGTGACCTGCAAATGGCAGAAGATATTATTGTCAATGCAAAAACAAGCAGGCCGGGAGTATGTAATGCAGCAGAAACTCTTCTGGTAAACAGGGAGATAGCAGAAGAATTCCTGCCAAGGGCATTGAACCGTTTGAAGCAGTTAAATGTAGAGATTCGCGGATGTGAAGAAGTACGAAAAATTTATCCTGATGCATTGCCTGCAACCGAAGAAGATTGGTCTACCGAATACCTTGATTATATATTGGCGGTCAAGGTGGTGGACAGCATAGACGAAGCAATTGAGCACATAAATGAATATGGTACCAGGCATTCGGAAGCCATTGTAACCAATAACTATGCCCACTCTCAGCAATTTCTAAAGCAGGTGGATGCGGCTGCCGTGTATGTAAATGCTTCTACCCGGTTTACCGATGGCTTTGAATTTGGATTTGGTGCAGAAATAGGTATCAGCACGCAAAAGCTTCATGCAAGAGGCCCTATGGGACTAAAGGAGCTTACCACAATAAAATACATTGTGTATGGAAACGGACAAATTAGATAATATATAAAGGGGGGATAAAACATCTCCTCTTTTTTATTGTTTTCATTAGGACAGGCACAAAACACAATATAAAAACAATATTATACTTGGAATCCTTATTGATAGGATTACAATTTGTGGTGATAAAGGAGTTGATGAATTAATGCCTAAGACAGGTTCAATAAGGCATATTTTTGCAGGTGGGAATACTACCAGGGGCTTTTATTCCTATTATCAATACATACTTAGTCAGGAAGAAGCTAACAGGATTATATGCATAAAAGGAGGACCCGGTGTAGGGAAATCTACATTCATGAAAAAAATTGGTGATGAAATGATTAAAAAAGGCTATGACCTGGAATACATACACTGTTCATCGGACAATAATTCGTTGGACGGGGTGGTTATTCCGGCGCTAAAGGTTGCTTTAATTGACGGGACGGCTCCCCATGTTGTGGACCCTAAAAATCCGGGGGCGGTTGATGAGATTTTACACTTGGGTGACTTTTGGAATGAAGAAGGATTGAGAAAAAACAAGAAGCAAATTTTGCAGTCCAATGCCACAATCAAGGGACTATTTGCAAGGGCATACAGGTATCTTGCAGCAGCAAAGAGCATATATGATGACATATCTGCGGTTTATGAAGAAGCAACAAATAGGGCAGGGGTAAACAGGGAAGCAGAAGAGATTGTTTCAGGATTGTTTAAAAACGTACCCCTGTCGGATAAGCTCGGCAGGGTGAGAAAGCTTTTCGGCAGTGCGATTACACCTGGCGGACTGTGCAATTATCTTGAAACAATCATTGATGTAAATGAAAGGGTTTATGTTGTAAAAGGAGCCGTTGGAACCGGGACCGAAAGACTGCTGGCAAAAATAGCAGATGCGGCTGTGCAGAGAGGATTGGATGTTGAAACATATTATTGTCCCATGGACCCGGAAAAAAGGATAGAACATGTGATCATACCTGGGTTAAGTTTAGCTTTCACCACCTCAAATAAATACCATGCAGCCGGTAACAATTCAAAAAATATTATTGATTTGGGTATATATACGGATAAGAGCATACTTGAAAAACATGGTGAAATATTAAAATATGATAATGATATGCTTGATTCTTTGCTTGACAGGGCCATTTTAACAATTAAAAAGGCAAAAGAAGAACATGACCGCATGGAATCTTATTATATACCAAATATGAATTTTGATGAAGTACAGGCCTGCCTGGAAAAAACGTTAAACCGTATTTTTAAATATGCAGACGGATAAATAAATTATTTGGGCGGACAGATACGTCCGCCCAAATAAATCACACAGTATTTTTATTCATCTATTTTGTATTTTTCAATAAACTTTTTACCCTTTTCAATGGAATCCAGTACCGCTTCCTTTGCCGGGCCTCCCGGCAGGTTTCTGCCTTGTACGCATTGTTCCAGGCTTATGGCCCGGTATACGTCTTCATCAAATAAATCGGAACAAGCCTTGTATTCCTCCATGGTCAGTGTATCGAGGCTTTTTCCCTTTTCAATGCAGTACAGTACCATTTTGCCTACCACTTCATGGGCTTTGCGGAAAGGAAGTCCCTTTTTGACAAGGTAGTCGGCCACATCGGTAGCGTTGGTAAATCCGCCCTGGGCACCTGTATACATATTTTTTACATTGACCTTCATGGTCTTTATCATATTATTAAATACAGGCAGACACATTTTTACAGTGTCCAACGCATCAAAGATGGCTTCCTTATCCTCCTGCATGTCCTTGTTATATGCAAGGGGAAGGGATTTCATCATGGTGAGCAAAGTGATTAAACTACCGTATACCCTTCCGGTCTTACCGCGTATGAGTTCTGCCACGTCGGGATTCTTTTTTTGAGGCATGATACTGCTGCCTGTGCTATAGGCATCGTCCATTTCTACAAAAGAAAACTCGTGGCTGGACCACAGTATCAATTCTTCACAAAAGCGGCTCAAATGCATCATCAATATGGAAAGGCATGATGCCAATTCTATTATAAAATCCCTGTCGCTGACAGCATCCAGGCTGTTTTGGGTTATGTCCTTAAAGCCCAGTTGTTTTGCTACATAATAGCGGTCCAGCGGGTATGTGGTGCCTGCCAGGGCGCCCGAGCCCAAAGGCATTATGTTCATCCGCGAATAACAATCCTTTAACCTTTCCAGGTCCCGCCTGAACATCTGGAAATATGCCATCATGTGATGGGCAAAGGTAATTGGCTGGGCTTTCTGCAAGTGGGTGTACCCGGGCATGATGGTATCCAGGTGTTTTTCACTTAAGTAAATAACAGTCTGCTCAAGCTCAACAAGCATTGATGCAATTTGGGCGACTTCATCCCTTAAATACATCCTTATATCCAGCGCAACCTGGTCATTGCGGCTTCTGCCCGTATGCAGTTTTTTACCGACATCCCCGATTCTTGATATAAGAATTTTTTCTATGTTCATGTGTATGTCTTCCGCATCTACTTCAAAGGTTATTTTTCCGTTTTCTATGTCTTCGAGTATTTCTGCCAATGTTTTTTTTATGAGCTCCGATTCCTGCTGCGTAATAATATTGCATTTTCCCAGCATGTCTGCATGGGCAATGCTGCCCTGTATGTCATGCCTGTACATTCTCTGGTCAAACCGGATGGATGAGTTAAAATCATCCACTGCCCGGTCCGTGGCTTTTTGGAACCTACCACCCCATAATTTCATCTTTTTCACATCCTATTTGTTTTTTTCCATCATCATTGCACGAACCTTTAGAGGCAGGCCAAACAGGTTGATGAAGCCTTCCGCATCCTTTTGATTGTATACCTCATCTTTTCCAAAGGTTGCAATGTCTTCGTTATACAAGGAATATTTCGATTTAGCCCCTGCAGGCATGCAGTTGCCCTTGTACAGCTTTAACCGAACAGTACCGGTTACCGTTTTTTGGGTGCTGTCCACAAAGGCGGATAAGGCTTCACGAAGCGGTGTGTACCAGTTGCCGTCGTACACCAGCTCTGCAAATTTTATTGCCACCATTTCTTTAAAATGCATTGTCTGCCTGTCCAGCGTCAGATGTTCCAGTTCCCTGTGGGCGATATGTAAAATTGTACCGCCGGGGGTTTCGTACACACCTCTTGATTTCATACCCACTAACCGGTTTTCAACAATATCGGCAATACCGATACCGTGTTTTCCGCCTATTTTATTTAATTCCTGTATGATCTCGACAGGGCCGTATTCTTTCCCGTTAATGCGCTTAGGAATACCTTCTTCAAAATCAATCTCTATATAATCCGGTTCATCCGGCGCCTTTTCCGGAGTGGTCATGAGTTTTAGAATCTTGTCATACTGCGGCTCGTTCCATGGGTCTTCCAGGTCGGAACCTTCATGGCTTAAATGCCAAAGGTTTCTGTCCATGCTGTAATTGTCTTTCTTGGTAACAGGAATTGGGATATTTCGTGCCTGGGCATAATCTATGGCATCTTCCCTGGATTTTATATCCCATATTCTCCAGGGAGCAATTATTTTGAGATGGGGTGCCAATGCCTTTACGGTTAGCTCGAAGCGCACCTGGTCATTTCCCTTGCCGGTTGCTCCATGGCAGATGGCCACTGCCCCTTCTTTTTTAGCAATCTCGACCAACCTTTTTGCAATGCATGGCCGGGCCATGGAAGTACCCAATAAATATTTTCCTTCATATACCGCTCCGGCTTTCAGGGTAGGGAAGATAAAGTCGGTGACAAATTCTTCTTTCAAATCTTCAATATATATTTTGCTTGCACCGGTTTTAATTGCTTTTTCCCTTAACGGTTCAAGCTCTTCTCCTTGTCCCACATCGCCCACTACTGCGATAACTTCGTAGTCATAGTTTTCCTTTAGCCATGGTATGATAATGGAAGTATCCAATCCACCGGAATAAGCTAATACAACTTTTTCTTTATTACTCATTTAAAAATCCTCCTTGGCATGATAAAATACAATATAATGAAAAATGTTTTCTATATTATATATTATTATGTATAAATATGCAATACATATCCGGTTAATTAATTTTATTTTAACTTGTATTACCGGGTGGAAAAGTATGTATATGGCACATGCACTTTATAATTATGTGAGATTATTTTTAATCCGTAATGAAAAAATAAAGAATTTGCGGTGATAAGTTAATTAGGCATGAAAAATTATGCATAAATATGCATAAATAATCAATCCGTTATATGCAATATATTAATTGATATGCAGTATATTAATTGAATGGTTAAGCCATTTATAATGTATAATAGATTAAAAATTTTAAGAATAAACTATCATGGAGGAAACATATGTTGCATTCTTTTTCACGTACGGAATTATTAATCGGCACAGAAGGATTGGAAAAGCTGTCCCTTTCAAAGGTATCCGTTTTTGGAATTGGAGGCGTGGGTAGCTTTGTGGTTGAAGGACTGGCAAGGTCGGGGGTGGGTAAATTTGTCCTCGTTGATGATGACACCGTTTGCCTTACAAATATTAACCGCCAGTTGCATGCAACCCGTAAAACGGTTGGAAAGCCAAAAGTTAAATTAATGCAGGATAGGATATTGGAGATTAATCCAAAGGCAGAGGTTATCACGTACCAGAAGTTTTATACTCCGGAAACTGCCGAAGAATTATTTCACACTGATTCCGATTATATAGTGGATGCTGTTGACACCGTGTCGGCTAAAATAGACTTGGTGGTCCGGGCCAAACAAATGGGTATTCCTATCATAAGCAGTATGGGTGCCGGCAATAAGCTTGATCCAACAAAATTTGAAGTGGCGGATATTTACAGCACGTCCATTGACCCTTTGGCAAAGGTGATGAGAAGGGAGTTGAAGAAAAGAGGAATAACGTCTTTAAAAGTGGTATATTCCAAAGAAGAGCCCTTGGTTCCTTTGCAATTGGAAAATACATGCAGGACGGATTGCATTTGCAGCAATAAAGAGCGCACCTGCCTGGTAAGAAGGCAGATTCCGGGAAGCGTTGCCTGGGTACCTTCCGTTGTAGGGATGATTATTGCGGGGGAAGTTGTAAAGGATCTCATAAAATAATACTTCTTTAACCAAAGGGAAGAATATTTAATATGCATTATTCAAAACCTATGGTTACCAAGGGTTAAAGGAGTGTTATTTTGAAAAAGAAATATCGTTTAATAAAACTCGGAGCAATTGGTATCATAACAGGATTGTGCAATGGATTGTTTGGTTCTGGAGGAGGTACTGTTGTTGTACCGTCCATGGAAATGTTTCTTAAAGTAGAGGAGCATAAGGCCCATGCAACGGCCATTGCAGTAATTTTGCCCCTGACACTGGTAAGCGCATTTTTATACATTAAGAATGATTATGTAGACTGGAACATAACATGGCAGGTATCCATAGGAGGAGTTATAGGAGGGTATGTTGGTGCACGCCTTTTAAAAAATATCCCATCGGGTATTTTAAGAAAAATATTTGGGGTTTTTATGCTAATTGCTGCGGTAAGGATGGTGCTGCAGTGATTATTGCCGTTTTAGCGGGATTTATTTCCGGGATTATAAGCGGTATGGGTATAGGAGGGGGAGCCATCCTGATACCTGTACTGGTATTTGTTTTAAATGTAAACCAACATACGGCCCAAAGCATCAACCTGCTGTATTTTATCCCTACTGCCATCATTGCGCTTATCGTTCACATAAAGAATAAAAGCATAGATTTTAGGATTGCTGCTTCCATTATACTGTTTGGGGTATTAGGGGCAATCATAGGTTCCCATTTTGCGGTATCCGTTTCCTCTGATGTATTAAAAAAGTTATTTGGCATATTCTTATTTTTTATGGGGATGCATGAGATAATAAAAAAGCGTTAAAGATGTGCTCAAAAATACACATTCGTATTTTGTGAAAATATTGACGATTTTCAATTTTTGAGATATAATCGAAAATAAAAATATTTCCAAATTATTATGTGAATAGGAGGGGAAACTTATGGATAGAGTGTATAATTTTTCGGCAGGTCCGTCTATGCTTCCGGAGCCTGCATTAAGAAAGGCCCAACAGGAGATGTTATGCTATGGTACGTCAGGAATGTCCGTTATGGAGATGAGCCATCGTTCCGGCCTGTTTAAGGAAATAATCGAAGAGACTGAGAAATTGCTTAGAGAACTAATGGATATTCCTGATAATTATAAGGTGCTTTTTTTACAGGGCGGTGCATCCAGCCAGTTTGCCATGGTTCCTTTGAACCTTTTAAGGAAAAGCAAAAAGGCTGATTATGTAATAACCGGTTTATGGGCAAAAAAGGCTTTTAAAGAAGCAGCACGTTATGGTACCGTAAGGGTGGTAGCTTCTTCGGAAGATGCTACGTTTAATTATATTCCGGAACTGGATGCAAGTATGTTTGACCCGGATGCAGATTATGTTCATATTACAACAAACAATACCATATATGGAACCCGTTATACCACCTTGCCGGATACAGGGGATGTACCTCTGGTGGCGGATATGTCATCCAATATATTATCCCAGGTATATGATGTTTCAAAGTTTGGGCTTATTTATGCCGGTGCTCAAAAGAACATGGGTCCTGCAGGTTTGACGGTAGTGATCATACGGGAAGACCTCATTGGACATGCTTTGGATATTACACCTACCATGTTTGATTATAAAGTACATGCTGATGCAGGTTCATTGTATAATACGCCCCCTACCTACAGTATATATATGTGCAAATTGGTGCTTGAATGGCTCAAGGAGCTGGGAGGAGTTAAAGCAATAGAAAAAATAAACATTGAAAAAGCTCAGATTTTATATGATTTCCTTGATGAATCTTCCTTGTTTAAAGGTACCGTTGTTAAGAAGGACCGTTCATTGATGAATATACCTTTTGTATGTCCGACAGAAGAACTGAATGCCAAATTTATTAAAGAAGCGGCAGCAAAAGGGCTTGTTAATCTGAAAGGGCATCGTACCGTAGGCGGTATGAGGGCAAGTATTTATAATGCTATGCCTGTGGAAGGAGTCCAGAAACTTGTTGAATTCATGAAACAGTTCGAGGTAGAGAATAAATAAGAAGGGGAATTGCTATGTATAATATTAAAACATTAAATAAAATCTCGCCTTTAGGCTTGAAGCTGTTTGAAGAAGGAAAATACTTTGTTTCTGATTCGGCGGAGAACCCCGATGCTATCCTGGTGCGCAGTTATGTTATGCACGATATGGAACTGCCTGAGTCTTTAAAGGCAGTGGCAAGGGCCGGGGCAGGGGTAAATAATATTCCCATTGACAGATGCTCCGAAAAAGGGATCGTGGTCTTTAATACGCCCGGTGCAAATGCCAATGCGGTAAAGGAACTGGTTATTGCAGGATTACTTCTTTCTTCCCGTAAAATAATACAGGCTATAGAGTGGGCCAAAACCCTGATTGGCCAGGGAAGCGAGGTACCAAAGCTTATTGAAAAAGGTAAGAGTGCTTTCGTAGGTCCTGAGATAAAGGGTAAAAAGCTTGGCGTTATTGGGCTTGGAGCCATTGGGGTTATGGTAGCCAATGCCGCAAGGGCACTGGGTATGGAAGTGGAAGGATTCGATCCTTACATCTCCATTGATTCGGCATGGGGCCTTTCCAGAAGCGTAAAAAAAGCATCGGATTTTAAATCCCTCCTGGAAAATTGTGATTATATCACCTTGCATGTACCGTTAACGGATGAAACGAGAAATATGATGAATGCAGAAAAATTTGAGCTCATGAAAAAGGGAACCCGACTGCTGAACTTTTCGAGGGGCGAGCTGGTAAATACTGAAGATTTGAAGAAAGCTCTTGAAGATGGTACCATTGAAACCTATGTGACCGATTTCCCTAACGAGGAGTTGCTGAAGCTGGATAAGGTAATTGCTATTCCTCATTTAGGTGCATCCACTCCTGAGTCGGAAGAAAATTGTGCTGTTATGGCAGCAACTCAGCTAAAGGATTTCCTGGAGAATGGTAATATTACTAACTCGGTGAATTTCCCGGATTGTGAAATGGCTCGTTCTTCAAATTATCGCGTTACAATTTCCCATATGAATATTCCCAATATGGTAGGGCAAATTTCTACCATACTGGCAAAAGCGCATATCAATATACTAAACATGAATAACAGAAGCAAGGGGAATATGGCTTATACAATTATTGATGCCGAGAAGGAAATTGATGAGGATATTATAAATAAACTGGAAAATATAGATGGAGTCTTACGTGTCAGGTTATTATAAAAATAAGGGGGCACTTTTTGTGGTGTATGTAAACCACTAAAAGTGTCCCTGCCTTTTACATGAATTTATTCATGACCAGTCCTGTAACAAGTTTTGGGTAGAAATATGTAGATTTTTGGGGCATTTTCTCATTTGCGAGAGACACATCTTTAATCTCATGCACTTTTGTTGCGTTAAGCAAAAAAGAACATTGGAAAGCACCGGTTTTTACCCATTCGATAGCTTCCTGAGAACTACGAGTATATGTAAGGTTTTTCTGGTTTGCCATATTTTCACCGTCAATCCCCAGTATTTCATCAAGTATAAGAGCGTGCAAAATGCTTACATCCAGATTACGGTATGCATCCGATTTATCGGGCAGAGCTTTTTTTATGGCATCAGCATTCTTCAATGTGATGATATAATAATTATCATTTCCCATGTAAAGGGCGAAAACTTTTTCACTTTTTCTGGCCTCAAGCTTTTCTTCAATAATCAAATGAAGCTGTGGGCTCTCCGGCTCCACTGAAAATTCTTCAACATAAAAGTTTTGTTCGAGCTTGGTTAAAAGGTCCTTTTTATCAAAGTTATCAAGGTCTTTTATTACACGGTGGGTAGGGAACACTACCAGACCGGGATCATCCATTTCCACCAGCATCATCATTACATAATTGAATAAATCATCTTTAGAATAATGGGGGTTTTCTTCCCGCAGTTTATTTCTAAAGTTTAGAGCTGTCTCATAGCGATGGTGGCCGTCAGCAATAAATAACTTCTTTCCCGTAAAGCCATCGTGTATTTTCGCGAGGATATCCGGGTCGCTTATAATCCAGAGGTTTTGCACAATACCTTCCTTTGAGGTAAAGTGAATATGAGGCTCATCCTTTGAACATTCATTGATAATACTGGTAATTGTTTTTTCGGGGTCCATGTAAAGGGAAAAAATTTGACTGAAATTACTGTAAGTAGTGGACATGAGGTTAAACCGGTCCGTTTTGGCTTTGGAAAGGGTTTCTTCATGGGGAAGTATTATGCCCTTCGAAAATTCTTCCAGTTCAACTAATCCGATAATCCCTTTGCATGACTTTTTTTCTCCGTCTTTAAGTTGAAATATCTGCTCATAAATGTAAAAAGCAGGTTGCGATTCAAACACCAGTATTTTTTCTTCAATCCATTGGTTTAGATAGGCGGCAGCCCGCGTGTACTTATTATTGTTTTCTGTATCCTCTGCATGCTCCTTTCCCAGTTCCAGTCGTATAACATTGTTGGGATGGGCCTTGTAGTAGTCATCCTGCTCGGAAGGAGAAATAATATCGTAAGGTGGAGTGATAACCTTGCTTAAATCGCTTATTTTTTCAGTGTTGTAACGTAGTCCCCTAAAAGGAATGAAATTTGCCATTTTTTCACCTCTTAAAATTTTATAAAATATATAAACCTTGGTTAAATTTTTCAAGGCAAAGTATATACTATATTATTCCTATAGTCAATATGTATATATATGTATTTTTAAAATAAACTACTATAAAGAGAATTTCAGGATTCTTTATGGTTTTTTGGTGGGCAACGGAGGTATTTATGCAAAAGTGCAGCGATGTTATTGGTTTGCCTGTTATAAGCTTGTCAACAGGTGAAAAAATAGGTTTTGTAAAGGACATACTGCTTGATTCTGATACAAAAAAAATAAAAGCTTTTGTAATTTATTCCCGCAATATTTTTTCCAAACCAAGGGCGGTTTTATCGGAAAACATCGTGCGAGTGGGAAAGGGTGCGGTATTGGTGCGGGATAGGGAAAAGACCGTTTCCGTCCGGGAGCTGATGTCTTTACCCAATATAAGAAGCTACAAGGAAGGGCTGGTGAACCAGCCGGTTTATACCGACAGCGGTGTGGATCTGGGAGTGGTACAGGATGCTATTTTCAATTTTGAAATTGGGCAGTTGGATGAAATTGAAGTATCCGACGGAATTGTCCAGGATTTGATGGAAGGCAGAAAAATTATATCGGCATCTGAATCATTGCAACTGGAACAGGGAATAGTAATTGTAGAAACTGAAAAAGTACGTGCCATAAGGAAAAATGGAAAAGGCATTAAAAAATATATTATGAAAGGGAGTAAGGAAGATGAGAAATAATGGTTTCACAAAGGGATTAATCACAGGCACCATTATTGGTGCTACCGTTAGCATGATGGCTAATTCTGCAGATAGCAAAAAGGGAAAGATGTTTAAAAGAAAAACAAATAATTTTATGCGTATTATGGGAAATATTATTGAAGATATTATGGATATAAGAGGATAAGAAATATTAGGCATAATCAGAGAACAAGAGTTTTTTTCCTGGTTATGCCTAATTAAAACAGGTGAAGGACAGTGTATAATTTTCTGAGCAGAAAGCGCATGATGTATCTTATTCTTTTTGCATGCCTCTTTATTCTGGTATATTTTTTGTACCTGATACGAAAGCCGTTATTGGAACTGTTTTATCCTGTTTTTATTGCATTTTTCCTTACATACCTTGCAAATCCTCTTGTCAATTTTTTTGAAGAAAAGTACAAGTCAAGAACAGCCGCAATTATTATAGTGTATGTGCTTGCAATTGCGGTTATTGCAGGAATACTGCTTTTTTTGGTTCCGGAACTGGTACGAAGCGTAAAGGATTTATCCCGAACCATTCCGGTATATTTTGAGCGATACCAATTAATTTTTTATGAGTTTGTTATAAGATATAAACATAGTGACCTGCCTGCCAGAATTAAGGAGCTATTGGACGAAAACATAGCCTATTTGGAAAAGGTACTGACCGATTCATTGCAGATAGGGGTAGAAGCTATAACAGGTGCTTTTTCCTTTTTTGTAAATCTGATACTTGGGGCGGTTATTTCTTTTTATATTTTAAAAGACATGGATTTACTAAAAAAAACAGTCATTTCCCTTATACCGCGCAAAGCAAGAAAGTGGACATTTGCATTGGCAAGGGATATTGATGTGGTATTGTCGGGCTTCATCCGCGGACAACTATTGGTGGCAGCTATTTTGAGCATATTGACTGCTCTCGGCTTGCTCCTTTTAAGGGTGAGATATGCACTGCTTTTAGGGGTTATAGTAGGAATGATGGACGTGATTCCTTACTTTGGCCCTATATTGGGTATTGTCCCTGCCATTGTTATTGCCTTTATTGACCGGCCTGTCAGTGCGGTATGGGTTATAGTACTGTATTTCATTATTCAACAGTTGGAAGGGGCTGTTATATCTCCGCGAATTGTCGGCTCACGGGTAGGGCTTCACCCGGTCATAATTATACTTGCAGTGATGGCAGGAGGCAAGTTTTTTGGCCTGGCGGGTTTATTGCTTGCCGTTCCAATTGCAGGTATCATAAAAGTATTGGTCCATAGGATAATAGACAGTATTGTTTCATGAAGTACATTTTTAATTGAATTATATGATTTAGTAAATAACTTCCTGTTGACTATGTGCTGTAAAATGATATAATCATTAGTGCTAAGTCAATTTAATATTTTCTGGGATATTCGTAGGCTTCTGTTTTGAACCTACATTCTAACTAAGGGAGTTCAATAAGGGACAGTGGATATTAGGCCCATAGTGAGTCCTATACAGGCAGGGGAAAATAGAAGCATCCATGAGAGCACCCACCTATCGAGAGATAGGTGTCAAAATTGAAGTAGCGGTATCTTGGATATTAAATTGATTAATGGTAAGCCATAAGTACTTAATGTACTTGTGGTTTTTTGTTTTGTTATAAAAATTACAAAATTATGTTGTTCGGCCGGAAACTATATTGTATGATATTGCTATAACGTTTAAAATATGCATGTATTTGAAATACTATTAACCTGAATAAACCGGCGAGAAGGAAGGTTGGAAAGTGGACATCAAAATGCAAAACACAAGGGTTAAAAGATTAATTGAATACGTCAAGGGATTAAAAGCCAATTTGAATGGTAAAGAGCTATATATTAGGTATAAGGAAGATATAGACAATGTAACGCCCCAGGAAGCCTTTGAAATTTTTTATAGCTTATTGGAAGAAGGGATTGAAGCAAAGGAAATTCTAGTGTTTTTGGACAAGGTGGTTAACGTCTTTTATAAAAGTTTATTAAATTATCGATGGCAAAAGCCTAAAAATGATAATTTTCTTATGGATTTAATCAGCGAAAATGAAGCCCTGGTAAAAAAGACGGACGAAATCAGGTTACTGCTAAAAGAGCCTGATCTTGATGTAAAAAAAGAAAAACTGCTTCCAAAGATAGAAGAGCTAAAACAGTTTAATGTACATTACCTAAAAAAAGAAAATATTCTGTTCCCTTATATGGAAAAGGCAATGCCTAAATTTCAAGGTTTGTCCATAATGTGGGCACTGCATGATGTGGTAAGAAATCAAATTAAAGAGTTAATTGAAATATTAAAAGATAGTAACAGTTCTGAAGAAAAGCTAAACAAATCCATAGCCAATTTATTTTTCAGCATGTTAGGATTAAAGAAAAAGGAAGAGTTAATACTGTTCCCTGCTGCAAGCGAGGTACTAAGTGATGATGATTGGTATCAAATGCACAAACAAAGCCTGGAATACGGTATTGCTTTTTCGGAAAGGGATAGTTACTTTTCCGATAAAGATGAAATACTGGAGGTACTGGGTAACGGCATGATAAAGACGGAAACAGGCATATTGAGTTTTGAAGATGTCTTGATGATATTTAATATCCTGCCGTTGGATTTAACATTTGTTGATGAAAACAATAAGGTAAGGTTTTTTACGAGGCCCAAGGATAGGATTTTTCCCAGGTCTCCGGCGGTTATAGGGAGGGATGTTAGAAACTGCCATCCTCCGGACAGTGTGCATGTTGTAGAAGAAATAATAGAAAGCTTTCGTTCCGGCAAGGAAGACTTTGCAAAGTTTTGGATTAACATGAAGGGAAAAACCATATTGATTCAATACTTTGCTTTAAGGGACCCAAAAGGGAACTATAAAGGCGTTTTGGAAGTAAGTCAGGATATTACCGAAATAAAGGGCCTGGAAGGAGAAAGAAGAATTTTGCAGTGGAATAAATAGGAACTTAAACTGTATTAATCATTGAAAATATTGAAGGGGATGATTCTTGTGGAAAAGCAAACTTGTGTTCCAATGGAATCATCCCTTTTAGCTCATTAAGGTTAGACTAATCTTGAACAACTTCTAGGGCTCCGGATTGTATCATAATGGTTCTGATTTTATCCGCATTGTGTCTGGTTGCATTTACTGCAACCAGTATTCCTTCCTTTCCTTTGAGCCCCTTAACTCCGTCAGCAAAATTGCCAATTTCCCAAAGACCGTCCCGTTCGGTCTTGATAAATGAAATTTCCTGGGCTGCTTCTTCCGGACTGGTCCATTCCTGCTCGTCGGCAAGGTTACTGATTATCATATCCCCTCGATCCAATCCGATGTTTCTCAAAGAATCAACTAAGGCTCCAACCTGCTGTTGATTTGGCATTCTTGCAACTAATCTCATCCATACACCTCCGATTATTGCACATCACTCTTAGTTTTTACATTTCTTAATTAAAACATTACACGCTTCTGAAGATGAATTAAAAGGCAGTTGTCAAAGTTTGATTGACTTGATTATTTTGGTAGCATATAATGGGTGCTGGAGATACATTTTTCGGTAATTTATTTACATATCTGAGGTGAATTTAATGAGATTATTGCATTTAGCGGACCTGCATATTGGTAAAATAATAAACAATTTTTCAATGATAGAAGACCAGCGACATATACTTGGCCAGATAAAGGATTTAATAAAAGAATATAAACCCCACTGTGTAATACTGGCAGGAGATATTTATGACAGAAGCGTACCTCCGGCAGAGGCCGTAGATTTGCTTGATATGTTTTTAACCGATGTTTTAATAGAGCTTAACACGCCTGTATTTGCCATTGCAGGAAATCATGACAATTCCAAGCGGCTCCATTTCGGCAGCAAGCTTCTGGAAAGGACAAACTTTTACATCGAGGGGGTATTTAATGGCAATATCAGAAAGGTGAAGCTTAAGGATGAGTTCGGGACAGTAAATTTCTACCTGGTTCCATTTGCTGATGCCGAAGAAGTGAGAGATATTTTTAATAATAAGGACATTAAAACTTTAAATGATGCAATGAAATGTATAGTGGAAAAGATAACGGAGGACTTTGAAGAAGGAGAAAGACATGTAATGATTACCCATGGCTATGTATTGGGTAATGAAGATCTGGAAACCTGTGAATCGGAAAAAAACCTGGTCATAGGAGGTACTGAAAATGTGGACCTCTGTTTATTTGATAAATTCCACTATACCGCATTGGGACATCTTCATTGCCCGCAAAAGGTCGGTTCCGACAGGGTCAGGTATGCAGGTTCTCCAATAAAATATTCTTTTTCCGAAGAAAGGCATAAAAAATCTGCAACCCTAGTTGATATGGATGGGGAGGGGAATGTGAGCATAAAACTGCTGGAGTTAAAACCTGTTCGGGATATGAGAACCATAAGAGGAACGCTTGAAGAACTATTAAACCCCGGTTTTTATGAAAATACGAATCGAAACGATTATATCAGGGCCGTATTGACCGATGAAGGTGAGCTTATTGAGCCGATGGCTAAGCTAAAGCAAGTTTATCCAAATATTATGACGATGGAAATTGAAAGGGAAAACGGAATTTTTAATTCATCGCTAATATCATCAAAAGAAATATCGAAAAAAACGCCTATGGAGCTTTTTAAGGATTTTTATAAATTTTATACCAATACGGAGATGTCTCGGTTTGAAGTTGAGATTGCAGAAGAAATCTTTAATGAATTAAAAGAAGGGGACATTTAAAATGAGGCCGATTTGTTTAAGGATGACAGCTTTTGGTCCGTATCCGGATAAAACGGAAATTGATTTTACATATTTGAAGGATAACAACATATTTGTTATAGCAGGGCCTACGGGGTCAGGAAAAACAACTATTTTTGATGCCATATGCTATGCGCTTTATGGAGAGACAAGCGGGAATAAAAGGTCCGGTAAGGAATTGAGAAGCGATTTTGTAGACATAGACGGGGCAATAACCGAAGTGGAATTCATTTTCTCATCCAAAGGAAAGGACTATTATATAAGACGTGTACCGGCTCAAATGAGGAGGAAAAAAAGAGGGGAAGGCACTGTGGAGTATCCTGCTAAAGTGGAATTTAAAGAACTTAATTCCGCTAACCCTCCCCTTACAAGGGTCGATGAAGTGAATGAAGCGATAGAAAAAATCATTGGCATTAAAGCCAATCAGTTTAGGAAGATAGTGATGATTCCCCAGGGCGATTTCAGGGAGTTCTTATCTGCCAGTACTACGGAAAAAGAAGAAATACTAAGGAAAATTTTTGGCAGTGAATACTACAAGACCTTCCAAGATAAATTAAATGCAAAGGCTGAAAATCTGCGCAAGGAAGTAGAAAAGTTAAGCGGAGAAATACAGGGAAATATAAAATTGATAGATGCCGGCGATAACGTGGAATTAAAGGAAAGCATAACGGGAGACGTGCCGGTTTCCAAGATTATTGAATTGCTTGAGGACTTCATAAAGGAAGAAGAACGCATTAAGGACGAGGAAAACAATGAGATAGAAAAATTAAGCAAAACCATAGAAAAGGAGCAGCGGGAGTACGACAGGCAGTCGGAGATAAATGAAAAATTTGAGGAAAAGGAAAAATATGAGTCTGAACTTTTGAAGTTGGAAAACAGAAAAAATGAGATTGCGGAGAAGGAAATAAGGAAAGCCAAGGCGGAGAAAGCACGGCTTTTAGTTCCCTATGAAAACTCTTTGATGCAAAGGGTTAAAGAAAGAGACGAGGTACTTAAGCAGCTTAATTTAGAAAAAACAAACCTTGAAAAAGCAGTTGAAGCCCTTTCTCAGGCAGAAGAAAGGAAGAAAAAAGCCGATGCCCTTGAAAAGAAAATTGAAAATTTAAACAGGCAATTGGTTATTTTAAGCGGATATGTTGACGATGCTAAGAGCCTGGATGAAAAGAATAAAGCTATTGCCAAGCGCAGTCAAGAGCGTGAAGAACTTGAAAAATCCTTATCGGAGGGCGAGAAAAAGGTAAAGGATTTGGAAAAGGAGCTTGAAGTTTTAAAGGCAAAGGAAAAAGAAAAGGCGGTTTTGGATGTAGAATTGCAAAAGCTTAAGGCTGACTTTGCAGATATTGAAAATTCCTATTACATATGCCAAAATCTCTATATTGAAAATAAGAGATATTCAAATAATCTTAAGAATATTGAAGAAAAACGGAAGCTTAAAAAAGGCATGGAAGAGGAAATAAAAGCAGAAAAACAAGATTATGAGGCTAAAAGGAACATATACAATAACAGTTCTGCAATAATTCTTGCCAGAAAGCTTAAAGAGGGGGAGCCATGTCCCGTGTGCGGTTCGATACACCACCCGGCTCCAAACACAATAGAGGGGGAAATACCGACCGAAAAACAGCTTAAAGAGATGGAGGATGTTATCAATAAAAAGCAGGAAAAACTAAACAATTTAAATATGGAAATAAGCAGATTGGAAGGCGAACAAAATGCATTAATCTCATCAATAAGTCAAAAATTTAAACAATTGCAGGAAAAAGGATGGTTCAGCAATAAAGACCGATTGGATAATGAAGATGTCATTAAAGAAGAAGGTTTGAAAATATCGGAAAAGAAAAAGGAAGTTGAAAACAAACTTAAAGTTTTTGACAATAAAGTTAAAGAAATCGCATTACAATTAAAGACCATTGAAGCAAAGAAGCATGAATTGGATACTCTTAAAGCAAAAGTAGAAGAAAATAGGAAAAAACACTTTGAAGTGTCTAATGCCGTGTCCACTTTGGAAGGAAGTCTAAAGGATATATATAATAGGTTGCCTCCGGAATATAGGGTGTTTCATAAATTGGAAGAAGATATTCGTAATTGTAAGGAAAATATAGATAAATTTACAGAGTGGGTAAGAAAAGCAGCGGAAGACTACGATAAAGCCAATATTAACTGTGAAAAATTGAAGGAGAGAGTAAAAGGGCTAAATGAAAGACTTTTAGAATGCAATGAAGCCCTTAAGAAGGCAGAAGACGAGTTTAACAGTAAGGTGGACGGCACCTTTGGAAGCAGGAAGGCATATGAAGAAGCCAAACTCAGCGACGAACTTATCAAACAGCTTGAGAAGGAACTGGAAGGGTACTATAATGATCTGAATATAACGCGGGATAGAGTGAAAAAGCTGTCGGAAGAGCTTAGCAAATTTAAAAAATTCGATACAGAAATAATTAAGAATTCAATTTATGAGCATAGAAAAATGCTGGAAGAAAAAAGGCAAGTTTTTTCAGTGCTCGATAAAAGAGTTGGAATAAACAGGAAGGTGCTAACAACTATAAAGGGTTATAGTGAAAAAATTAGTAAAAAGGAAAATGAATATAAAATAGTGGGGAAGCTGGCCAAGATGGCAAACGGCAGCGGCCCCGAAAAGATTTCCTTTGAAACCTTTGTACTTATGAGCTACTTTGATGATGTTATAATGGCGGCCAATAAACGGCTTCAAAAAATGACCTCAGGAAGATATTATCTAATCAGAAGAGATGAAAGCGAAGGCAGGGGAAGGGGAAGAAGGGGCTTGGATCTGGATATCTATGATAACTATACCGGAAAGCCAAGGCCTGTGAGCACATTGTCCGGTGGAGAGAGTTTTCAGGCATCTTTAGCCCTTGCCCTTGGATTATCCGATGTGGTACAGCAAAATTCCGGGGGAGTGGAACTTAATACCATGTTTATAGATGAAGGCTTTGGAACATTGGATACGGATACGGGAACATTGGACTGTGCCATAAACATGCTGATGGAGCTTCAGAGGAATGGAACCCTTGTAGCGGTAATATCCCATGTTAATGAAATTAAGGAAAGGATTCCTGTGAAGTTGATTGTTGAAAAAGGCCCTTATGGGAGCAAAGTCAGGTTTAGCGGCGTCTAGGGTGTCTAAAGGGGGACGAAGTTGTTCTCCCTCCCATACTTCCTCCCCCCATAAATACACATAACGTTACTTATTATATAGTAATCCCAGAACAGTAGACTTATTATGTATTTCTATTTGTCCATCGGTTTTGGATGCAATTTCTCCTATTGATAACGCTCCTTCGACCGGGAAAGCCAGATTATTTTGAATGTTTTCGAGTTCTTGTTCAAAATCATCTTCCAAAAACATCGCCCTGGAGACACAATCAAATAACAGAGGAATATATTCTCCTTGTACTTTGGAAGAACATTGCTCAGCTATTTGTAGAGAAGAATCCAATAGGGTTTGGGTATCTCCTTTTAGTACATATATATCACAGTCTTGAGGTATATTGGCTACACATATAATTTCGTTATTATTACCAAGTGCAATAGGGTCACGAACAACATCCGTTTGATCCTTCTGAGCAATGCCAAATGGGTGATCTTTGGGCAAATACGAAAAAATCTTCCCTGAAAAGGGCAACTTTTTCTTCTTCCTCTATTATATGCTTGTACACTTCAAAAGCATTTTCCGAATCCAATTCCATTAAAATGTTATCCTGAGATTTTGTTACATAAAAAGGACCTCTTAGCCTCTGCCATCCGTGGGTTACTGCAATCTGGATATCAGATTTTATTATGCATATATACATCACGTCTTTAAATATTCCCTTATTTGTAAAAATACATGGTTCCTGTTTTAAAGTATGATATCCAGCCCCTCCGCCGATGTACTTTACATGGTCCTTTAATTTCCCATATACCGTATCCGTTAAATCTTTCATTCTACTGGATAAGCCATCTACAAGAAGGATTGCAGTACAATTTTGCAATTGGTCCGGGGACAGCCTGAAAGGCATAAGGTATGGTAACACAATGGAACTATAGACAGGTTCATACTTTTGAACAATAAACCCTTGGGAATAATGCTTATTGCCTGCCACCAAACCAGGGAAGATCCCACCGAAGAACTTGATATTTTCATTATTTAAATAGGAAATCAGTTCTTCTACGTATTGTGCCGACCTATCACCTACCATTATCATTAATTCTTCTTCCTGTTTTACATTTAACGTTTTTAAGTAGTATCTCATTTCATCAATGGTAGAAATATACATGATGTGCCTCCTTTAAAATATTTATAGCATTGAAAAGTACCCGAAAAAATATACTCAACACTTTATAATTATAATTCAACTGGTTATTTTTTTCTATAAAACTGGTTATTTTTTATATAAATTACTGTTCACTAATGTATAAATTTACAAGCAATCTTTGACCGTATTTTTGTGTATCTTTATTTTTTGGCATTGACACTTATAATTCATTTTTATATAATTTCACATAAGAAGATATGGATATGGCGATGAAGGAGAGGAGTACATCAAATGTACGTACACAGAGAAAGAATCCCAGGCTGAGAGATTCTTTACGAAGTTTGATGGAAGCAGCTCCTGAGCACGGGTGGGTAAGAGGTATCCTAAACCACCTGCGTTAGCTGCGTTAAGGCATAAGAGTGGATGGAAGCTATTTGCTGCCATCAACTAGGGTGGTACCGCGTGAAGAACTCTCGCCCCTAAGGAGTATTGCTTGGGAGGGGAGTTTTTTTATTTGTGAACAGAAATGTTGCTATGACAATTTAACATTTTTAGCAATTAAGAAAGGAAAGATACGATGCAAAAATTAGGATTAAATGAGATTAGGGAAAAGTTTTTAAGCTTTTTTGAAAGCAAAGATCATTTGAGGTTGCCGAGTTTTCCGTTAATTCCTCAAAATGACGCAAGTTTATTGTTAATCAATGCAGGAATGGCTCCCTTAAAACCTTATTTTACAGGTAAGGAAATACCTCCGCGAAAAAGGGTTACCACCTGTCAGAAGTGTATCCGCACACCGGATATAGAGCGTGTGGGGAAAACGGCACGGCATGCTACTTTTTTTGAAATGCTGGGCAACTTTTCCTTTGGGGATTATTTTAAAAGGGAAGCCACCAAATGGGCATGGGAATTTGTAACCAAGGAACTGGAGCTTCCCGTGGACCGGCTGTGGGTCAGCATTTATGAAGAAGATGACGAAGCCTTTGATATATGGACGAAAGAAGTAGGGGTTTCTCCTGAGCGCGTTGTGAGGATGGGTAAGGACGATAATTTCTGGGAAATTGGAACGGGACCCTGTGGCCCATGCTCTGAAATATACTTTGACCGGGGAGAAGAAGCAGGATGCGGTAGTCCCGATTGTGCGGTAGGATGTGATTGTGACCGTTTTGTTGAATTTTGGAACCTTGTATTTACCCAGTTTGATAAGGATGAGCAGGGCAACTATAATCCTTTGGCGAATCCAAATATTGATACGGGAATGGGCCTGGAAAGGATAGCCGCCATAATGCAGGGAGTGGGCTCTTTGTTTGAGGTGGATACGGTTAAAAGTATTATGGAACATGTGAGCCGCATAGCTGGTGTTAAATATAAAGAAAACCCAAAGACTGATGTTTCATTGAGGGTTATAACCGATCATATCCGCAGCACCACCTTTATGGTATCCGACGGAATACTTCCATCCAATGAAGGAAGAGGGTACGTGCTTAGAAGACTGTTGCGCAGGGCGGCTCGGCATGGTAAGCTGCTTGGTATTGAAAAACCTTTCCTTTTTGAGATAGCTGATACGGTGATAGACGCATCCCGTGAAGCTTACCCGGAACTGGAAGAAAAGAGAAAGTATATACAGAAGGTCATAAAAGTTGAAGAAGAGCGTTTTAATGAAACGATTGACCAAGGACTGAACATATTAAATCAATATATTGATGAACTAAAAGAAAAAAATGAGAAAGTGCTTTCGGGGGACAAAGCCTTTAAGCTATACGATACTTATGGATTCCCCATTGATTTAACCCGGGAGATTATAGCAGAACAGGGCATAGAACTTGACGAGGAAGAATTTAATCGTGAAATGGAAGCCCAAAGAGAAAGGGCAAGGTCTGCCCGCCAGGATGCGGCTTCTGCCGGATGGGATGACAATGTATTTTCCAGGATGGATAAAAGTATTACAACGCAGTTTATTGGATATTTTCAGTTTGAATCGGTGTCCCGGGTACTTGCAATTATAAGCGGCAATGAAGAAGTTGAAAGTGCTTCCCAGGGAAGGCAGGTTACAATTTTACTGGATAAGACGCCTTTTTACGGGGAAAGCGGAGGACAGGTAGGCGATACTGGGGTACTGGAAAATGATGATGTATTGATAAAAGTTGTGGACTGTAAAAAGTTGGGAGACGGGAAAATACTGCATATATGCGAGGTTGAAAAGGGAGTCATAAGCAAGGGAGATGAAGTAAAAGCGGTTATTGATGTGGAAAGAAGGAAGGCAATTACCCGGAACCATTCAGCAACTCACCTGCTCCATAAAGCCCTGAGAAGGGTATTGGGCGAGCATGTGGTGCAGTCCGGTTCCCTGGTTACACCGGATCATTTGAGATTTGATTTTTCACATTTTGCTCCCATGACCAAGGATGAAATTGACCGCGTTGAAAGAGAAGTAAACAGGGTGGTTCTGGACAGCCTGCCTATAAAAGCAGAAGAAATGCCCATTGAAGAGGCAAAGAAAAAAGGTGCAATGGCACTGTTTGGAGAAAAATATGGCAGTGTGGTGCGCCTTGTAACAATGGGCGATTACAGCCTGGAGCTGTGCGGTGGGTGTCATTTAACTTCCACCAGCCAGGTAGGTTCCTTTAAAATTGTGAGCGAAAGCGGTGTTGCAGCAGGTGTGCGCAGAATAGAAGCCGTTACAGGACTGGGAGCGCTGAATTACTATGCTTCCAGGGAGCAGCTGCTGGAAGACTTGGCAGTGGTGCTAAAAACAAATGTCAATGATGTGGTAAAAAAAGCCGAATCCGTTGTATTGGAATTGAAGGAAAGCCAAAAGGAAATTGAAAAGTTGAGAAACAAGCTTACCCAGGAATCGGTGGATAAAATTCTAGCCGGGGCGGTGGAAATTAAAGGGATTAAGGTTGCAACAGCAAGAATGGATGCCCTGGATATGGAAGGACTGCGCAATATGGGAGACGCGCTGAGGGCAAAAATGGGCTCCGGTGTAGTGGTACTGGCATCGGGCGGAGAAGGAAAGGTAAGCTTTGTGGCAATGGCAACAAAGGATGTCCTGCCAAAAGGCATCCATTGTGGAAATATAATACGCGAAGTAGCAAAAACAGCCGGGGGCGGAGGTGGTGGAAGACCGGATATGGCCCAGGCAGGAGGCAAGGATGTTTCCAAGATAAACGAAGCACTTCAAAAAGTAGCAGGTTTGGTAGAACAACAAATCAAGTAAAAAAGGAGGGATTTAAGTGGCGGACTGCATTTTTTGCAAGATAGCAGCAAAGGAAATACCTTCTTCTATTGTATATGAGGATGATAATATTATTGCATTTAAGGACATTAACCCGGCAGCGCCGGTGCATGTGCTTGTGATTCCCAAACAGCACATATCGTCCGTGTTGGACCTTGACGAAGAAAATGTAGCTTTAGTAGGCGATATTTTGCTCAAATGTAAAAAGATTGCCCAAGACCTTGGCATTGCTGAAAAGGGATTCCGAATTGTAAATAATTGCGGCCGTGAAGGGGGCCAGACGGTCGGGCACATTCATTTTCACGTATTAGGCGGCAGGATGCTTTCATGGCCTCCAGGTTGACAGTAAAATGAAAATATTTGAAAAAGTATATAGACTTGTCAAAATAATGGGAACTATGTATATTGACATGTTTTATGGATATAATGTATAATTATTTTGCGTTGTAGTATTGTTTTGTTCCCACTAATCGACAAAGCAAATTTTACAGCCTATACCGCGCACAATTGATAGTAGCGGAGGGAGGGAAATAGAAATAAATGTCAGAAGTTAGAGTAAAAGAAAATGAATCATTAGACAGCGCACTTCGCCGATTCAAACGTCAATGTGCTAAAGCTGGTGTTTTGTCTGAAATTAGAAAGAGAGAACACTATGAAAAGCCAAGTGTAAAACGTAAGAAGAAATCTGAAGCTGCGAGAAAGAGAAAGTTTAGGTAAAAAAATAGTTTGTTAACTTTATAATAAAGGAGAGGGGGGATGAATATGTCCCTCAAAGACAGATTATTGGAAGATATGAAAGCTGCAATGAAAGAGAAGGATCTTGTTCGTAAGAATGCGGTGCAGATGGTGAGAGCAGCAATTCTTCAGGTTGAAAAAGATGATAAAATCACTTTAGACGATGAAAAAATCTTAGAAGTAATATATAAGGAAGTGAAGAAAAGAAAAGATGCACTTCCTGAATATGAAAAAAGTGGCCGACAGGACTTAATAGATGATTTAAATAAAGAAATTGAGGTGCTCATGAGCTATCTGCCGAAGCAATTAACTGAGCAGGAGTTGGAGCAAATGGTGAAAGAAACGATTCAAGAGCTGAATGCTTCCAGTATGAAGGATATGGGAAAAGTTATGTCATCTATGATGTCAAAAACAAAAGGTCGCGCGGATGGAAAAACGATTAATGCACTTGTAAAAAAATATTTGGCATAAGAAGGCAGGAATCAACCTGCCTTTTTTTGTGTTATGTTGAAATGCCACGGACACCCGTGGACGGTTGGTTGCACGTATACGGTTATTATCCAATGATTATATGCGTATTACAGGATCTTTGATACGGAAAAGAGATTGTTTAACAGCGTCCAGTTTTGCTCAAAGGCCCCTCCTAACACCCAGTAGCTTATGCCTCTCAGATTCATATGTCTCATCAGATGATATTTTGCCAGCAGGCTCTTTGCATCTTCAAACCATACAATATGCCTCTTGGTATCAGAATCTATGTATGTAAAGTAAGGTGCATTTGAGCAGGAGTCATAATATATCATTGCCCCGTATTTTTGAGCAATTTGTACTGCAGTAACCGGGTCCACTGCCTTTGCTTTTTGTTTTCCCACGGAATAAGGCAGGGTCCAGTCGTAACCATATAAAGGAATGCCCATCATGATTTTTTCCGCTGGTATGTACGAACATGCATAAACCAACTCGTTCCTGACTAAATTTAGCGGTGCTATGGGATTAGGAGGGCCGCCCGACCAGCCCCATCCGTAAGTCATAATCAGCAGAAAATCGGCAATATCCTTGTATACGGAGTAGTCGTAATTGGAATCTGCCGGTTCGTAAAATCCATCCATAAATTTCGGGGGCAGAGAAAGGGTAAGTATATAGCCTTCTTCTTTCAGATGGGTCTTTAGCCGCCTGAGGAAGTGGTGGTATGCCGGTAAATCCTTTGGAGAAATGCCTTCAAAATCTATATTTACTCCCACATATTTTTTCCTTCTCATGAAGTATAGGATATGTTCTATCAGCGTATCCTGAATACTGCTGTCCGATAAGAGAGCCGTTGCCAGAGCAGTGCTGAATATGTCTTGGACCAGGTTTGAAACAACCATTAAAGGGGCTACTCCTTTTTTGTATGCTATGTCCAGCAATTTTGAATCAGGAGCCGGAATCAGTGTACCGTCCTTTTGTATACGGTAGCTGAAGATGCTTATGTATGTAAGGTAAGGAGCTGCTTTTTCAAGGGATTGCTGCTCATTTATATTTCCTGTTGCTTCAATATAAGCATTAACTTCAATTTTTTTAGGTTTTGCCGGGCAGGTCGGGATATCTATTCTTTGCCCGGGGCGAACGGTATGTATCCATGCGTCGGAAGGGATTAAAATGCTTTGTCCATAGGTTACCGTACCTGCTTTTTGCAGATCATTGATTTGCAAAAGGTGTTTTAATGCAACACCGTACTTTCTTGATATATCCCATAGGTTTTCGCCGGGCTTTATTACATGAATTAACATTTATTTCACCTCACCTATAATTGCTAGTACTAATATATTACTGTTCAGCTGCATAATTGCACTGATTTTAAATAAATGTATAAAACATTATCATATGTTGAAAAATGAGTTGGGATAGAATAGAATACTGTTATTAGATACTGTTGAGGTGAAGTTATGATAGAAATATTTTTTCCCGATATCGTGGTAAATAGATTTCAAGATATTGATCTTGAATTATTAGAAAAACATAATATCAAGGGACTGATTATTGATATAGACAATACCCTGGTAGCGTGGGATATAAAGGAAGCCGATGAAGCATCCATTCGATGGATTGAATATTTAAAAAAACATGGTATCAGGATTTGCCTGGTATCAAATAATTCGGAGAGCAGGGTTGTAAAGTTTAATGAAAACTTGATGCTTCATGCAATACACCGCGCTAATAAGCCCAGGCGCAAGCCGTTTTTAAAGGCGTTAAAGCTTTTAAATCTTAGGCCGCAGGAAGTTGCTGTGGTAGGAGACCAGATTTTTACCGATGTGTTGGGCGGCAACCGCTTGAATATGTTTACGATATTGGTTTCTCCAATTAAGGAAAAGGAATATATATTCATACGCTTAAAAAGGATATTGGAAAAAAAGGTGTTGAAGGAATATTATAAAAGGCATCAGGATAAATAATAGGGGGGATCTTAATGGAAACACATATCAATGGATATACAAAAGTACTGGGTATTATTGGGAATCCCGTTGAACACAGTTTTTCTCCATTCATTCACAATACACTTTCCAGTAAATTACACCTCAATTATGTTTATGTTCCCTTCCG
>JAAYHJ010000075.1 GCA_012735465.1 Clostridiaceae bacterium
GGTATATTGATGTCAATATTTAATGTATTTTCACCCACACCCTGTTTTTGACCGGCTTCCCATGGCCAAAATAAATAGCTCTTTCTCCAAGCTCAGTTATTTTTCGAGCACTGTCCAACATGGCCTTTTCATCGTTGTACAATAAGGAGACAGTCGGATAAAATATATTCATCAACGCATCGCCCACTATCAAATCCTTCTCATCAACATCTATACCTATAGAACCTTTGGTATGTCCCGGCAGCCCGATTACTTTTGCTGCAATACCGTATTCCATAAGGTCATCTCCGTCTTTCAGAAAGACAGACGGGGTAAACGAATTCATCTTTCTTTTTGAAAATTCTATAAAAGAAGCAAATAATACAACTTTCCCTAAAAAGGACTTGGTCAACATGGATTGATTATTGTTCGATTCTATTAAATTTACATCATCTTTATGCATTGCAATTGGAGCTCCCAATATCTCTGATAAAGCCACGGCATTTTCTGCATGATCGAAATGGGCATGAGTTAATACAATAAGTTTAATCTTATACGGCTTACAGGCTTCAATGACAGTATCCAGGTACTCCTTTTTCCCGGTATCTACCAGTATGCCCGAATCTCCCTTTGACACCACATAGCAGTTCCCGTTTCCGCACTTTATCCTTTGCACCCTAATCATATCCAATGCCTCTCTTTTATTCGAAATTTTTTATTTTTCAATTTCACAACACTATTTATGCTCAAGACATACTCAACAAACATAAATGCCTTCCATAACTCCACTATATTATTATTGCTTTCCTAAATTACATAATATTACAAATAACATTTAATAATCAACTATTTTAATATCCCAATACCCCTTTTTTTAGAATGTTTATTAAGCAAAAATATATACCATACAGTAAGCACTAAGCCTTTGCACACACTTGTCATGCTTATGGCCCACCATACGCCGTTTAGCCCCAGGTCAGTGGACGATAGAATGAGAGCAACCGGTATCCTTAAAGCGTTGAAAGTTATTCCCACCACTGACGGAGGAACGGTCTTGCCTAATCCGTTAAAAGCGCCTGCCGTGGTTAGTTCCAGGCACATAAAAAGCTGAGAAAGCCCTAATATCCGTAAATATACAATCCCATATCTTATAGTTTCTTCCTCATCAATGAATATGGAGAATAATGGCCTTGAAGCAAAAATCAACAGTCCGGTGGCCAGTATTCCTATTACGGACATAACGAATATTCCGGCAAAGTAGCTTTTTATAACCCTGGACCACTTATTGGCCCCATAATTTTGTCCCACTAAGGTACTCATTGCCGTTTGAAATCCTCCTGCCGTCATCCAGGATATGGATTCAATCTGGGAACCGACCTCTTGTACTGCTATTGGTATAGGTCCCCACTGAGCAATTATCCTCGTAATAAACATTGCAAATACCGTAAACAGTCCGCTTTGAAGCCCCGCCGGAAATCCTAACCTAACAATGGCTTTTATGTGACCCATATCCGGGGCTTTAAACAGATTCAAATGGGAAAATATTTCTTTCGTCCCCCGAGCTTTAATAATGAAAATAATGAATACGACAGTTACACAGATCTGGGCAATTACTGTTGCCAAAGCCGCACCGGCAACTTCTAATCTCGGAAAAGGTCCTATTCCTAAAATAAGCAACGGGTCCAAAACCATATTTATAATTAATCCCAATGAATTTATTATAAAAGGAATCCTGCTTTCTCCATAACCATTAAAAATTGCAGCAAATACAGGGTTAATAAAATAGAATACCATTCCAAAGGAAATAATCACCAAATAGGTGATCGCATTGTTTATAATATCCGATTCTCTAACATTAAAAAAACCAATCAAAGGCTTTCTAAAGGTTATCAACACCAGTGCATAAAACAATGCCAGGAAAACAATCAGTTGAATGCTGTGTTTTACATAAACCTTTGCTTCCTCCATATCCCGTCTGCCCACCGATTGGGCTACCCCTACCTCGGCACCTATCCGGGGTATCAATATAAATGCCATTGCAAGCCACATATAAAAACCGGCTGTTCCAACAGCGGCAACCGCTCTGGAACCAATCCTACCTACCCAAATCATATCCGTCATGTTGTAAGCCATTTCAACAAAGCATGTCCCCATGATGGGAAGGGCCAGTCTGAATAATGCTTTGAATATGTTTCCTTCCGTTATATCGTTTACCCTTTGCATCTTCACCTTCTCCTTTTTTGAATTAGACATTCTAAATTCTACACTGTTTTAAGCTGTTTGTTAACCCTGTTTACAAAAAACCTTTCAACATGGCATGTATATCCATTAAGTTAGTTCCAAGCAACCGGCAGGACTTTAAACCGGCATGAAAAAAGCATCTCTTTTGAGATGCTCAGAAATTCATTCATAATATTTCACAATATCTATTTTTAAATAAACTACATCAAGTAAAACACTAAAGCTATTAATAATATAGTCACAATTTTTTTCATTCTACTTAATATACCCCCGGTTGCATTGTAGTCTAATACAATTTACATGTTATCTAGCATATTGTTTGCTATTATTATATGGCTATCTGATGGGATATTCAATAATAAAGACGTTTATTTCTTGAAAAAAAGAGATAAAACCCTATTGCATCATAATGTTAAAAGAGTTATAATTTGAAATGTAAGCAATATCTGGGCAATTAACTCAGTTGGTAGAGTGCTATCGTCACATGGTAGAAGTCGAGGGTTCGAGTCCCCCATTGCCCACCATATCATCCCTCAAAGAATAATATAATATAAAACCCTTGGAACCCAAGGGTTTTTTCATTAATGCACATTTCAAGGCAGTTTCAGTATACATCTTTACAACCTGACGGCTCTCAAAAGCCTGAACATGTTCCCGCTTAATAATTGAAGTAACAATTGTATTTTCATTTAACAAAACGTCCTTGTCGCAGAGCCGCCTTAATACGGTGTAGGTTGTAGTCCGTTTCCAGCCAAGCTGCACTTCAGCCAGTTTGCACAACTCAGGCGAAGCAATGGGCTCCGAATCCCATACTATTGAAAGCAAACGGTAATCCGCATTACTGAGTTTTAATTCCTTCTCCATTAAAAAACTCCCAGTCTAACATATTAGACTGATATCAGTCTAATATGTTAGACTGGATTTGTTAAGGGTATTTTAGCTTTAATGCATTTTTTGGCTATTTTATTTCTTTTTTACAGGGAAACAAACCTCCGTTACAAGCTCATCCGGGTTTTGTGTTTGCGCCGGACTAACATGGTAAATATTGAACATTGGCCCATTGAATTCATAGTCATTATCCCTGACCCAATTGGCAACTGCCTCGTTCACTGCTGTAATCTGGTCGTAGCTCCCTTTGAAAGTTGCAGAAGCAACAAGTATGGGCGCAACTGTCTTGAATACAACATTTTCAGTGTTTTTATAACTTCCCTGCACTGACATCTGTATTTCCACATCGACATCGTGCTCCTTGTATTCCTTATCGTGAAAGATAGCCATGGAATTGCAGGGGGTAGCATACTTAACATTCTGAGGGGCTATTTCTCTCATCATCTGCTCCCAAAGCATGCCCTCCTTATCATAAGAAGGTATCGTTTTTCTGAGGCTTGCCACATACCGCTGAGGCATTTCCTTTAAAACTACGCTGTACTCCATTACATTATCATCCTTTCCAATCCTATTTATGGTTGTTTCAAGAATCCGTAACTGCCTGCAGGTTTTTTCCCTTTGTTCTTCCAGCTCTGCCTGTTTTAATAAAAGGTATTTTTTCAAAGCCTCTGAATCATTGTAAACCTTCAGAATCTCAGAAATAACCGACAGGCTGAATCCCATATCCTTGAAAGAATTGATCCGGTTTGCAAGGGGCAGCTGCGCTTCACTGTAATACCGGTACCCTGTAAACTCATCAATGCTCTCAGGAACAAGCAATCCGATTTCGTCATAATGACGCAGCATGCGAATGCTGATTCTTGACAGTTTTGAAAAATCACCGATCTTTAGCATAATATATCCTCCACACATGTGTGTATTTTTTGAGCTCACTTATATTTTAGAGTCTAACATAATGTGAGAGTCAATAGGTTTTATTAAAATAATCCAAATTAATGAATAGATCACCATAATTCCCTAATAATAGATTGATTATTGATAATTATTTTCTTTTTTCCCTTTTTTAAAATAATTTACTTTAATATACATTTTGGTATAATAAGAATACAATATAATATCCTTAGATTTATTAATTTATATCATCAGTAGGAAGGAGGAGCGTGAAAACTATGACCAGACGTTTTTTAAGCGTGTTAATTGCTATTGTTTTTACACTCTCCATGATGTTGTGCGGTACAGGAACCGTACTTGCTGATGAAAATTTGGATACACCCAATGCACCCATCGTCGTTTCAGAAGAACAACATGATTTCGGACTGCAGGATATTGGCCGATCATCGGGGCCATATATGTTTACCATTCGCAATATCAGCTCTCAGCCAGTCAAGATTAGCAGTATAGAGTTCTCGGGAGAACATAGCAGTGATTTTGTAAAGGTTAATGATTATATATCAAAAGGAACAATAGAACCGGGACAGTATAGGGAGTTTTTTGTAGCATTCTCCCCAACATCCGAGGGTAGAAAAACGGCTGATATTATCATAACCTATGATGAAACGGATCCTAAAACCGTCACCATCAGTCTTTCCGGAACTGGAATACCCATTATTCCTGAAGAAAGGGGCACAATAAAAGGAGTTATAAAAAATCAATACGGAGAAGATTATAATGGTACATTGCTGCTATATGATGCGGAAACAGGAAAACGCATAGGTATATCTTCAGACCCTAAAATCGGTGGACTTATAGCTGAGGGAGAATATACAATTGAGAACATATTGCCAGGAAGATATAAACTCTATTATGAATCGCCATATATCAAATATATATATCAGGTGTATATACCAAATATTTGGTACAATGATGCTAATAGTTTTGAGTCAGCAACAGAAATTGAGGTAATAGCAGGCAACGTAACCGAAGGAATTGATTTTACCGTTCCTGTTCCTTTGCTTTTGACAGGAATTAAAGACCAGAACTTTGGCAAGGTAGAAGTTGGAAGCAGTAAAGAAATATTCATTAGAATAGGTAGTTTGGAAGGAGCTCCGAATTACATTGATTCCGTCACATTGGCCGGACCTGACAAAGATCAATTCTCCATTATAAATGATACCATTACAGGTCAAGAGCTTGGCATTACAGGTCAACAGCCTGGTATCCCCCCTACTGAAAAAGGACTTACTATTGCATTCACTCCCACGTCACCAGGTAAAAAGACGGCTGAAATCCAAATCATTCATAATAATCGGGTAAACTGGCCTGTCATAATCGTATTGGAAGGTACGGGCGTAGATTCGGAGCCATCAAAGTATGATATGCGTCAGTATGGTGTCCTTCCCGAATTCAATATGGATAGCCTTCAGTCAGGAAAAATGCTGAATGCGGAAGTGAATGTTACCAACTTTACAAATGCTCAGGAGGCGGTGCTGGTCATTGTTGCACTCTATGATGAAGACAACAGAATGGTTAACGTATCGTATATATCAAAAGAGATTGGTGCAGGATTAACGGAAAAATTACGTGCCGGATTTAAGCTGCCGGATGATACAAAGAATCATAAGGTACGGGTGTTTGTATGGGACGGCCGTAGTATTACAGAAACCAATATGCAAGCCCTATCCGATGTTTTTGAATTAAAATAATTACGTTGGAAAAGCAGAAGGCAAGAAACTTTCCCTTGCTTTCTGCTTTTTTTATCCACGTGGTTATTACTTATCTCTGTTTATCTTAAGATCAAAGCCTTGTTTGCTAATGATATTCAGTATCTCCTGGCGTTTAGGAATACTGTTTTTCAATTTACTAACCACCTGGTTACTGAAAGTATCCACCCTCCTGTTGGCATCCCTTAAGTCGTAGTAGGTACACATTTCTTCATCATAATCTTTAATTTCATCAAGATAATTTTCAAAAATAGTATAGGTATTCTCAAAGACCCTGAGCCTCATTTCCATTCTGGGCTTAAGCTGCGGATTTTGATTTGGATACCCTAAACCAAGACCTACAACCGGAAATGTCAGTTCGGGCAATTTTAATATTTCGCATATCTTCTCTGAATCATTGAGGATGCTCCCAAAATAGACTGTTCCCAAGCCCATAGATTCTGCAGCTACTACAACATTTTGTGCCGTTATACATGCATCTGTGAATGCCTGGAAAAATCGATCCATATCCTTTGCCGCTTCTTCAAAACAATTCTTCTCTTTTGCAATTTGATAGTTCCTGTACTGGTCTACAATGAAAATCAGAAGTTCAGGTGCCCTTGCCGCATACTCCTGGTTACATATCTCAGCAATTTTTTTTCTGATTTCCAAATCGGTAACACGAATAATAGAACAGGCCTGCATACCGTTAGATGTAGCTGTGCGCCTTGCAACCTCCATTAACAGTTCAAAGACCTCCTCCGGTATTTTTTGGTCCTTAAACTCCCGGATTGTACGATGTTCAAGTTGCTTTTGAATTGTTTCATTAATAATATTGTTCATAATAATCCTCCTTTATGTCATGGGTTTTGTCATGGGGACGGTTCTTTTGACATGTTTTTTTATTGTTCCCCTGTTTATCCCTGTTATTTCTTATGAATAATCTTCTTTAGCATAACAAAGGTCAACTACATAGCCCATATCCTCAAATCCCTGTTTAATGCATTCTCCGCCCTTGCCACATCGCCAATCGGACTTATAAGGAAAAGAAATCCAAAATATAAATATATCATAACAGAAAAGCAGACTCCTAAGCAACCCAATCCTTTGCTGTTATTGCCAGTTAAGCAGTTATTATGGTTTCTTTGCCCAGTTTTTCCCTTTCCTCTTCAATTATCTTTTTATCAAGCCTTTCAAAGAGTATGGAAATATCCGAAATTTTAAATCCTTCTCGAACATATTGCGGTTTCCTCTCATTTTCTAAATTAAGCCAATTGGCTATTTTTTGTGAAGAAAACGGTAAAAAGGGCTGTAATAATACGGCTAAGTTTGCAATAATCTGAACACAGTTATACAGTGTATTGTCGCACTTATCCTTGTCTGCAATTCTGGTCTTCCACGGCTCCATTGAATCGTAGTACTTGTTGCCAAACCGAACAAAACCAAAAATAACCTCGAGGGCATCCTTAAAATGGCCATCTTCAATTTTTGCGCCGACTCTTAAATAGATATCCCATATTTTTTCTTTTATTTCATCTTCTATAATGCCGGTCGGAACCGTACTATCATTATATTTAACCAGGAAGGCTAAAGTTCTATTCACAAAATTCCCATATGCCCCTAATAACTCGTTATTATTTCTTTCTACAAATTCCCGCCACGAAAAATCAGTGTCTCTTTTTTCAGGACCGTTAGTTATGAGAAAATACCTTATGGAATCCGGATTGTATTTCTCAACAATATCCTTCATCCATATTGCCCAATTCTGACTTGTCGAAATTTTCCTTCCTTCCAATGTCAGATATTCACTGGAAATAATATCATCAGGCAAACGCAGGTTTTCACCATGAGCCAGCAGTAAAGCAGGCAGCATTATAGTATGAAACGAAATATTATCTTTTCCATGCACATAATAATGCCGTGCATTGCTACCCCATAATTCCTCAAACTTAACTCCCCGCCTTTCTGCGACCACCTTGCTTACAGATAAATAACCAAGTATATTTTCAGCCCATATATATATCTTTTTATCCTCATATCCCTCCTTTGGAACATCTATGCCCCAGTCAAGATTTCTCGTAATTGCTCTATCCCTTAGCCCCTCGTCAATGTATTTTTTCGTAAAAGCAACTGCATTTTTCCTCCAATTAGATTTTGATGAAAGATAGTTTAATAGCTGGTTTTCAAGTTTGGATAATGCAATATAGAGCTGTTTTGTTTCTAAAAAATTAACAATGTTGCCACATTCTGAACAAACGGGAGTAATAACCGATTCCGGTTCTAAAACCGTGCCGCAATAATCACACTGATCGGCTCTTGTCTGGCTTCCGCATTTTGGGCAAATACCTTTAACCAAACGATCGGTCAGCACCTTTTGACAATGTTCACAAAAAGCTTGGGGTGCTGTCTTTTCATAAATATAATCACTCTTGTAAAGCTTTTTATGAAAATCCGACACAAATTTTATATGGGAACAGTCTGCAGTTTTGCTATATAAATCATAGCTAAACCCCAGTTTTTCAAACACATAACAAAATTCGTCATGATAATAATCACTGATTTCCTTTGGCGTTCTGCCTTCTTGTTTTGCACGAATTGTTATTGGCGTTCCATAACAATCACTGCCGGAAACATAAAAAACCTGATCGCCCTTTAAGCGATAATACCTTGCAAGAACATCTCCCGGCAGCAAAGCTGCCACATGACCAATGTGAAGCGAGCCGTTGGCATAAGGCCAGGCACCTCCAATTAAAATATATTTCATTATAGTCCCTCCTCTTTTTATTTTTTTAATATAAAATCATAAAATCAGTATAAAAAAGCCCTCGTCCCGAATACAAAATATCCAGGGACGAGAGCTTATGCTTCGTGTTACCACCCTTCTTCATCCATTCCTCACGAAATGAACCTCATCAAGTACGGGTAATAAGAAATTACCGATACTCTATCTCTGTAACGGGAGAACCCGTCGTAGCCTAAAAGTAAAAATCAACTTCTCGGTACGCTGCTCCAAGACCATGTTCAGTAACCTTCGCTTTACCCATTCTCAGCAACTGGGCTCTCTGTAAAAGCTATTGTTACCTACTCTTTCCTTTCATCGCATTTCATAATATATACTTTATTGGATTAGTTTACCACAAGCTTTGGAAAATATCAATTGTTTATTTTGTATAATAAACAATCGAAAAATCATATCTATTATATTATATTATATCATTATCCTTCTTTTTTATATAAGTCCTTCCAGGCATTCCACAATATCCCTGGCTTTTGGAGGGCAGCCTTTAACATGTTTATCAAATCCTGAAGTACATGTACCTATACCTATCCCATCATACTTATTATTTTTAAAATTTTGGCCAATATACAGTTTTTGTTTTAATTTATTCAAAAGGCCTTTTTCATCAAGCCTTTCCAGTGCATAAATAAGGCTTCCATAGCAGGCTGAGCAGGCGCTGTCCTCTATAATATACCGTGATAACTGTTGAACCCTTCTTGAAGGTGTTAGTTTCCTTGTTCCACTGTCCTTATTCAATTCAATAATATCAGCCTTTGCCAAGTCGGCAGTGCCTACACCGATGCTTTCAGCCATGGCAATGTACGGAACTTCCTCAATGCTAAAGCCCATCAAATGTGCCGCATATGCATCTATCAGCACAGGATCCTTTCCTATGATTATCCTGTTCATTTGAACCGGATTGCCGCCTTCTTCAAAGTTAAGGTCTCCATTCATGCCATCGACAATTATCAGGTTTTGTTTTATTAGTTTGTTCAGGTATGCAATAGGTTTATGCAAACCCATGGTGTGAAATTTTCTTTTTTCGAAATTGGGTATACAGCCCTTCATATTCTTTAAAGCACAAGTGATGTTGGTCTGGCAGTGCCCTTTGAGAACCGGTATGTTTATTAAATAATCAACCTTCGTAACATAATCGCAAAGGTTTATCCTCAAACCGCCTACTTCGTATTCCTTGTATTTATCTTTTTGAAGATCAATAAGAGGAACATTGTACTTCCTGGACAAGTTCTCATATCCGCATACTTTAAAGGCTTCCGATGTCCTGTCTCCCAACCAGGAGCCTTCCATAATTACTATTCTATCATGCCCTTTTGATTTTAAATATTCGATGAGCCCCGCCACTATTTCAGGCGAAGTTGTTGCTCCTGAGCTGGAAGGTTTTGCTACAACGAGATTTGGTTTAATTCCAATAAGTGCGTTTTTATTTATTATTTCTTCTTCAGGTTTTACGACTTCAAGCAACTCTTTTACCATTTGCTTAGGATTATCCCCATAAATAATGCGTATCCCATTTTTACCAATCATGTATGTCAGCTCCTTCATCTGTTATATGAAAAATCATTATCCACAAGTGTCTTCATCTTTCATGTATTCCAGAATATCGCCCGGTGGCAGTCCAAAGCACTGCATATGGCTTCTAAGTTGAAAACCGAATTGCCTTTGCCTTTCCGTTCTTAAGTATGGAAATGTTCACCATCGTTATCCCAATTTTCTTCGAAAGCTATGTGACGCTTATTTTTCTTTTGGCAAGCATTATATCAAGATTAACTACAATCGGCATATCATCCACCTCAGATCGTTAAATAATTTTCAGATTTTATATAAATGGCTTTCTGCAAAATTTGGTTAAGAACAGAGGCAAACATGAAGATTATAAAGGCAACACCGGCTATCCCCATCCCGAAGATAACAAGGCCCGGAGCATCTTCCTTTTGCGCCAATGCGTAAAGGAAGGGTAAGCCGCCCAGTGTACAAACAAAAAATTCCATGAGAGCTGAGCGCGTAATGATATTCAATGCCTTTACTGATGATTCTAAAAAAGCCCGGTCAGAATCAATAAGGTTCAGGAGTTTATAAGATTGATACAGCGCAACGTAAAACGGTATAGCCGCCAAACATGTATCGGCAAGCAATACATAAGCAAAAACTAAATAGCCCGAAGACGGATCCGTTTTTATTGCCACCAATGCCTTACCACTACATATAGCAAGCACCATTGCTCCTGCAATAAAATGGCAAAACGCAATATAATTGTTGAATAACGTTCAATACAAAGTACCTCTCTGTATTATTTTCATATGTTTATTATACCAGTTTTTTATTGTTTACCCATTTATTTTTATTTTATTTCAATAAATAAGGCACAAAAAATATGTCCTCGATATGTTACCATAATCACATATCGAGGACATATGCCACATTGACAGGTTTTCTTTTATTTTTTTAAATTAATACATCCTCAACATTTACATCTTCTGATTTCATTAATTCTTATTCCAAAAAATCACCGCAAATATCCATTGGAGATTCACAAGGTTCACATCATCACAAACCATTCTGCTTGAAAAAAGATGTATTTTGTAATTTATATAAAGTCTATTATTTTATGCCAAGTGCGGTTTTCCAATCAGCTTCCTTAAAACCTACCAGAACAAAGTCGTCACCGATAAGAATCGGTCGCTTCACAAGCATACCGTCTGATGCCAGAAGGTTATACTGTTCATCCTCACTCATGGTCGGGAGTTTGTCCTTCATATTCAATTCCTTATACAGAAGTCCGCTGGTATTGAAGAACTTTTTCAGCGGTAGACTGCTCTTTTTATGCCAATCCTTCAATTCCTCGGCTGTAGGATTATTTTCTTTTATATGCCTTTCTTCAAAGGCTACATCGTTTGCCTCAAGCCACTTCTTAGCCTTTTGGCAGGTAGTGCATTTCGGATAACATACAAAAATCATAATATACCTCCATTTCCTTTTTCAACAGTACTCTCATCTGCAAACAAATCCATCTTTTATATCTCCTATGGCACCGCTTCGGAGAACAGAATCCCTCTTATGGTGGAATCCATATACATTGCAGTTCAGGTATGATATCCAATGTAAAATCTATATTACCTAACTGATTTCCCTTTTACCCTATGTAGCATCTATAGCTGCGGTATAAATAATCTCCAAACTTTTCACTATCCCTTCTTTCATCACGCCAACCACTAAATATACGACTGGTGTACCATGCTGTTTGCCAACTGGTGTGGCAATTCGGATACTTAGTTTTCTTAAGAACACTACCTCCCTTTGTGTTTCGCTTTTTTCTTTTCCTTCCGCAGAGCATATTTGCGTTCCTTATCAGCTTCTTTCTGTTCTCGTATTTTAGTCTTTAACTCAGTTTTACTCTGCTCATATTGTAGCTTTAAGGCTTGTTGTGCTTTAGTACCAATTCCTTTATTCTCCAGTTGTCTATTAATTTCTCGTTTCATGCGCTTGGGATTAATTCTCCGCTCTTCGATCTTATCTGTTTTAACTGGTGGACTGAATTTTAGCTTATGCCAGTTTTTTAGCATAAAATCGTATACCTCATAATCCTTGGGCTCTGCACCAAATGTTATTTTGCAGACCTCATATTTGTCACCATAAACCCGCTCATATAACCCTATCCAAAAGGGATTTTCAAACAAAATGGCTAAATTACATTTTATTACCATAATGTCCATCTTCTTTGAACTGGATTTCAAATAAGTCAAGCCATTCCAATAAAGCACGATACAGCATCCTCTGCTGTTCAAAAATAGTTCTTCCAACAAGAGGGATATCTGCATATTTAGCAGCATATTCATCATTTGTTTTAGCCGAAGCAATAATGTTGCTTCGTAACTTATTTACCAAATCCAAAGCATGTTTCTTATCAATTTTATTAAGATTAGTAATAACGACATTGAAATCAAATAAAAATGATATCGGCTGATTTACATAAGTATTCATAAGTTCTTCAAAATAAGCGCGTCCTTTTTCTGTGATAGAATACACTGCCTTATCAGCAAGTCTATCCCCTTTAACAATATCGCAATGAAGATAACCTTCTTTCCGAAGCTGAATAACCTTCCGGTATATGGATGGAGTGCTTATCTTTGTCCACCTTGGAAATTGATGATAGTCTACATCTTTTTGTAAATCATATGCACTTTGTGGTTTTTCTAACACCATACCAAGTATTGCTAAGTCAATAGCTGACATCATCGTACCTCCTTTTACTATCACTAATATTACTATTATTGATAGTAAAAGTCAAGAGAATGCTACACATATTTAAGCACTTACATGCAAGGCAAAACATCTTATGAAATGAAGAATATCAGGAAAACCATCCTTTGACATACACTATTCTAATCATTCATAGTGTAAAATAATTGTAGGACATTTTAAGGATAAAAAAACAAGAGATCCTCACTTTTTGATACAATAGAATCACCATCAAAAACCTTTGAAAAGGAGGATCTCTTGTGAATACTATTGTAA
>JAAYHJ010000076.1 GCA_012735465.1 Clostridiaceae bacterium
AAAAAGTATATAACTCAGGAAGAAATGATACAGGTACTTGAATTTCAACTGGGTATCCCCCATGTTTCTCTTGATAAGTATATTATAGATCCGGAAGCGCCAAAAAAAATAAGTGAAAACCTTGCAAAAAGGCATGAGCTTATACCGATAAAAATTGAACAGGATAAGCTCATTGTTGCAATGAGTGATCCGCTTAATATTTTTGCCATTGATGATGTGAGCATTTTTACAGGCATGGAAGTATATCCTGTTATTGCCACGCCTGATGACATAAACCGTGCTATTGATATTTACTATGGCAAGCAGGAAGCAATGAAAGCAGCGGAGGAGTATAAAAAAGAATATGGTATGATGGCGGCGCCTACGGAAAATGCAAATGCCAACATTGAAGATGTAGTAAACAGTGCTCCCATTGTAAAACTGGTTAACTCAATTATTGAGCAGGCAATCAGGACAAGGGCTAGTGATGTACACATAGAGCCCTTTGATGATTACATCCGGATAAGATACAGAAGGGACGGACAGTTGGAAGAAATAATGCGCCATGATATACAATTGTTGCCTGCCATTACTACGCGAATCAAGATAACCGGAGATATGGATATTGCAGAAAAGAGAAAACCACAAGACGGCCGCATTTCAATGATGGTTGATGGAGACAGTTATGACCTTAGGGTATCTGCATTACCTACCATACATGGTGAAAAGATAGTTATAAGGATAGTTGATAAGGCGGAACTGTTAAAGTCCAAGGAGCAGCTGGGTTTTTTCCCTGATGATTTGCAAAAATATGAGAAGATTCTGAAAAATCCCCATGGTATTATACTTATCACAGGGCCTACAGGAAGTGGGAAATCTACCACGCTTTATACCACTATCCGGGAATTAAACCGTGAAAATATAAATATTGTAACGGTTGAAGACCCAGTAGAGGTTACTTTAGACGGTATTAATCAGGTGCAGGTAAACCCCAAGGTGGGATTGGATTTTGCCACTGCCTTGCGTTCCATTTTGAGGCAGGACCCGAACATAATCATGATTGGAGAGATAAGGGACAGGGAAACTGCGGTGATTGCAGTCAGGGCGGCGGTAACGGGACATCTGGTGGTTAGTACTATCCATACAAACGATTCGTCCAGCACTATTTCTCGTTTGATGGATATGAATATAGATCCCTTTTTAATCAGTACATCGCTGGTCGGTGTAATATCCCAGCGTCTGGTCCGAAAGATTTGTCCCCGATGCAAAGAAGAATATATGCCACTGAACAGTGAGGTGGATATGCTGTATTCTGCAGGAGGTGTAAGAATAACTTCCTTATATCGTGGAAAAGGGTGCAATGCATGCAATAACTCGGGATACCAGGGTAGAATAGGTGTTTATGAATTAATGCCTATTTCGCATCAGATAAAGCAGCTTATTAACCGCAGGGAATCTGCTGATGTAATACGTGAGCAGGCACTCCGGGAAGGGATGAACACCCTCAAAAAGAATTGTGCACAACTGGTAGTACAAGGAATCACAACTATAGATGAATTTGTCCGTGTGGCTTATTCGTTAGAATAAAGTAGCAACAGGGGATGATATATGAGAAACATCCAGGAGATATTAAAATATTCTATAGAAAAGGGAGCATCAGATATTCACTTAACAGTAGGTATTCCGCCTACCATGAGGATAAATGGACAGCTTATTCAGATTGGAGAATCACGATTAAAAGCTGAAGATACGGAAAAGTTGGTCCGGCAGATGCTTACAGAACAACAGTTTCACCGTTTTCTTGAAAAGGGAGAATTGGACCTTTCCATATCGGAACATGGTATCGGACGCTTCAGAGTAAATGTATTCAAGCAAAGAGGTACTATGGCAGCCGCCATACGACCCGTGGCATCCAGGATACCCGATGCTGAAGAGCTGGGACTTCCGGCTTCGGTTATTGAGCTGTCCAAGAAAACAAGGGGCTTGATTTTGGTTACCGGTCCCACCGGAAGTGGTAAATCCACTACGCTGGCATCCCTGATCAACCTTATAAATCATCAAAGGCATGAACATATTCTTACTCTGGAAGATCCAATTGAATATTTACACAAGCATGATAAAAGCATAGTAAACCAAAGAGAGATTGGCTATGATTCCCAATCTTATGCCAGTGCGTTAAAAGCTGCACTGCGGCAGGACCCGGATGTGATTCTGGTTGGAGAAATGAGGGACCTGGAAACCATCTCCATTGCCCTTACTGCTGCAGAAACAGGACATCTTGTGTTATCCACCCTGCACACTGTCGGCGCAGCAAAGACCATTGACAGGATAATCGATATTTTCCCTCCTTATCAGCAGCAGCAGGTCCGTTTACAGATGTCAACGGTACTACAGGCGGTGATTTCACAACAGCTTTTGCCGTGTAAGAACAGGAAAGGAAGAGTTGCTGCCGTTGAAGTGATGATTGTAAATCCGGCAATCCGCAATATGATAAGGGAAGGGAAAACTCACCAGATAACCTCCGCAATTCAGACGGGGATAAAGTATGGAATGCAGACAATGGACCATGCCCTGGCAGATTTATACCGCAGGGGTATGATTACCAAGGAGGATGCGATGATGTATGCCGTAGATCAGGAAATATTAGGAAAGATGTTGTAAATAGCGTAATATAATGTCTGACAGATGCGGCTTATTGTTAAAGTATAAAGAGTAAAGGGGTAGCATCGATGCCGATTTATATGTACAAGGCAAAAACATTGGATGGAAGTGATATAAAGGGTACATTGGAAGCCAATGATTCTTCCACCGTTTTGTCCATGCTGAAGGAGAAGGGCTGTTTTCCTGTTCAGGTGAATGAACAAGGTCTTCTTCAAAAGGATATAAAATTTAATATTGGTAGCAGGGTCAAACTTAAGGATATTGCAGTATTTTGTCGCCAGTTTTCAACTATCATAAATGCAGGTGTTTCCGTCCTGGGTGCATTGGATATTTTGAGACAGCAAACCGCCAATAAAAGGCTTAGGGAAGTAATTGAGAAGGTTTATAGTGCCGTGCAAAAAGGAAATACTTTATCCAATTCCATGCGGGAGCATAATGTGTTTCCATCAATTCTGTTGAACATGGTAGAGGCGGGGGAGGTCAGCGGTAGCCTTGATGTGGCATTGGAGAGAATGGCAACGCATTTTGAAAAAGAAAACCGGCTGAGACAAAAGATAAAAACAGCTATGACTTACCCCATCATGATTTCCATAATTGCAGTACTGGTTGTGGGTATACTCATAACATTTGTGGTACCTACTTTCGTTTCAATGTTTGCCCAGGCAGGAGCAGAGCTTCCGGCGACAACCAGGATTTTGATTGGTATAAGCGGTACTATAAGAAAATATTGGTATATCATTTTGGCAGTTGTAATAGGAGGAATTTTACTGTTCCGATTTTATGCGTCCACAGATACGGGCAGAAAAACTATTGATACGATTAAGCTGTATATTCCGGTTGTCGGAATGCTTAATCAAAAGATTATTTCTTCACGTTTTACAAGGACGTTAAGTACCCTGTTAGCTTCCGGATTGCCCTTGCTAACCGCCCTTGAGGTTGTTGCAAAAGTCGTGGACAATTATATTGTAGCAAAGGGGCTGGAAAAAGCACAGCAGGAAGTAAGCCGGGGTGTAAGTCTGGCACAGCCAATAGCGCAAATAGGCGTGTTTCCGCCCATGGTAACATATATGGTGCGGATAGGAGAGGATACGGGAACGCTGGAGAGTGTACTTAATAAAACCGCAGATTTTTATGATGATGAGGTAGAAGCTGCAATTTCAAGAATGACCTCGCTGCTGGAACCGTTGATCATATGCGTGATGGCAGTGGTGGTAGGGTTTATAATTATTTCAATTATGCAGCCTATATTTGGTATGTACGAAAATATCAGCAATATGTAATTATGCAGGTGCAAAAAAAGGATTCCTAACTAAACCGAGAAAAATATATGGTGTTTGTAAGGGATTTTAGGGTAATAGTACCATTCAGGTGGTATTTATTATATACATGTACATGTAACTATAGTTAAGTAGGTTTAAAATTTAAAGGAGGGTCAAAAATGTTAAAAAGAATTTGTAAGATGTTAAAGAATAAGAAAGGTTTTTCATTGATTGAGCTGATTGTTGTTATTGCTATTTTAGGGGTATTAGCGGGTATTGCAGCACCAAATATTATGGGGGCAATAAATAAATCAAGGATAAATGCCGATTTGGCCAATGCCACCACTATAGCCAATTCAATATTGCAGGCTATGGCTTTAAGTGCTAAAGGTGCCCCTACTGGAAATAATTATGATAAAACACCAGTAACGGATGAATTAGATTGGCTTATACCGGAACCACTAAGTCATGCGCCACAAGTAAGATTAGGTGCAGCTAAAGAACCGAATTTTTACTTTGAAATAAAAAAGGGCAAACTTATAATTTATGCAAAAACAGGTGACGGGAAAAATGATAATGATTATACTCAGCTTTACCCAACTCCTGATGGTGCATGGAAATCGGAATGATATAATATGATTATCCCGCTATTTATACTAATTTTGGGTCTGCTAATAGGTAGTTTCCTAAATGTTTGCATCCATAGAATTCCACTAAACCAGACAGTGGTGACTGAGCCGTCCCACTGTCCGGTATGTGGCAGGCGGATTAAGTGGTATGACTTAATTCCAGTGGTAAGCTACATCCTGTTACAGGGGAAATGCAGATTTTGCAAAAATAAAATTTCAATACGTTACCCACTGGTAGAGCTGCTGAATGCGGCAGCCTACCTGTTAATTTACAACACGTACGGACTATCAGTACAGCTTTTGGGAATGGCTTTTCTGGTTTCTGCATTAATTGTAATTTCTTTTATCGACTTTGCTCACAGTATTATTCCAGATCGCATAATAGTTGTTTTACTTATAGCAGGTATTATTTATTCATTTTTTAATAATAGCATTACAATATTGGAAGCAGTTATAGGCTTTTTTGCTGCCAGCGTACCGCTTCTTATAATTGCTGTTTTATCCGGAGGCAATATGGGCGGCGGTGATATTAAATTGATGGCGGTATCTGGACTTTTCTTAGGCTGGAAATTAATACTGCTTTCCTTAATATTGGGTTCTTGCATTGGTTCTGTAATAGGAATTATATTGATAGTTCTTAAAAAAATTAAATTAAAACAGAGGATTCCTTACGGACCTTTTTTGTCAGCAGGAATTTTTATTTCAATCATTTATGGACAGGATTTTCTGAGGTGGTATTTGAATTTTTACAAGTAAAGTAGGATCGGATACCAATGAAAAGAGCATTTGACATCAGGGGACATACTTTGCTGGAAGTGGTGCTTACACTGCTTATTATAGGAATTCTTTTATTCATGGCGGTTTATCACATACAAATGGACCAGGATGTTTTAATGCGCAAATGTGCCAATAAACTTATTAGTGATATACGTTACGTACAAATGAAAGCGATTTATGAAAAGAATGATCGATACAGGCTTTATGTGAGTTACGGACAATATTCCGATTATTACCGTGTTCAGTGTGATACTAATGTGCTGTATACAGTCAGGTTGGATAAAGGAATTACTTACAAAAGCAATTATGAAGGTAATTATCTATCCTTTTCTCCAACGGGTGCACCTAATAGGGCGGGTACTTTTACGTTTAGAAACAGGAAGGGGAACACATTAGAGGTAACAGTATCGGTGGCGACAGGAAGAGCAAGAATAGTTACTGGACAAAACAGGTAGGGGTGAAAATGAAAAGGATTCGAAATATACTAATGAATTGTAAAGGATATTCGCTAATCGAGCTTCTTACCACCATTACAATTGTAGGGATTATTATGGCACCCATGACTGTTTTTTTTATTTCCAATTATACTACTTATTATACTGAAACTGCAAAAATAGATGCACAGCAGCAGCTTCGTGCAGGTATGGACAGGATAATGACCGATTTAAGAAGAGCTGATAATATAAGCATAGAAAATGATAATGGGGAAAAAAAAATTAGGCTGGATTTAGGCGATAGAATTTACCGTTATTATAAACAGAAAAATATAAATACGGACGAGATAATTGTTTATCAGGAAATTAATGAGGTTAAAAATCAACTGGTGTACAATGTCAGAGATTTTGTGATTGAAGAGGAAAGAACGGATGACGGTAAGCTGCAGTCGGTTACCGTTACAATGGAAGTGTGGGTTAACAAGGCAAAAGAGGAGTTTGTTTCATTAACAAACATGCATAAAATAAGATATTAACGGAGTGGGTAAACTTGTTTGTACCAAAAACTATTGCATTAGAAATAGGTTCATGTAACACAAAAATTGCACAAGTGAAAGTATCGGGAAGTAAAATTTATGTAGACCGGTTTGCAATGATTCCAACACCACCCGGGACGGTGGATGATGGGAGAATAATGGATATTCCTGTTATGGCTGAAAACATAATGGAAGTGCTCCGAACCAAAAAAATGCGTAAAAAGAATGCGGTTATTACCATATCGGGAACCTCTGTCATTACCCGGGAGGTAATTATGCCAAAGGTAAAGCCAAAAGAGCTGCATAAAATGATAATGATGGAATCTGTACAGTATTTTCCTGTGAATATTGATAATTATGTTTTAGATTATAAGGTTTTGGAAGAAATAACAAATGTGAAAAGTTCACAATACAGGGTGCTTCTTGTAGCAGTTCCCGTTGCAATTATAGAGGGATATGTGCAGCTGGCAGAAGCATGTGGTTTAAAGGTTTTATCAATTGATTTTGCAGGAAACAGCATAGTAAAATTTATGAAAAATGAGCTCATGTATGACAGCAAAAAAGAAAAGAAGGAAAATGAAGGAGCGGTAGCAATACTGGATATAGGATGCAAAACAACCACTGTTTCTATTTTATCAAAAGGTATATTCCAGTTTAACCGTATACTTCATTACGGGAGTCAGGACTTTACAAATATGATTGCAAAAAACCTTGACATTTCATTTGAAAAAGCAGATAAATTAAAGATTAAAAAAGCTAATATAATGTACTATGATACCGAATTGGGTATTCCTGAATTAGTGTCTGTCAGCAAAAGCATTCGAACAGTGCTTATAGACATTGTTGACGATTTGTCTCGATTTTTTGATTTTTACAGGTCACGCAGTACGGGAAACAGGATTGACCGGATTTATTTGGTTGGGGGTGGTTCCCTTATCAAAGGGCTGGATGAATATTTCGAAGAAACTTTTAATATTGCCACGGAAAGAATTTCTGAATTCAATACGGTATTATACCGAGGAAGCTATGTTGAATTTTATGAGGTTCAGCCATTTTTTGCGAACTGCCTAGGAGCAGTACTTAAAAAATAGTAAGGATGATAAGATTGATAGCAAAAGATATTAATCTGTTGCCATATAGGATTATAAAACAAAGAAAAAGCAGGGATAGAACCAAGTTAATAATATTATTGTCTGTTTTGATTGCAGAAACCACCTTTTCTTTACTCCTTATTCCTTATAATGAGATAGTTCAGTTGGAAGCAAGGAAGAGATACCTTGAAGACAGCATTACAAAAATAGGAAATGTTGAAGATATAGAAAAAGAAATACAGCTTGAGCAAAGAAAACTGGATATGCGGCAGGCAGTTCTGTCCGTCGTGGAGCAAGAGGATTACGATATCCTTGCAGTGCTGGAGCAGACGGAAGAGCTTATGCCTGGGGAAGTATTCTTTCTCTCTTTAACTACTTCCAGAAGCGGTGTCACCATTGCCGGCATTGCAGAAAATGAGCTGGTTGTGGCAGAACTTATACGGAATATGAAAAAAGTACCTTTCTTTGAAAAAGTATTTGTACCAAGTATAACAGAAAGGGGATCCGGTAGCAGCGGAGATTTAGAAACTAAAGGAGTAAGTTTTATTATGAACTGTACTTTTAAAGCAGGAAAGGATAATTAACATATGAAACTGTCGGAAAAAGATAAAAAGCTTCTTGTGTTGCTTTTGTTAATCGTTGTACTTTGTGTACTGTACTTTTTTGTCTATTCTCCTCTTTCAAAAAAGATATCTGCTTTAAGAGAAGAAGTGCAAAAGCTGGAGACGGACCTAAGTATATTAAATGATAAATCGGTTCAAAACGACGAGCTTAAGGCAAAGGAAAAATTCATAAGATACCAACTGGAGCACTTGAACACGCTGCTTCCGCCGGATATACTGCAGGAAAGGGTTATTATTATTTTAAATGAATTAAAAAATGCAAGCGGTGTACAACTTAAAAATGTATCCTTTAGCGAAGTGACCACGATATTATCCGATGAAGCACAAAAAGAACAGGATAATAGTGAAGAACAATCACTACTGGGGCAGATTATTCCCTCGGACAGTGAAGGAGAAAAGCAGGAAGAGACACAGGATGCACAAGGGATAGCCGATAATACGGGTATTAAGATGACTGTACGTGCCAGTTATGTTGCAAGTTATCAACAGATTAAAAAATTCCTTGCACTGGTGGCAGGTTACGAGAACAAGATATCGGTTACGGATATTACCTTTGCAAAAGGCGAAGGAAATAATGTAACAGGGAATTTATCTCTTACCTTTTATGGGTTTAAGGATAGCACGCAAAAGCTTCCCGAATGGGAAACGAGTACTAAAACAGGTAAAGATAATCCTTTCGAGTCCCCTGCCGGACTTGAAGAGGTGGAAACGGTGGTACCGGAGGAAGAGGAAAGCAGTGAGGAAAACGCGGAGAGCGTCAGCCTTTATGACTTTTATTTGATATTAAATCCTGTAACGGATGATGCCCCTGCCGTTATTTTGGGCAAAAGCAAGAGCATCGGCTCTGAAATATATGCCGATGGTAATAGATTCTTTGATGTGGATTTCCATGTTGAAGAGAGAAACGGCAGGTATTTTTATAAATATAGTACGGGCAGTGCATCCTATCCGGTGGATTTTAATTCCGATCTGGAATTCAGCCCGGTGGACAGCAGGGGGGTTATATTAAAGATTATCTCTAAAAAACCTGTAATTCCCCAGGATGCAGCCGGAGTAAACCTAAATATTTATAATAATACCGGTAATAAGCTGATTATTGATATGAATAAGGAACAGTGGAATTCAAGAGTAAACATTAATGTGAAAAAGGGTGCTATTTCAGTTGAAGAGAGATAGGGTTTTAATAAACAGTAAGGGCTTTTCGCTTATAGAGGTAATTGTATCCGTAGCAATACTGGGAATTATCGCTTTGCCTCTTACGATGATGTTTGTTTCAGCAGTGCGTCAGAATGAGGAAGCCAAAAGGAAGACGGAAGCCTATCAGCTTGCAAATATGCTGATGGAAAAAATAAAGCAGATTTATCCGTTGAACGAAGTTGATACCTATGTATACTATGATGCTTCTTTGAATGGAATTCCTTCTTCCGATGGAATAGAACCTGCTAATGCAAGGTATAAGGTGAAAATAAATATCACCCATAAAAAAAATGAGGACGCTGTTGCCAGGGGTATGCCCGTTCCTATTCCTGATGCGGACATTATATATGATGATTATTCGTCTGAAGGAATTGGCGAAATAACAGAAGAAATTTATATTTACCAGGATTATATAGAGAAAGTGGATGCATCGGGAAACATTGATAAAAAGAATATAATAGTGAATACCGTGGCCGTTAAAAAGCCAAGGGATTCTTCATCAATTGTTACTGTGAAGTTGTATAACCGAACCGGGCAGGATGGTGAAGAAAGGAACGTAACAGTGTTTAAAACTTACGATGAGTATACAAAAGGGAAAATTATACTTGAAAACCATGAAGGAAATTTTGTATTCTTAAATGATTTTAAGCAGTCTTCCGAATCAACGGACGGTATGACCGTGGATGATTATGATATTGTTATTACCGTATACGATGCGATAACAAACAGGATACTGGCAAATTTGAATTCCAATGATGCCATGTATAAATGATGGTGGGATGTTATGAAAAAAGTATATTATACATTAAAACGGCAGGATGGGTCAACATTTGTATTTTCCATAATGATTATCTCAATCCTCAGCGTACTGGGCTTGGCGTTGATTACGGGCTCTATGGCCAACTGGATGATGAGCATGGCATATGTGGATTCTAACAGTGCCTTTTATGAAGCTGATGGTACCATGAAAAAGATTCAGGCAATTTTGGAAAGGGCAGCTATTAAAGGACAGCAGTATGCACAAGAAATGGTTGATAAAGAGGCCCAAATGAATGAAATGACCGATGAGGATATCGTAAACAGATATAACGAATTATATAATGAATATATATGTGATGGATACGGTAAAGAGTACATTATCGGGGAATTTAATAAGCTTAAAGGCCATGATGTTATTATAAAATATGAGATTCCCAAAATTTCGGATATTGAACCTGATAGCGATATTAGCATAAAAGTTAGAGTGCAAAAAACAGTCAATAAGATTCGTAAAACGGTTTCGGCGGAGTTTGAACTGTTAAAACAGCCGGAACTGCTCGTCATAGAAAAAGAAATAAATGTTGAACAACCCAATAATCCCATATGGAACCGACCTGTTACCACTGAAAAAAACCTGGTTGCAGTGGGGGCAGAAGTTACCATTGAGCCGAAAGATGAAAATGCTGATGCAGTATATGCATGGGGTACTGTGCCCAATGGCAATAACCAGCCCGGGGAAAAATACGGAGGGATTATTGCAGGGCTTGAGCCTGACATTGTTTCTAATATAGGAATTAGAACAAGTCTGGATAATAATCAAAGTATCAATTTACCTCAAAAAGGAACCCTCAATATTTTGGGAAAGGCTGTTACACGCGGCTATATCCACGCCCTATACGGTAATTCCAGCATTATCATTGGAAGTGATTCCAATTACAATAATGATTCTGATGACGATGATTATGATGATATTATTGCTGTTGCCCAGTCAACTCAAACGGAAAAGAAAAGTAAGGGCGGGCAAATTAAGATAAATGGGAATCTTCTTTTGTCAGATGATTTGGAGGTAAACGGACAAGGGGATTATATTAAGGTGGAAGGAAGCCTGTTTGCCTTTCGTTCAGGTACGGATGATAAAAATATTGGCAACAATTATCATAACCAGAGCTCCAGTATCATCTATAACGACAGCTCCTATGAATCCACCATTGATATAGGAAAGCAGATATTTATAGGTGGTGTTGCTTTTGTAGAGTCTGTTTACAGGCACATGGAAGAAGAGGATTTGTATATTCCTTATAAAACCGGAGAAAGCCTTTCCATAGGCGGAAATTATAACGCTTACAGGTATGGTTTTGCCGCTGAGGACGAAGAGGTGTTTGACTACCTATGGAGGTTGAGATTAGGTGAGGTGCCGGATATAAATGATCCGGAGTTTCCAATGTATTCGGGAGTTGGTGAGGATTTACCCGAACAGGAGAGAGAAAGGGAAAGGGAATTATTTCCTAATAAAGATGGTACGGACGGGATGGAAAGAGTTCGTAGGTTTGCAAAATATGTTAAGGAGTGGTATGCAGACAGGGAAAAGTATGACTCATACGTGGCAATGGGTAACATTAATCCTTTAAAAGAGCAGGAAGAAGGACAGAATAAACCGGACGATTACATTATAATTGGGAGTAATAATGAAGGTAAGGTTGATGGATATTCATTAGGTGTGGTACCTGCAAATGGGAAAGTATATTTTCCTTTGTATAAAAGTTATATTGAAGATAACCCAGATCTTTCGCAAGAAGAAAAGAACTTGTATTATGCTGCAGGTATACGTCCCTTTAACAACCTATATTCTGAGAAATTTCATACTGAGCTGCAGACTAAATGGGAAAAAACGTACAATCGCTCCACGTATATATTAGATGGGGATGATTCCCAGCCAAAAAAGAACAGTGAGTTTCATTTGCTGGTGGATGAATCGGCAATAGACACATCCGCTACAGGGCCATTAATAAAAAGAAGTAGCCGTGCTTATCTTTACTTAAGAAACCATAAAGAAGATAATAATGAAGAACAGGATGACAATTCTAAGGTGCTGGACCTGGCAGATCTTCCTATAAAAAAGGGACTCATATATTCTAATGGGGATGTATATATTACAAATTCATCAGGAGAAGAAATAACCTTTGAAGGAGCAATTGTTGCAAAGGGCAATATAGTTTTCTTTGGAAACGGTAACAGCAAAATAAGAATAAAGTTTAATGAATATGCTGTTAAAGATGCTATTAAGCTGGATCAAAAAGCTGTCGAATTCTTTTCAAAAGGTGCTGAAATAAAGCAGCAGCGGCAAACTAAGGTAAGGACTCAAGCAACCACTAATGTGCGTGTTGTTAGCTGGAAAGAAACAAATGAGATATTAGGCTGACGGGTGACCCGTTTGGGGACAAACATGAGTAAAGGGGGTGAAATTCTGATCATTATTGAATTCCCATGAAATAATAAATGATCAGAGCAAATATGAAAAAAGCAATATCTATTATTCTTATTATCTCTTTGAGTGTTATTTGTACGGGAATATTCTTTCCCAAAGGGTATGCGGCAGGCAATTCAATACCGGCTCTGGAGTATGCGGTTTTTACTGATGGGAAAATACAGCTTAAGCCGGATGCCGTTATTAAGGGTGATGCCCGTACCAATTCGGGAGAACTGGTAGATGTCGACCAGTGGAGCTGTAAGATTGAAGGAAAATTATTTGTAGGACCTGGTTATAAGCCTGATTTTGACAATAAAAATGTGACCGGTGGTGTATACCAGCTGGAATCGGATATGTTTTATCCTATGCCGGATTTTATAAGTGTATCTGCTGATTTTATCAATGCAGAAAGTTTGAATGTGGGCCCGTGGCCCAGACAAGAGTATACTATGGGTAATGCGGAACAGGATTCTTACTTTAAATCCCTTACGGTAAGTAGCAGCGGCAAACTTACAATTGACACAGGGCGCAAAGGCAATGTTAAAAAAATATACGTAGAAACTTTAAATATTTCTGAAGGGCAAGTAATCCTTGCCGGAGAAGGGAAGCTATTGATATTTGCCCAAAAAATACATACAATTGCCGGATCTTGCATAGTAAATACGAGTACACAAAAAGAGCGCTTGCATTTATTTGTGGAAGGCGAGGATACGATAAACATATCAGGCGATGCGCGATTTTACGGTTCCATCTATGCTCCTAATGCAAGTGTTGCACTGGGAGGCAGTGCAGAGGTACATGGCAATATTTTGGCCGGTGGTCATAAATATGATATGGTGGGTAACTGTCATGTTATAAATGGAGCCGTATATGCTCCAAGGGCGGCTGCCAGCCTTTCAGGTACTGTTACAATTAAAGGAGCTGCGGTATTTAAAGAATTGAGTGCAAGCGGTGGGGGTACGCAGATTGTATTTGCACCGGTAGACTTTAATATACCTGGGGGATTTCTTACAGAACCGCCGCTTGTGCCGGAAACAATAACCATAGAAGTAAAAGAAGATGCCTTTATATGCAGTGCAAAAT
>JAAYHJ010000077.1 GCA_012735465.1 Clostridiaceae bacterium
GAAGTGATATTTTAACACTTCTTTTTTTTATGCTCAAAAAACAAACTAAACAGGAGGTGCTGGTTTTATTAATAAAAAAATCTTGACTCTTTGTTAGAAATGGTGTATTATATTAATGTTTGAAACAGGTAGGGCATAATCATAATGTCTATATCTAATTTGTTGCGAGGAATACCAGTGCCATGCGGGCGTGGCGGAATTGGCAGACGCGCTAGACTTAGGATCTAGTGTCCCTGACGTGAAGGTTCAAGTCCTTTCGCCCGCACCAAGTATTGATAAGCGGGAGTGGCTCAGTGGTAGAGCGTCACCTTGCCAAGGTGAACGTCGCGGGTTCGAATCCCGTCTTCCGCTCCATATTTGCGGGTGTAGTTCAGTGGTAGAACTTCAGCCTTCCAAGCTGACCGCGTGGGTTCGATTCCCATCACCCGCTCCAAAAAAAACTCGTTATTATTACGAGATTTTTTTAATATTGTATGAAAAAGCCTGTGTTCCTGAAAACTCACAGGCTTTTTGTCTGGGATTGATTATTTTTATCCAACATAAGGGATGATATGATTTCATTGTAAATTTTTTCATAATTATTTTTCCAGTGCTTACATACATGTTTTGCTTGTTCCTTGGTTCCTACTGTAATTCTTAACTCAATGAGAGGTACCTTGTTTTCAACAATTTTGCATTCTACCAAGTATCCGTTATCAATTTGAGGGAAATAGTTACTGATAACCTCGGCAGATTTTTTAAATTCCTTTTTCTTTTCCAAAATCGACTTAAGTATTTTTTCCCGCGTACTTAACGGAACTCGGTTTACAAAATAACTAAGTGTCTGTTTTCCCTGGGGAGTAAGTTTATATAACTGCTTTCCTCTTTCCTCATAAACTTTTATTTGAGATGTATTTATAAGCTCGGATAGATATTGTTGCAGTATGAAGTAATTCATGAGCTCATCTTTTATTACAATCTCTGTTAGCTGAGTGTTTGTTATGGGAATTTGTATTTTATCCAATATAAAAAGTAATATTAGCTTGTTTTCGGTTATATCATTAATATCATTATTTATCATACTTATCACCCAAAAATTATTATATCATAAATGTATTGCCAATAAAAAGTAAGAATAATTTTATTGAAGTTATATTTAAATAAGGTGGTTATTTTTGTATGGATAAGGCACAGATATTAAAGGAAAAATTATACGATTTAGGAGCATCTATAGTGGGTTTTGCAGATGTAGGGCAATTGGTTCATGAAAAATACAGTAGTTTACCCTATGCGGTTTCCATTGCAGTGAGATTGTCCGATTGCATTATTGATGAAATCGATACAAAACCTACTTATACCTATTTTCATCATTACAGGACAGTGAATACACTTATTGACCAAATCACTCTAAGGGCGGGTTTAATTATCCAGCAGTGGGGATACCGGTATATAGCTGTACCGGCATCACAGACCGTTAATGACACCGGAGAGACATATGCAGGTATTTTCCCTCATAAAACGGCGGCCGTCGCAGCAAGGCTTGGGTGGATAGGCAAGAGCGGATTGTTGATTACGTATGATTACGGTCCAAGAGTGAGACTGGGCACTGTTCTGACGGATATGCCGCTTCCCGTTTCTAAGCCTGAAATAAAGGACGGCTGTAAAAATTGTAATGTTTGCAAGATTGCATGCCCTGCAATGGCCATTACCGGAAACGAATGGGATGTGACTAAGGGAAGGGAGCACATCTTTGATGCCCATGCTTGCAGTCAGTACATGAAAAAAAACTTTCAGCATATCGGAAGAGGAGTGGTATGTGGCATATGTGTAAAAGTATGTCCTAAAGGGAATAAGAGAAGGGTATGACCATTTATGTAAAAATGTCCCTGTAGGCTGCAGGGACGTTTATTTTATTTTTCTTTATGCTTCATAGGTATTTTTACATCTTTTCTAAAGCCCGGCTTTCCACCGCTTTCATATTGGGCTTTTTGTGATTTTGATTCTCTTGGACTGACGTATTGTCTCATGGGGGGTGTCATTTCAGTTTTTTTTCCAAAAACATTATCGGCCATTTTTATCACCTCTGTTGCAATGATTTATAAAGAGGCCCTTTATTATTTTTCCTTGAATTTTGTATATTAGTCTGGACAATAAATACAATAATATATATAATTAAAGTTAACATAAGATTAACAATTTTCTGGAAAAATTGATGCTATTTACAAAGGAGTGTTAATTGTGGTGTCATCACCAAAAAAAAATTATAGCAGTTGTTATAACAATTCTGCTTATCATCCTGTCAGGTTGTAAATCGGCAGAACCGTCTCCCAGTGTCCCCGGTTTACCTGATCTGGAAGAATCACAAAAAAATAATCCTTCCCAGAAAGACATTGATTATGCACAAGGGGAAAGAAATAGGGCAGAAGAGCAGAAGCAGGAAGATATAACTACACAAATTGATTATCAAAAGGTTAAACCCAACGAACTTGGGGAAGTAATGATTGTAATGTATCATTATTTTGGAGAAGAAGAAAAAGATACATGGTGGCGTTCCTTTGAAAATTTCAGAAAGGACTTAAAAATATTATATGAAAAGGGTTACAGGCTTATAAGCCTTGATGATTTTCTTTCAAATAATATTGATATTCCGGCAGGGACAAGCCCGGTTGTTTTTACGTTTGATGATGGTACTAATGGACAGTTTAAACTGATAGAAAAAAATGGGCATAAAGTGGTAAGTCCTGATACTGCTGTTGGAATCATGCAAGAATTTTATAACAATCATCCTGATTTTGGCCTGGAAGGTACATTTTATATAAATGATGAAGCCTTTGTAGGCAGTGCAGGAACGGAAAAAGAACGCTTGCAGTATTTGCTGGATTTGGGTATGGATATAGGAAATCACACCTTTGGTCATACAAATTTGGCAAAAGCAGATCCGCAGGCTATTCAAGAAGCAATAGGGAAGCATGTAGAAAAAATGAATAATTATTTTCCCAATTACAAGCATTCAACATTGGCATTGCCTTTTGGAGAATATGCAAATAGTACATTCAATTATATTGTAGAAGGACAGTATAATAATATAAAGTACAAAAATGATGCAGTACTGCTTGTCGGATGGAAACCTTCGCCTTCTTCGGTACACAGGAATTTTGACCCTTTAAAACTGCTTAGGGTTAGGGCCGGAGAAGGAGTAGAACATGATATGTATTATTATCTTGACTATTTTGATAAAAACCCGGAAATGAGATATGTTAGTGATGGAGATAAAGATACTATCTGTTTCCCGGAAGAATTGAGTGAAAATTTGCGGCCTGAGAAAGTTGGAGACAAGAAAATAATAACGTATTAACAAAAAAGCCCTGGCTCAGGGCTTTTTCATTAATACGTAAGCAATTGTTAAAGCTTGCTTAACATTATAATTTATTGGATAAAAGGTTTTATTTCTTCCATGAATGCATCGCAATCGTCACTATGCACTTGCACTTTTATGGGCTTGCTCAAATCCAAGCTGAATATTCCCATTATGGATTTAGCATCTACAACATACCGACCTGATGAAAGATCAACATCGAAATCATATCGATTTACGATGTTTACA
>JAAYHJ010000078.1 GCA_012735465.1 Clostridiaceae bacterium
ATTTCATATTGGGAAGAAAACCCGCCTAATCCAGAACCGACATCCGAGGAAAGAATTGCAGCGGCATTAGAATTTCAGAATCTTATGAGTCTATAAAGAAGGAGGGTTTACAATGACTTTTGAGATAATAAAAAAGAATTACGATAGAGGATTGTGGAACAAGCAAATGGTTGCTGTCGCAGTTAACAAAGGTGTTATTACGGCAGAAGAATACGAACAGATAACAGGCGAACCATACGGCGCATGAGATTTATTATGCGAACAAGAGGTTTAAATATTTAATGGGAGGTGCTATATATGCCAGGAGCAGAAATCGCACAATACGGCATTGCAACATTTGCTATTGCAGGGTTGGTTTTCGTTGTGAGCAAAATTTTTGACAAAAAACAAAACAACAACCTTGCGGAGGTAATCAAAAATAATACAAAAGCTTTGGAACAAGTAACCGCTGTAGTACAAGCGATACAGTTAAGTTTAACACGACAAGAAGCGAAAATAGACGAGTTACTAGAGAGAGCAAGACAATAATAAAGGGGGGAATCAAATGGGGCGTATAAGAAGTATTTAGCATACGGTACAACAATTCATACTTTCGAGTTTGATCCAGAGGTCTATAAGTGGACTATAGAAATTGGCAAATCTGGACAGCTTGAAACCCTTCAGCAAATAGCTCCTGATGCGGACTATAGCATAAATTGGAGCGTGTTTGATTGGAATACCGGCAAAGATGGATATGGAAGGATCCAAAATGGGGATAAAGTATTGCAGCCCTCAAGTCCAGACTTTCCTACTGTTTCTTTTACCGAAGGCAGACTTAAAAGGGGGGAATATCCTGTAGCATCTCCTGGATTCCCTACATGGAGAATATTAGTCCAGAACGGCAGAGTTGATTTATATTATGTATTCATTGGTAACGGCAATGTAAAGGATGCACGTTCAGCCCTCGGTCAATTAAAAAACGGAAATATAGTATTCATAACCGTTGAAGGCGATGATACGAAGAAAAAAGGAATGACATCAAGAGAACTTGCTGAATTTTGTGTGTCAATAAACTGTGAGTTTGCCTGTGACTGTGATGGTGGAGGTAGCACAGCTTGCCGGAGCAAGGATGGATATATCTACAACCAGGGCCGGGCGATTGCTGGGGCTATGGTATTGCGGAAGAAAACCCTCCTTGAAATGTGTCTGCTAAAGGTAGGTTGCGGATATGTCTGGGGAGCTCAGGGTGAAATCCTCACTCGTGAGCTCTTGGATAGGCTGATAAAAATCCATGGCAGGTCCAAATATTACTTTTCAGGTTATTCGGCAGAAAAATGGCTTGGAAAACAGGTATTCGACTGCTCCGGCCTGATAGTGTGGGCTGCGAACAAATTAGGTATTTTCAAAGGAGATTACACCGCAGCAGGGCTTTATGAGCTATGTGAAAAAATTCAATCCACTACCCCTGGAGATTTATGTTTTAACGATGATTTAAGTCATGTCGGTATCTATGCCGGAAACAATCAATACCTCCACGCAAAAGGCACAAAAGATGGTGTGGTGATTACGGATAAATACACGTTCGTAAAATTTGGGAGATTGAAAGGAGTGAGTAACGTGGCCACTGATTGGAACGCAAAAAATAAGGAATTTGTAAAGCATGTGCAACGGACATTGGGTATGAGTGGGGCAGATGTTGACGGTTTAGCCGGTCCCAAAACAGTAGCAACTTTCGATAATTTTGTGCAAAGTAAAGGCGACACCGGAGATGAAATAAAAGCGGCGTGGAATAAATTTATGGAGGCGATAAAATGAATGAATTCTTGACATGGGAGTTTCTCGGCACTTTTGCCGGGGCAACAGCAGCAACTACGCTTATAGTGCAGTTTCTGAAACTTCAAGTAGACAAGGTATGGAAGATCCCAACGCGGTATATAGTTTATATCATTGCAGCACTAATACTTTTTGCGGTGCAGGCATTTACTGGCAGCTTTACGCCGGAAAACATAGTAATTACCTTGTTTAATGCCGTAGTGGTGACTATGGCGGCTATGGGCACCTATGATGTAACATTCGCAAAACTTGGCAAATGACCCCCTTCATTAATTTATAAATACCCCTCGAAAGAGGGGTTCTTTTTTTATGCCCATTTTTATATAGGACTTTAGTCCTATTTTAAAAATATTGTACCAAAAGTATTGACATTTGGTGCAAAATAGTGCATAATAAAAGTGCAATAAAAAACAGGAGGTAAGAAAAATGACGATAACAAATATCATTAAAAAGTTCAACCCAACCGTAATACAAAAAAGTGGAGAAAAAATGATC
>JAAYHJ010000079.1 GCA_012735465.1 Clostridiaceae bacterium
AATTGAACTGCGTCTTGACAGCGCGGACGGCGAAGTTATAGGAACTCTTCCCATTGGTTTCACAGGTGGCTGGGACAATTGGGTAACAAAGACAACCAGCATTTCCGGCGTAACAGGTGTACATGATTTGTACATGATATTTAAAGGTAATCCTTCAGAAGAACTCTTTAAGTTTGATTACTGGAAGTTTGAAGAAAAGAAGGACGAACATGAACTGGTTGCTATTAATGCAACAATAGATAGGCAGAAGATTGATGTGGATCCTAAAAACAACACTGCAAATATTACCGTTACAGCCATATATGCGGACGGAACAAGCGAAGATGTTACCGCCCAGGCTGAAGCAGTACCGGAACAGGAAGGCATTGTGAATATTAAAGACGGTATTGTAACCGGTATTGGTTTTGGAAAGACAAAAATAAATATAAGCTATGGAGGAAAAACAGACTCAGTTTACTTGGAAGTAAAGGATTTAGAAGCCGAACTCACTGTTAAAAAGATTACTGTAGATAAGAACAAGGTAGAAATGGATCCCGGCGGCACAGCATCCTTTAAGGTTACTGCCGAGTATTATGACGGGCACACAGAAGATGTTACCAACAAAGTAACTTATTATAACCTGCGTCCCAATGTTGCAGAGGTAAGCAACGGTACAATAACAGCAAAAGCTTCCGGTGCGACAACCGTTGTAATGAGCTTTAAGGGCGAGTTGGGTGACGCTGTGACGACCTCAATGTATATAACGGTTTCAAATCTTTCGGCACCGATGAAGTTTGTAATCAGGACATGTAATCCTGTATTTGAAGGGCCTGCAAGGGTAGTATACGGTGATGTAATAGGTTACCTTGACAGGGGTACTGACGGAGGACCTGACGGTGCGGTTACATTTACTATAAATGTGCCAAATAGTGGCAGGTACAAGATGAGTGTGTATAATGTTGTTTATGGCGGTGCATCCCATAAGTACGTCATAAATGGGGATACAAGCAATACCATTATATACACATACCCGTCAGAACCAAGCGGATGGAAGCTTTCACCGTTCTCGCAGGATATAAACTTAAACGCAGGTAATAATACCATAAGGATTTCCTTTAATTCCGGTGCAGCAGAAGTACAATACATTGAATTGCAATATTATAGCAGTGATGGAACCTATACTCCAATAACAGAATTATCCCTTAACAAATCTTCTGTTTCACTGGCAAAAGGTGAGGTGGATACACTGGTAGCTACGGCAGGACCGGCTGATGCAACGGATAAGGAAGCAATATTTGTAGTAGAAGGAAGTGCGGTATCTCTTGGGGAGCCTGTATATAATGAAAATGATGGCACAACCAGTGTACAGATAAAAGCAGAACAGCCAGGTACGGCCGTTGTCAAGGCCTATGCAGGAGGTTTCGAAAGCAGTTGTATCGTGACTGTGACCGAGCCGGCAGAAGAAGGTGAATACACCATTATTTCAGAATTTGATACGGATAGGCTGAAAGCAAATGAGATGGTTAATGCAGTGGTTACAGCAAAGAATAACAAGAGCAGTATAACAGAAGTTTTGGTTATCGTAGCACTTTATGAAGATGAAAAGATGATAAACCTGTCTTTTATATCAAAGGAAATACCCATAGGTTCGTCGGAAAAAATGTGGGCAGGATTTAAGACACCGTCAACAATAACCGACAAACATAAGGTTAGGGTATTTGTTTGGGATGGAAAAACAGTTGAGTCATCAAACGGTATTCCTTTATCGAGTGTGAAGGAGTTGTTACCTTAAAGTTATAAAACAAAAATAAATTAAATAATTTAAAAGAAATATATAAAAATAATTTAAAAACACAACAACAATTTATATTGTTGTTGTGTTTTTATGTAATTGTTTTTGGAAGTACTCTCCACGGAGATGTTTAGCATTGATGAAGGAATGATAGCAATAACTTTGGTCGTTTCTTTAATTTTAATCATATTATTTTTCCCACCGTGTAGCGATGTTAAAGTTCGCAGTTTATCTGGATTGGGACCAATTGGCTAAGGAAGCTGGGACTTGAGTCCCAAAAGAAAAGGACGAACTTGCTATTTTATTGGTTATTAGGGCAGGTAAATTGCGCTGGTTGATATAATTAAATTGTTAATGCTATAATAAATAGTAGTAGTAATATTTATAAGTAAGTTAAGCGAGGGTGGGATAGCAATATGAAGTTTAGCATTATTAAAAAGGCAATTATTTTAACCGTGGTTATTCCTTTAGCTATCCTATTTTCTCCATATCATATTAATAAAAATATTAATAATGATAATTCAACGCAGCGAATCCAGGAAAAAAGCAGTTCCATGAGAGAATTTGGCACTTCTGTAAAAGAGACAGTTGATAAAGATCCCTTTGGAAAGTATGAAACTGAGATAGATATATCTTTTGTTCGGGCTGTTGATGAGGATATTGTGTGCAATGTTTTACCAAGAACACCGGGGGAGACGATAGAGGACAACCGCTGGCTTAAGCTTTATAAAGAAGAGTTAGGTATCAATGTAAAATATGACTGGACTGTAAGAGGCGGTTATCAAGAAGATGCGTATGTTCAACAAATTAATTTTACATTAGCATCAGGAAATCTTCCGGATGTAATAACCGTATCTGCGTCCCAGTTGAAACAATTGGCGGATTTAGGTGTGATTGAAGATATGACCCGGTATTATGATGATTATGCCTCACCTTTGACAAAGTATGTTTACACTCAGGAAGGCACGTCGGTACTGGATTCTGCCACTTTTGACGGCAAACTGATGGGTATACCAAATGTGGACTCTTCAATTGAAAGTGCCCAGTTTATCTGGATTAGGACAGACTGGCTTAGAAAGCTGGGACTTGAGCCTCCAAAAACAATGGACGACCTTTTGAAAATATCAGAAGCTTTTACCTTCAATGATCCGGATGGAAACGGTAAAGATGATACTTATGGTATTGCCATAATGAAAGACTTGTTTAATGGATGTATAGGGTTGGAAGGATTTTTTGCAGGGTATCACTCCTATCCTGGTATTTGGCTGGAA
>JAAYHJ010000080.1 GCA_012735465.1 Clostridiaceae bacterium
CTCTGCTTATCTTTGGCATTTTTGTTGAGTTCATTCAAGCATTCAAGTATTAAGTTTTCGTTTATATCCAAATACATCGCTCCTTTCAAATGGACATAAAAATGGCCCGTACCGAGTAGTACAGGCAGCTGTAATAATTATGAAAAGTTTATTTATACTGTTTTCCCATATATTCATCCTTCCAGTAATTGTAATACTCATTTGTCCACTTGCTTCCATCATAGTATTCAACTTCTTTAACACACGCAATAAATTTACTCGCTTCCATTGTTTTATCGAATCCTCCGGTTAGTTGCCATCCTTTATCAGAACCATAGGTATTTCCCGGCTGGATATTTGCCTCTGCATATCCCTCTTTTAAGAAATCAGGAGAAAGCCAGCCAGTCTTTACAGGATATCCATCTTTATCGAATCCCATCCAACCAACAACATACTTTTTAACCACTTTATTGGTATTGTTTTTAACGGTAATTGAAATATAGTAATCATCCAGCCAATCTTTATTTATAGTTATATTTTGAACTGACACCTCTTGGTTTTTCGCCAATTCATCCATTTTTTGTTTTCTTTCTGCTGCTAACTTTTCATCTTGTAATTTTTGATAAACCGCATTTTTGGCATTGATATCTTGATCATTCGGTAATATAGACAATGCTTCGGATAGTATCCCTAGAGCTTTGTCATAATCTTTATTGTTAGCAAAATCCTCCGCATTTTTTAGCACTTGTTCCTTATATTGTTTTTCATTGTTTGCTATCTGCTCTTTGGCCTTATTATAGTTGGAATCATCTGGTATGACTTTTTTATATTCCTTAAGAGCATTTGCTAGATCTTTGTTTCTGAGAAACTCCTCAGCTTTGCTAAATGCAATTCTTGAATTGTTCAGAGCATTAATTTTATCCATAGCATTGCTAACATCACTTGATGCCAACTGGGTATTTCTAATCGTCTCCAGACTGATTTTTGCTGTATCATAGTCAATCTTGCCTTCTGAAAATGATTTCTGAATTTTAGTAATGTAATCTTTAAGGAAAGAGTTAACACTATTCTCTTTTTCTGTGTCTCCTTTAATTTTCTCGTTGTAAATCTTAGTTGCTTCCGCGTATTTATTATTATTGATGTTGCTTTTAAATGCCGATACAGGATTGCTAAAATTCACAATTTCAACTACGACAAATATTAGGATAACAAGGGCTGCACATGCCATTATAATATTTCTTTTGGTACTAAACAATTTAAAATTATGTTTTGCCTGAATGGCACCAGATAAATTTACACCACACTTGTTACAAAAAACACTACCTTCAGCATTATCCCAATTGCATTTTGGGCAAATCATAAAAAATCTCCCCTTTACAAATATTTCTAAGCCAATTATACCACATTTTAATCTGCAATCAACTTAAAACAGCAAACTCCTATCATAAAACCTTATACTCTTAACCCCTTCCACCAACTGTACAGCACCATAAAGGCTATCAGGAGCATCATCATATTTTGCCGATTTATTATAATCCTTCACCTGATTATTATACCTTATATTGGCAGAATTGAACAGGATGTGCCCTTTTTTAACTTCCGGCTCAAGGGAGATAATCCTCTCATGCTTTTGTCCCCTGCTTATCACTTCTTCCACAGGAGTATATATTTTATTCTTCCAGAGTTCCTCTTCAAACTTCTGCTTCATATAGCTCTGTGCTTGTGTTGTTTCAAATCCTATCTTTTCAATGGGATATTGCTTAAGCTTTTCTATGGCAATCTGGAACAGACCATCAGGAAGCATCCTGTATATGCATC
>JAAYHJ010000005.1 GCA_012735465.1 Clostridiaceae bacterium
CAGGGTTACTATAAAATCAATTTATCGGCAAAGTGTCCGGATGCCTCCGGAATAGGTGTCCGGATGCCTTCGGGATAGATGTCCGGATGCCTCCGGATTAGCCGTCCGGATAATCCGGAATACGCATAATATCCAAAACTTTGGTTTTTTATAGTTTAAAACATTTTTTATTCTCCCTTTTACATCCCCTTCACCAAAGGCAAGAGGACTCCCATTTAAAATATGCCTCCCGGTGGCAAGGGACAATAAAGAGCTGGCATAAGGCTTTTTAATGTCTTCCTTCATTGCTTCCAATACTCTTTCGTCACAGGATAACTCCATATCCGCGCTCATTAACATAAACGCAATCCAAACCAGGGGATTAAACCAGTGTATGGACACTATTAAGAAGGCTAATGCTTTTATGACATGGTCTTTCCGCTTGATGTGGGTCTGTTCATGTATAAGAATATAATCTTGTTCCTCTTTGCTCAATCCAACCGGCAAATATATCCTGGGGTTTATCAATCCAAACACAAAGGGTGTTTTTAAATTATTAGCTTCATAGATATTCTTTTTTATCAGTTTCGCACTATTAAGACTCTTTTTTAGTTTTAAAACAGACACTAAACTGTATATAAGTAATACAACTATTCCTAAAATCCAAATATATGCCCCTATTTCCACATAAATCTGCAGTGGATTTGCACTTGTTTCAACAGTAGGTGCAGGAAGCAATTGATTTACAAATGAATCTACTGCTTCTATCCCGCTATTAATTTGCGGGCTTTGCTGATAAATAACATCACGAGGTATTGGTGCCCCATTCGTATTGCGTGGCATAAGGCTAAATATGCTTTCAAAGGAAAAGGGAATTATAAGGCGAAATGCAACCACACTCCATAAGACATAGGAGATGAACTTAGGAGCTTTTTTGAGCAGCAGTCTTACTACCATCACAAAAAGGATTACATAACTTGCCGTTAGGCTCATATTTAAAACTGTAAGAAATTGCTCCCTCATTTCTACACCTCCTTATGCTCGTCAATCAGTCTTTTCAACTCTTCGGCCTGATGTCTACTTAATTTTCTACCGCTGATAAAAGCTGTCAAAAACTTCGGCAGGGATCCTCCAAAGGTATCTTCAACAAAACGTATGCTTTGCCTGGCATAGTACTGCTCCCTTGTGATTTTAGATGAAACCACAGCATCTTTATTTTGAAAAATGCCCTTTTCACATAACTTTTTTAGTACTGTATATGTTGTTGACTTTTTCCAATTCATCTCCTTTTCACAAAGCTTTACAAGGTCCCCGGAACCTATTGGTTCATTCTCCCAAATTAATTGTGCAAACTTTTCTTCACTTTCCGTAAGCTTATACTCTTTCATAATAAAACCCCCTTGGTCTATATGATATAGACTATGTATAATAAGTCTACAACATATAGACCAAGATGTCAATAGGTATTTATAAAAAAACCGCCAAAAATAGAACTTGTCACTTAATTGGCGGGTAGTTATCAAAGATTTTATCACTAGCCTGTTATGATACATTAACTACCTTTTCAATTAATTATTAACAGTTATAAATACTATATTTTTATATAAAGATTCTTTTAAATTTCCCTTTTGACAACCTATACTCGGATACGACAGGATAATTACTATTTTCAACATAAATACTGCTTCCTATGTATATATAAAAAGATGCTTCTTTTATTTTGGGGATGTTGCTATTAAAATCAAATTCCGCTAAAGGCATAATACTTCCTTTGCATTTATTCATATCTACTGCAGATGTTATCTGTATGAAATTTCTTAAAATGTTATCTTTATCTTTCAAAAATAATTCTCCATTTTCATCTAAATTCCAATCTTCAAGTAATTGTCTGTCAACTTTTTTTATAGTTTTTAAAATCATCATACCAAGCCCATATTTAATCTCCCCTCCGATATTAATTTCTAGCCTATTTTTATGCAAAAGATTAATAATATTTTCATTATTCTCTTCTATTCCTACAAGGCCAATCCATTTTAGATTTTCTTCTTTGCATATATTTTTTTCAGGCAATTCGTTTTTAGGTTTTGGGAGGAGTACATCAATTTCATGCAATGATTCGTCGACGGCCTCTTTCGATGGAGATCTTACCGCAGTTGATACTATGGTATCAATATATGCAAACCTAAACTCATCTTCTGTTATATTTTCACCTAAATGAAACTTGCCGTTTTTATATAAAGGAGTCAAAACATTTTCTCCATCAAAGGAAGGGTAAAAACAGGTTATGGTTGAAAATACATCCTGGTTTTCATTTAAGTTTGCATTACTGTAGAGATTATAATATTTAGTTAAAGCCCCCCACATAGTTTGACCGGGAATAAATATCTCTGTTTCAGATATTACCCCATAATTAAGCTTTCCTATATGTATTGGCTGCAACTGCTCGAAGACAAGCTCATACCACCCTATTTTTGATCTTTTACTCATCCTACTCCCTCGCTTTTGCATGATAACGAGCATATATCAGTGTTTCTTCAAGTACTTCTTTAAAAAACAGGAGATCGTTTATATTGCTGCTTAAGTTGACAAAATAGTTCTCACAGTTATCATTTTCCAGTTTTGTATCAGTATATTTCATCAGTTCTTTTATTTCATCAATAAAAATATTATCATTTCCTTTTGATTTGACATAAACATAGTATGCATAAACTCCGTCATTGCTTAAAACTCCCAAAGCTTTATCAATTTCGCTTTTTTCAGATGACTTTATTTTCCCAGCAATCCGGCTTCCTATTTTACATATGACGCTATCCAGAAATTCGAGATTGTTATTCATCAAACCACCACCTTACATAATTTTGGTATCCTAATTATTTAATAATACCTTAAGCCTTCCAAATCCTCTCGTTGTCATTCCACCAATTCCAAGTGTCTCGTAAAAACCCGCTGTACTTTTAAGAGCAAGTGTCAATTGCTTAACTGTAGGTAAGTCATTTATTTTTGCATATGAGTCATTTATTTTTATTTCTATCCCCTTAAACATACTTTTATCGTATATTCTTACGGTTCCATAAAAAACAGTTGCCCTTGGTATAGCTTCGGAAGTGAACAGTGCGCCGTCTTTTGCGGCACCCGTAATTGGATCGATAGATACAGAAGTTCTTACTTCCAGACTTGAATTGATTATTTGTGAGATCAGCTTGTCCGGTACAATACAAATATCTTTTTCTTTAATATTAAATAAACTATTGATTTGATTAAAATCAATATTCATTTTTGCCGTTTTATAGGGTAAGTTAAGCCACCCCAGATTAAGCCACCCTTCTTTTGGGCCATATGCTCCTTCATTCAATATAATCATGTTATCTTCGTCAAAACCATCTCCCTCCTGTAATAAGCCGGCCTCATTTAAAATTCTTCCGGAACTTATCCACTTTGTACCCCATCTAGTATATATGGGAAAAAGTGCGATGTTAAGATCACTGAAAGAAAGCATTCCTTGCCACGAATGGTCTTTTTTAGAAAAACCAAAGCCCTTGCATACTATACAATTCCCACAGTGTCCTGTATCCTTAGTACAGGCTTCACTATATTCATCCTGCGGAGATTCGTCCTGGCCTGCACATTTGATAGCAGCATATCTGTTTCCTTCATAATACACCCATTCTTTTATTTCAGAAAACCCCTGTTCATTACGATTATTAATATCGTCTATAAATAAATCACTTATTTTATCAACATCTATTCTTTCGCTACGTTTTATCCTGTATTGATCTTTAAACAAACTTTGCAAATATAATGCTATGTAATATCTCCATGTACCGGCAAAACTGGTTCCCGGAATTTTGGGAATTTTTGTTATAGGATCGCGTACTATAGTATTATCCACTCTACCTATAGAGTAACCGCCGGTTCCAATGTAAATAGGATCAGTGGCTATGGCCCAAACATTAAGATTTAAAGATATTTTACTCATCTTTTAATACCTCCTAAATAAATCTCCGATTTCCCCTATTTTTAATCTAAAGAATTACTCTTTCAAAGCTTTATGCCAGAATTCAAAAACATCGAAAAACAATCTTGCTATCCATCTGATTTCATCATTGTTCTTCTCAAGTAGCTCATTTATGCTTGAAATCCCTAATACTTTACAAATGTTATCTTTTAATCTCCCATCTTCTACTGCGTTTGTTAATTTACAAGTATTTAAGAGAAGCGAAACAAGGAACAATTTAAAATTATCAACATTCCTATCATTATTTTCTATATCCCATTCTTCATATTTTCTGTATAGCATGATGATAAATTTATGAAATTGCGAAACAGAAATTTTATTAAATACTTCATATAGTTCCATAATTTTTTCTGCTTCTTCCATTGTATATGGACGATTATTCTTTAGCGGTAGTACTCGCTTGCCATGTTGGTAAAAGATTTCGTTTCTTCGGGTATTTGTATCTAAAAACTCAAAATCAAATGTATTGGGATAATATATCATACTTTCATCATCAGCAGCACAATCTAAAGGTTTCAATTGCCTTAAACCATCGGCATCCGGATATAAATAAAAACTGTAACGCTCAGCACTGTCTGTTGTTTCCTCTGACATTTCATAAATCATGTAGTATTTGCCTGCTTCGTCAATATCTTTATTATTTTTAGATTCAGATTTGCATTCATCCACCTTAAGTTTTAATTCGCTAACTTTGATCTCTCTCTCCAAATCTTCTCTTTTTACATCATCACGCCTTATCTTTCTTAAAGCTTTTATACCTACGTATAAGGGTTTTTTATAATCTTGAATTATGACACCTGTATGGAGATGCAGTTTCCCAAATACTAACTTGAAGTGGCTTTTATATAGACTATTAATTTTTCTTATAAGATTTGAAACATATCCTGCAGGAATAGCAAATTCCCAACTTACAGGTGTTGATTCAATTATAGAAAAATATGGCTTATAATATTGATATACAGCATTATTTTTTAACAATCTGATTGTGCCAGTATTTACCGGACCAGATACCCCGTAAGGTTTTAGAATAAATTCGTCTTTATCCTCAGGCACCGGCGATATCATGTAAACTGTCCCTTTGTTTGCCCAGAACAAAATCTCCCCGTCTTGATATTCGCCATCACTACATTCTATATCCTTCCAAAGTAAACGCCTGCATCTTTCATTTTCTATTCCCGCATACTCTATTATCTTGTTTTCGATCTCTTCGAAAAAATCTTTCGTTGTTTCCCAAATTCTGCGCAGTCTTGCAGGAGAAGGATTTTTACGAATTATAAACTGTAGCAGCAATATTGAAAAAAGCTCTATTTCATCTTTTGACCATTTATCCCATAATATTTCCTGCTTATCCCAGTTAATAAATTCCCCCAAATTTCTGTTTTTTACGAAATCTTCCCATTCATTTCCCGTTATCGAGCCAAAAAATACCTGCCTGATCCAGTCATTAAAAGTTTCATTACATTTTTTGCATCCCTTGTATGATTCGTCGGTTGCTAAATAAGTTATAAAGAAATTACCTCTTTGAAGATCTGTTATTCTCTCAATAAGCTTATCAATACAAGATACATATTTATTGTAAATTTCTTCTTCAAAAAAGCCCTTATATTTTTGGAAATTATCTTTTAAAATTTTTGCATTTTTACCCAATGAATTTAGGTCTCTATAAAACAATTCAATAATTTCATTAAAATTATTATTATATTTTATTCCTTCAATCTTTTCATTTAATTTAATTGAGTCGCTAAAAAGCTTATTTCGTAAATTATTAACTAATATTTCGATTTCATTTGCCTCTTTTTTTATATCCCTGCTTCTGCCTTTAACATTTTTAGCAAAAGAACTTTTATCATATTGCGGAATTGTGTGTAATATTCTGATTGATTCTTCTTCCATCTCGTTTAACCAACTTTTATCTTCCAAGAAAACAGTTTCTTTGGAAAAAAATGTCCTAAAAAACATCTTTATTTCTTCAAGCTTTTGGCAATAATCTACTTGGCGTATAAGGAGTCTATTTAACATATTGCCGTTTAACCATTCTTTGAGCTCAAATTTCATTGTAACAAGAGCAATTCTGCCGTTTTTGTCCTGCAGTTCAGATGTCCAAATCGTTTCACCTTCAGCAGTCTTCAACCATTCATTAATCCGGTTTTTAGTCTTTTCCTCATAGCATTTGTCGCAAATACGCATATCTTCAATTTTTCTTTCTTTTCTGTCGGAAATAGAAAACGCTCTTATGCAACACACGGGACAAATCTTTGATTTATCTGTACTATCAAAATAAAAACTACTTTGCGGATAATCAGGCTGTAGAAAATTATCCTTAGCTTCTTCTAAAAGAAATGTTAGATTCATAAGGCCACGGGAAGGTTTCGTTAAAAAGATGGCAGGATAAAATTCCCCTACGTTCTCTTGTCCATGTACTTCTCCGCATATATTACAACATGATACTTGAGCCGTTTTGAATATATTTAAAATTTTGTTTTTCACCTCTGTGAGGTCAGAATGAAGTTTTGTCAATTTGCTCTTATCATCTTCACCCAGATCTTCGCCTACCAGGAAATAAATTCCTGTTTCATCTCGATAAATTTCATTTCCCAAAGAATAACAAGTTTCTACAAGATACTTAATTTTTTCGTCTATAGTGTTAGCGGTTTCTCGATACCACTTAATCTGTGCAGGTTTAAAACCTCTCTCTGCCAAGCCCAGTTTATCGTACTGTATGCCCATGATTCTCCATTTTATATTTGCAGGTGATTCAAAATAAGTTTTTATTCTTTCTTGCTCTGCCATATCGGAAATAACAAGATACATATTAGCTAAAACCGCTTTGAACATGGAAGCAACCATATATACCTGATCCCAAAGAGTTACATCATTTATAGAAACACGGTTGTCACTTAATAAGGAAGAGTACCATGGTTTCATATTATCAAATATCCATTTTCTTATGCTTTTCCAATTAGGAGTCTTATTATAATAGTCATTATTGTCCAGAAACACATGCATTTTATTCCAGAAATATTTCCTCCTGTTATCCATATCACTTATCAAAACTTCTTTCTTGAATGTTCCAAATGCATTGGCTATAAAAAGCTCTGTCATTTCCTTTTCTGGCGTTCCTTTGTCTATACCGGAATTTATGTTTTCGCAGCCTCGAAAAAAAACATTTTTAGATAGACTTTCTGAGCTTTTTCTCGCTTTCATAATTTCGATCAATTCAACACTATTTTTATCTTTTAAATACTGGGATGAAAAATAAACTTTAATATCGCTGAAAAATTTTTCTAATTTAGGTGATATATTTTTTAATTCTTTATAAAAATATCCACCATCATAATATTCATCATACTCTGAGAAATAACTTTGGACTGTATAGGAACCATTTTTAAATTTTTCTCTCCAATTATTAATTCCCGCATGGGTCTTTCCCATATTGAAAAGCAGCGCCCCAATCTCTGCTTTCAGTATGTCAGAATTGTGAGCCTTTAAACTTTTCAAGTCTAGCATTTATACCACCCTTCAACACTAAAATCCTTGTCGGTAATAAAATATTTCTTATCCATCAATTCAAACCTACCCCATCCTAGCTTGATTTTTGCGCCTATACCTTCTTCTTCCGTTTTTTCTATCGCTCTGCATAAAAAAGAAATATCTTCTTTGACTTGGTCTTTTAATATCTGAGATTCAGACAAAACCGCATCATGGGGAATATATATTATCTGTAGTTTTCCTCTCGCACCTTCGGGAACAATCTCATAATATATTGGATTAATTCCTGCTCTTCTCTTCCTGTCATGAGGATTTATTATTTCGTAAGATACCTTATCAAAAAAAGTAGGATAAAAGATAGCTCTGCCCTTGTGGGGTTGTAGGAAGGGAAATAGAGTTTTGTTTTTTACATTTGTAATAGTTAAGTTCTGGGATAGATTCTTTAAAAATTCCAAAGGATCATTTTTTATAACGCTTATATCATTTTTATCCAGGCTAAGTCCTAATTCAAATAGAGCAAAATAAATTGCAGCTTTCCTTATCTCTTCCCGATTATCCTCTTTTAGAGAGTCTATCAACTGCCGATATTCGCAAGAACCTAATCCCCAAATTCGTGCAAATTGCGGGAAGTATTCTTTATTTTCTCTAACCAGCTTTCTGGCAGATGCCGCCAGAGCGCCCTTCCAACTACTTCCTCTGATCATAGGAACTTTAAAAACATGCTCTTTTAGCACAGGATTATCTACAAGATAAAAATGATTATCATCTCGACTGAAATATGGAGATTTAAGTATAACATCTGCCGCAAGTGCAAAAGAACAAGGTGGTAGATTTTTTATACATTTTTTACGTCTTCAGTATTTTGAAATATACCGGCAAAATTTTCAGCTAAAAGCGTATCTGCTTTAAATTCTAACTCTTTATTTTGAAACTTAAATTTTTTAAGCCATAAAAACGGAAACTCAGCACTTTTCCAATTTCTATATGGACTTTTATTTCGATCGAATTTTTTATCAACAAAATTAAACCTTTCGTAAAATTCATTTTCCATTAGTTCAGGGTCAGATATCTTTCTCTTATCAGAGCTTTTATTTTTCTTTTCTCGTTCATAAATTTTGCAAAAGTTAAAGTAATCCTTCAAATTAAATTTGTTTTTTATTTCTTCTGATTTAATATTTCCTGACAGAACATATTCATAAGAAAAATTAGAATTCATTTTTCCCATTGTCTCCTTCTCCTATATTAAGTATATCAATAATCGAAATTAATCCATATTCCCACTTTTTTTCTTCGTTATTCGCTTCACGCACCCAAGGCAAAACTTTGCTCCCGTGAACTGGCAAACTTTTTGAACCAAAAACTTGATAATATTTTTCATATTTTCCCATGTTATATCTGTGCCTTCGAATGTAAATTTTCTCTTTTTTCAATTCTTTTAAAAGGTAATTCACAGTTTCACCATGAAAATCTTTAGAATCATTTCTAATAAACAGTCTCAATTTATTATTTATTTTCTTATTTTTTAACAGATCTATCTCTCTATCAACATTTTCAACCAAATCATCAATGCTTACAGGATTGTTGGAAAATTCAGCATAGTCTGAAAATTTATTATATTCTACTTCAGCTTTATCAAAGCTTACTTTTACTCTGCCGTACCCTAAATTCCAAGCTCCACCTATAAATCCATAACATTCAATAAATTTAAGCAAAGGGAATAAAATATGTTGCGCCGTATTTTTATCTGTCGAAAAAATAACGTCAAAATAACCATAAAAGTAATCTCGAATATAATTGTCAGAACGCTTAGAATTGCTTTGGTACAAATGTTCATTATTTCTTAAGATTAAATTTTGTGGATTAGTATTAGATGTGAATATCTCGTACGATTGGTTTCTTTGTATTTTAGAAATTTCTACTTTCTTAATCTTAATTAAACCCTGCCAACCCGTACAACCGAAAACTCTTGCAGGCAATGGAATCTTCATTTTCTCTAAAAGCTCAATTGTCAAATCGTCAGTCGAGCAGTCTTTTTCAGATGTTTCAATCAGCTTTATTAATTCATCACGAAATTCTTTTTGTTTTAAATCTGCCTTTAGGATAACATTATATTTATGCTTATGAATTTTATCAGCTTTACCATATCTATCATGAGTATTTATTGTATAATCATACGGCTTAGTTATTCCACTTAAATAACATATGATTTCAAACCAAAATCTTAAACTACCAATTATAGAGGAAGTTTTAAATGGAGCCTTGTTTTCAAGCCAAGCATCACCGAACCTGAGAGGAGTAACTGTTTCAAAATGTACTTTATATTCCTGGGGTTTCATTGTAATAACCTCCGAAATATTGAGTATGTTTTTCTTCATATTACCATAATTTCATCATTATTTCAACAATTAATTACAATTATAATCAATATTAGAAAACATTGTATTAACCGCCATAGCAGTGTTGATTAATACCAAATAATATTAATGCTTTCGCATTCGCCTATTGCCAAAACCACGCATAAATTATGCTTTGAATAGACCTTAAAAACATTTTTGTTCCCTTCGGTAGTAATAATGCTTGAAATCATATGAGCCATATGGTTTCGTATTGCTTCAGAATAAGGCAAATTTAGCATATTTATATAATTTGATTATATTATTATTTTGTTCTATTATTATCTCAGGCATAAGATTGACTCCCAGTGGAAATAGTTTGTTTCGTGTTAATTCAAACTTTACCACATTCGGTCGACTTATGCTTTTGTTTACCATCTAATTAGTAATCTAATTATTTACTTTTTGCTGCACAACACAAATCAGATATATTGTTTATGAAAATTTCTTATTTTTTGTAAAATAATCTAAGTATAGTAATAATTTTTCAAACTCGCTTCAATGACAATATGATGAATCATCTTAAGAGTTTAGATACTCTTTGAAATTATTATAAATAAGAAGGATTCATAGCCAAAAATAGAGAATAATAACACTGCATTGAACAATAATATTATAGTGATTCCGAATTAAATATTAAGTGTTGGAGGTTTTATTATGTTTTCAAGTATAAGGGCACGGACAATTACAGTCGATACCTTAATAGGAGAAGGCTCCTACTTTGAGGGAAATATTCAGTCGGAGGAGACAATCAAAATTGATGGCAAAATCCATGGAGAAATCAGGGCCGGAGGAGACATAATAATTGGTGAAAAAGCTCATATTCAGGGAAATATTTTTGGTACAAATATAATTATTTCAGGTAAAGTGGAAGGAAATGTAGAAGCCAGAGGACAGTTAAGGCTGACCGTATCTGCCCAACTAATCGGTGACATTAAGATAAACAGTTTTATAGCTGATGAAGGAGCGGTATTTCAAGGAAACTGCACCATGCTGGAAGTTCCCGTCAGTCGCGAGAACCTGTCCATTGAAAAAGGTATTGCTGTAGATTAATAATTTTACATATAATTGCACACCCTATGTAGGGGTGGTTATATGTATTTTCCCAATAAAAAGTTTAAAAAGTCCATATTAAGGTACGGTTATACCTGGGGAGGCACTACACCCATGTGGGAAGAAGAATCGGAAGAGCTCATTGATGAAATGGATGAGGTTGATGAGCTGGAAGATTTAAGGGAAAGAAATGAAAGCTAGAAAGGCACTAGCCTATTCTAGCTCTCATTTTTGTAAGCAGATCATAAGGTACCATTAGGGAACCATATCCCCGCCCCAATTCAATTTCAGGCTTACTTTTACCATGAAAATCACTGCCCCCTGTGATAAGCAGGTTGTACTTTTCCGCCAGCTCAATAAATTGAGTGGTCTCTGCTTCAGAATGTTCCGAATAATGTGCTTCCACTCCGTCCAGCCCGTAAGACATTAGCTCTTTCAATACTTCCTCCAGGTTATAGCCATTTCTTACAAGATAAATGGGGTGGGCAAGCACTGCCAAGCCTCCGGCCTTTTTTATAAGCTCAATCCCCTCTTGGGGAGTTACTTTTTTCTTTTCCACATAAGCAATCCGGGACTGTCCGAGAAATTTTTCAAAGGCCTCACTGGTGCTCTTTACATAGCCCTTGTCCACCAATACCGCTGCTATATGTGGACGGCCGACTATTTTTCCCCCCGCCTTTTGCTCCACTTCTTGCATGGTTATAGGGATTCCTGCTTGATTCAATTTTTTAAGGATGAGAGGATTTCTCTGGTCCCTATAAACCTTCAGCCTCTCAAGGGTTTGTATCAAAGGAAGACAGTTTATGTCAATGAAATAGCCCAGGATATGCATTTCCGACTCAAAGGATACACTGATTTCCACTCCCGGAACCACTTCGATATTTTGCTTTTTCCCCTGTTCTACAGCTTCTTTAACCCCTGCAACCGTATCATGATCGGTGATAGCTATAGCTGCCAGTTTTCTTTCCACCGCATATTGTACGATTTGAGCTGGACTAAATGAACCGTCAGAAGCTGTTGTATGCACATGAAGATCTATATACTTTTCCAAAAGCCTTCCTCCAAACTTGTGTGAAATAAGATATTATGTATCCTGCAAAAGCTTATTAAGTTCTACCAAAAAAGTATTGATATCTTTAAACTGCCTATACACCGAAGCAAAACGTACATATGCCACGTCGTCCAGTTTCTTTAGTTTTTCCATCACCATTTCTCCGATTTGCTGGCTTGTTACCTCTCTTTCAAGGGTATTACAAATGCTGCTTTCAACCTCATTAACAATTCTCTCCAGGTCGTTTAATGATACGGGACGCTTTTCACAGGCGCGCAGCAAACCATTCATTAACTTATTCCTGTTAAACGGTTCGCGCCTGTTGTCCTTCTTAATTACCATCAATGGGATATTTTCAACCTTTTCATAGGTAGTAAAACGCTTCTCACATTTAAGGCATTCCCTTCTTCTCCGAATGGAGAGCCCATCATCAATTGGTCTTGAATCAACAACCTTGCTTTCTTCATAGCCGCAAAAAGGACATCTCATAAAATCACCTCGTATTCTGGAGCTAACTACATTTGGCATAATTATCCGTATATGACACAATATATTGTATCACATACGGATAATCTGTCAATACCAGTTCAAGCCAAAGGTGTATATTTTTAATAAAATTTCAGGAATGCCTCTTTATTACGGTTTCATTTATATCCACCAGGATTATATCTTCTCCAACCTTTTTTATGTTTTCCCAGGGTATCACATAATCGGTATCGTGACCAAACATACCCAGGAATTTACCCGGCCCCGGTACAATAATGGATTTAATTACCCCTTTATTCATATCCATTTCCACATCATATACGAATCCCAGCCTTTTGCCATCGGAAATATTTATTACTTCTTTCTGCCTGAAATCCGATGCCCTCACCATAATTATCCCCCCATATACCAACTCATTATCTTATTACTATATTATGCATCTGCCAACCGACAAATACTTAAAGAAAAAGGCAGTGGAGTTGTACCTAAAAATTATTTTACAACCCACTGCCTTCTTACCAAGCTTAAATATATTTTCTCATATGCATAAGTGCGCTTTTTTCAAGCCTTGAAACCTGAGCCTGGGATATTCCTATCTCTTCTGCCACTTCCATTTGCGTTCTTCCTTCATAAAACCTGAGATTTAAAATATGCTTTTCCCTGTCATTAAGCTTGCGCATTGCTTCACGCAAGGCAATTTCCTCCACCCAGCCTTCATCATGGTTTTTTTCGTCTTTAACCTGGTCCATTACATAAATTGCATCGCCCCCGTCATGGTACACAGGTTCAAACAGAGATATGGGGTCCTGGATGGCATCCAATGCAAAAACTACTTCTTCCTTTGGGAGGTCCAGTTCTTTTGCTATTTCGGTAATTGTTGGTTCCTTGGAATTCTTATTGGTGAGCTTTTCTTTTACCTGAAGCGCCTTATAGGCAATGTCCCTCAGGGAACGGCTGACGCGAATGGAATTGTTATCCCTCAGATACCTCCTTATTTCCCCTATTATCATTGGCACCGCATAAGTAGAAAACTTTACATTTTGTGAGAGATCAAAATTATCTATAGCCTTAATAAGTCCGATACAGCCTACTTGAAATAAATCATCTACATATTCTCCTCTATTATTAAATCTCTGGATAACACTCAATACCAATCTGAGATTCCCTTTTATAAACTCTTCCCTGGCGGTCATATCACCCTTATGCATTCTTTCAAACAGTTCCTTTTTTTGCTCATTTGTCAGAACCGGCAACTTAGATGTATTTACTCCGCAAATTTCCACTTTGTTCATTAACATATCAAAACCTCCAGGTAATAAAATCAATGTCAATATCATTATTACCATGAAGGTTTTTTTTATACGAAAGGGTCTTTCAGTACCCAACATACCATATTGCAAAAACAGCAACTATTTTAAATCATCTTTTTACTGCTTCAATTTTTAACTATTTTCGAGTATTTTTTAATTCTATTTTAATGCTTCACACCATCCTGCTGATTTCCTTCCTCAGCCTGTTAATGATCCTCTTTTCCAGCCTGGATATATAGGATTGGGATATTCCCAGCATGTCTGCTACTTCTTTTTGCGTTTTTTCCACACCGTTTCTAAGGCCAAATCTTAACTCCATTATTTTCTTTTCCCTTGAAGAAAGCTTTCTCATGGCAAGGTCAAGCAATTCTTTGTCCACTTCATCTTCTATGCTCCTGTAAATCAAATCGTTTTCAGTGCCAAGTATATCGGACAAAAGCAATTCATTGCCGTCCCAGTCGGTATTTAACGGTTCATCAATGGATATTTCCGACTTTGCTGTGTTGTTCTTCCTCAGAAACATCAGTATTTCATTTTCTATGCATCTTGATGCATAGGTGGCAAGTTTTATGTTTCTGCTTGGGTTAAAGGTATTGATTGCCTTAATTAATCCGATGGTTCCAATGGAAATAAGGTCTTCTACCCCTACACCGGTATTTTCAAACTTTCTTGCTATGTACACAACAAGGCGCAGATTTCTTTCTATGAGTATTGTTTTAACTGCAAAATCCCTTTGATCCAGTTTAGAAATAAGATAGCTTTCCTCTTCCCCTGTCAGCGGCGGAGGCAGTGCTTCGCTGCCTCCTATGTAATCTATTCTCGGAGGCTCATATAATCCAAATTTTATGAGAAATAATACATATTTTATTTTAAAATACATTTTAATACGAACCATTGCCTTCATGATACCCCACTCCTTCATAAATAAATTTTATTGTAAACCAATGATTTCCGGGTTTAACAGAGCACGATAGGTCTCATCCTTTGATAGCTTTTTATTGTACACTCCTACTATAATATCTTTGATATCCTTTTTTTCCTCCCCTTCCATAATTTCTACTTCGTCCGGTTTAAATCCAATAAGCATCCCGTTTTCCTTCCCCAGGGACGTAAAAGGAATAAGTCTAAACCGGGAAACCCAATCGGAATTTGACATGATTTTTGATATAAGGTTTAAATCATTTTCGCTGCACTCACTAAATATTTGTTGAATATCTTCCGGCAGAAGCTCCTTTATAGCATTAAATTCTACAACCACAACCGGAAATTTTGAAATGGGATCATATAATGAATTCCCGGTATCTATTAGAGCATTTACGCATATACTTTTATTGTCAAATATAATAACCAGCGGAACAAACATGTTTTCCCGCCCCATCTTCCTGGCAATGATGCTCCAGGTTATTCTTATGATTATATATGCAATCATACTTGATAAAAGCAATACCTTCCAGGGAAGCGTGAAATAAATTACTCCATTGCTTACAAGGGCACCTATAAAGGCACCTACATTGGTAAAATAAAATAAACCCAGCGCAGCACCTCCAAAGGTAAAGGATACAACATAAAATATGGTTAACACCTTTACAAATTCTCTGGCCTTTTCTATGTTAAATGTTACGGCTATTAGAACCATGGAAAACAGTATTTTAGCAATAAAAGTATAATAAATCTTAAAGGCTGGGAAAAACATGACCACTGCATAAACGGCTCCTAAAACTGCTCCGGCAAGTATGCGCATCGTGCTTGCTCTTTTTTTAGATATTTTACTTGTGGTCCATAATAATAAATAATTGATTATTAAATTAATCACAAATAAAACATCAATATATACTACCGGTTTCACCATATATATCCTCCATAATTTGTGCGATAAGCTTCTATTTTACTGATATTCAATTATGTGTATTTTTATGATTATTATATAATATTCTCTTTCAAAAATTTGTCAAAGCCTGCTGTAGAAAAAAAATAACGGCGTGAATATCACACCGCTTGTCTATGTTTATCTTATCCTATTTCTGCGTAAAAATGGAGGAATATCCAAATCATCGTCTTCCTGAGGCTTGATCGGCGGAATCTTTTCATCCTTCTTCATCTTTTCAAATACAGGAAGAGTCTTTTTTGTACTTACATGAGGCATTTTATCAAAACCTGTTGCAATAACTGTAATAACAATCTCATCTTGCAGTTTTTCGTCAATAACCGCTCCAAAAATAATATTTGCATCCGGATCGGCAGACTTTTGCACTAATTCTGCTGCCGCATTCACTTCAAATAATCCAAGATCGCTTCCGCCGGTAATATTAAGCAATACTCTCCGTGCACCTTCAATGGAAGTCTCCAACAGTGGACTGTGAATTGCTTGCCTTGCAGCTTCTTCTGCCTTGTTGTCACCCGCTGCCCTGCCAATTCCCATATGGGCATAGCCAGTCTCCTCCATAATTGTCTTTACATCGGCAAAGTCGAGATTTACCAACCCCGGAACTGCAATTAAATCTGAAATACCCTGTACTCCCTGGCGCAAAACATCATCTGCCATTTTAAAGGCTTCCACAAAAGATATCTTCTTTTCAGAAATTTGCAGCAACCTGTCATTTGGAATAGTAACCAAAGTATCTACGCACTCTTTTAGTTCCATAATTCCCTTTTCGGCATTTATCATCCTTTGTCTGCCTTCAAAGGTAAATGGCTTTGTAACAACACCTACTGTTAGTATTCCCATTTCCTTAGCAACAGAGGCAACTACCGGTGCACCCCCGGTTCCGGTCCCGCCTCCCATACCGGCAGTTACAAAAACCATATCCGAACCTTTTAATGCCTGGGCCACTTCATCTTTACTTTCCTCCGCCGCCTTATGTCCTATTTCAGGGTTAGCTCCTGCACCCAAACCTTTAGTCAACTTCTCTCCAATCTGTATCTTATGGGAGGCCTTTGATAATAGGAGTGCTTGTTTATCCGTATTTATTGCAATAAATTCTATTCCTTTCAAACCAGCAGCAATCATTCGATTTACAGCGTTATTACCTCCACCTCCAACACCTACAACCTTTATTTGTGCAAAATTACCCATATCAGTATCAAATTCCAACACCGGCATAGCCCCCTTTTCGTTAATATAATATTTATTATTTACGCACCTAATTATTATTTCCGTCATAAAATCTATACACAATGATGCAATATTTTTTCGTTAAACTAATTATGATAACTATATATTATCGTTTTTAACGTATTTATTCAATATAAATCTTCTAATAAATGCAAAATTCTGAAACAGTCTTGCACCAAAGGCAATAACAGCAGCCAGATACAGATCCAAATCCAATTTCTTCCCAATATAAGTGAGCATTGCAGCCAATAGCGCATTCCCAAAAAACCCGGATATGAATATCCTCATATCAAAGTTTTTCTGGACACTGGCACGCATTCCTCCAAATACCGAGTCAAGGGCGGCAAGGATTGCAATTGCAACATAGGGAGAATACTGAGAAGGAATATGAATCGGAACAAATAAACCTAGTACAAGCCCAATCATAAGGCCTATTGCAATTATCATATTATTCCCCTTCTTTCTTTACTACCGGTTTTGCATATTTAAAATTAATTACCCCATTATACCTGGGTATCATAATCTTGTTCGATTTTTTAACCGTAACTTCGATACCCCATGTGCTTAAAATATCTTTAACACCACCTCTAAGATTTAGCGCGGCTTCTAAAGTATCCGGATCACCTATTGCTTTTATCACAAAGGGAGTTGAATACCTGTTATTGTTAACGCTAACGGTTGCCCCGGCACACCGTATCTCACTGGTGGCTAGTAAGCGCTCATCATTTAAGGACATGGCTTCTGCTCCTGCATCGGCTAATTCATTAATTACCATTAATATGTCTTCATCATGAATGATGAAATAGTTTTCATCTGACTGACCAAAATTTTCACTCTTGAGCTTACTGTCGTTCAGTGTAACTATAACCCCTTTTCCTTCCACATCTGTGAGCCCTGCAAGTATCTCCGCCCTGTTCAACTGTTCCAGCAGGCTTTTTGCATATCCGCTTTTTTCCGAAACATCCTGGCGCAATGCATTTAAATCCTTTTCATATTGGATCAACTGCTGATACAGCTTTTCATTGTTTTCCCTTTCTTTATTTAACTGAACCTGCAGCTCGTCGGCCCTTTGAAACTGACTGCTTACAAGTTTATTATTTCTTCTGACACTTTTAAATTGAATGGAAATCATAAAGCCCAACAGAATGCAGATGAAAGCTATGGCAATCTGTGCTCTTGTATTCTTCACCCTTCTCCCCCCGTTTGCTTTTCAGGCTGAAATGTCGCCCGTTCCACATTGGTCAAATCTATATATCCTCTTTCATCAGGCTTTAACTCCTTTAATATCTCCTTTAAAAAACTCATTTTATAATTTATCTTTAAACTATCCCCGATGTTTACATCAATCCTATCCTCAATCCTCAATTGAATGTTTCCTAAATCACTTACATCTATACCCCAAACCTTGTCCAACAATCCCACATTAACTAACTCCCTGATGCATGATACAACCGCTTCCAGTTTCTTTTCATCGTCCACCCGTATTACTTCCCCCAGTGCAAACTCATTAAACCGAAGTCCTTTAATTACCGGTAGACTGCCTTCTTCAATTTCAGACACAACTTCCAAAACATTCCCTTTTTGGTCAATAAATATATACGAACCCATAAAGGGTATATATCCAACCGACTTCCTTTCCTTTACGTTAATTATTATCTTATTGGGATAGGACCTGGATATTTTTACATAATCAATATAAGGTATTTCATAAATGTTTTCCTTTGCCTTTCTGAGATTTGCTCTGAAAATATTTATACCCTTTTCTATCTGGGAAAGATCAATGATACTCTTTGAAGCTATCTTTTCGTTCCCTACCACCACAATGGACGTAATATTAAAAACAGGAAGAAACAAGGAACTTAAAAGCACTCCGACAAATAATAATGACAATACAAAAACTTTCCTGCTTGTCCTCTTTTTTTGCCTGCGTGCAAGTTTTGTTTCAGTAGTGGTAATCAAATTACCACTACTACGATTATTGAGTACCATTATTCTAATCCACCCTTTTTATATCTGCTCCTAAATTGATAAACTTGTCTTCTATCTTTTCATATCCTCTGTCAATATGATGAACTCCGTTTACGGTTGTGACACCTTCTGCTGCCAATCCTGCAATTACCAATGCGGCACCGCCCCGAAGGTCCATTGCATTCACATTTGCTCCGGTAAGCTTATCTACTCCACGAATCACTGCCACCCTGCCGTCAACCATGATATCCGCACCCATCCTGATGAGTTCTTCCACATGTTTAAACCGGTTCTCAAAAATTGTTTCGCTCACAATACTGGTACCCTTGGCAAGGGTCAGCACTGACATCATTGGAGCCTGCATATCGGTGGGGAAACCGGGATACGGAAGTGTTCGTATCACATCCACTGGCTGTAAAGAAGAAGTCCTTGACAATGTAATGCTGTCTTTTTCAATATATATCTTACATCCGCATTCCTGTAAAACTGCTAAAACAGCCTGAAGGTGTTCCGGATTCACATTCGTTACTTTTACAGTTCCCCCTGTAATGGCTGCCGACGCTAGATATGTAGACGCTTCTATTCTATCAGGAATTACAGTGTGTTCCACATCATGCAGTTCTGTTACACCTTCTACCCTTATAACACTGGTACCTGCTCCGGTTATCTTGGCTCCCATTCCGTTGAGATAATCCTGCAAGTCTACAACTTCCGGTTCTTTAGCAGCGTTACGGATAATTGTCTCACCTTTTGCCATTACTGCCATCAGCATAATATTTTCTGTAGCACCAACACTTGGAAAATTTAAACAAATATCGTTACCTATTATATTTTCAGCATCACAAAAAATATAGCCATGGGATTCACGAGCTTTAATTCCCAATTTCTTTAATGCTTTAAGGTGCAAATCTATAGGTCTCGGCCCAATTTCGCATCCTCCGGGATAACTCAAGACGGCTTTTCTACATCTTGATACAATCGAACCTAAGAAAATAACCGATGAACGCATCTCTCTCATCAAGTTTTCCGGAACATGGAATTCATTCACACTTGAAGAATCAACAATAATGGTTTTACCCTGTCTTTGTATCCTACACCCTAAAAATTCAAGAATTTGAAGTGAAGCAGATACATCTTTAAGCTCAGGGCAATCATGGATTATGTTTTTACCACCATTGAGTATTGTTGCAGCGAGTATTGGGAGAACTGAATTTTTTGCACCACTTATTTTTACCTCACCTTCAAGTTTATTACCACCAGCAATGACAATGCTGCTCATAATCTACACCTCCATGAGTCTGCTGGCTTAGAATAATCGTACTACATTATATATACTATGCAGACCTGTATGAAGGTGTTACTTGCTGAGCATAATCCAGCGGTGCAAAGAAATATATGAATCATTTTTTTATCAATTCAGCAATAATATTATATATCTTTTCTGTGGCATTTGTAATACCCATGCTATAAGAATTTTTTCCCATGTTATTCAATGCCCTTCTGTCTTTCAACAGGCCGTGAATCTTATCATACAGCACTTCTCCGTTTAACTCCTGCTCCCTTATAACAATGGCTGCCCCCTGTTTTTCCAAGGCCCTTGCATTGTACTCCTGGTGATTGTTGGTTACATTGGGAGAAGGAATCAACAGGGCCGGCTTGCCCATTGCAGTAATTTCACTCAAGGTAATGGCACCTGCCCTGCACACCACCAAATCGGCGGCTGCCATTGCATTATCCATATCATGTATATAGGGCAGCACCCGTATATGCTCAAGTTTACTCACATCAATTCCTTGCCTGTTAAGGGTGTCCAATACGGATTTATAGTACCTTTCCCCCGTTCCAAACATCAGTTGTACCGACTTATCATTGCGTATTTTTTTAATGTATTCTATCAGGGTTGAGTTAATCTTGTCCGCACCAAGGCTTCCTCCAAAAACAAGTATAAAGGGATTATAGTTGAGCCCCAACCGCATCCTTGCCGTATGGCGGTCAGTATCAATTATGGTTTGCCTTATGGGATTCCCCGTCAAAACAATTTTTTTATTTGTTTTTAAATATTTTCTGCTTTCATCAAAGCTGATTGCCACAACATCGGCAAAATGGGACAATATCTTGGTGGTAACCCCCGGAAAAACATTTTGTTCATGAATCAATGTGGGTATTTTCATGAGTGAAGCATTCCAAACAACGGGACCGCTTACATATCCACCGGTTCCTACAACAATATCCGGTTTAAACTGCCTGATTATGCTTCTCGCCTGCATTATACCTTTAAACAATTCTTTAATAACAATAAAATTTTCAAAGCTTAATTTACGCCTGAACCCTTTTATATTGATATATCGTATATTATAACCTTCCCTGGGGACAAGTTTATTTTCCATTCCTTCCTTTGTGCCTATAAAAAGGATATCACAGTCCTTGTGCCTTGCACATATGTAGCTGGCTATCGCAATGGCCGGATTTATATGACCTGCGGTACCCCCTCCGGCAAATATTATCTTCAAATTCCATCAACCCCTGCCTTTTGAATATCTCGAAATATTTAGCACAATTCCCATCCCCATCATAATGAATACCAGTGACGAACCCCCGGCGCTAAAGAAAGGCAATGGCATACCGGTAACAGGCATGGAGGAAGTAACAACCGCTATATTTATCAATACCTGGATAGCAATTAGGGATATTATACCCGTTGCAAGGAGGCTTCCAAAGGTATCCCCTGCATTTATTGCAATTTTTATACCCCTCCATATTAAAATGATGAACAAAATAATTACCGTTGCCGCACCTACAAAGCCCAGTTCCTCACAAAGTATGGAAAATATAAAATCGTTTTGTGCCTCCGGGATGTATAAAAGCTTCTGGCGGCTCCTGCCCAGTCCAAGGCCAAAAAGGCCCCCGGAACCAATGGCATATAAGGACTGGATTATCTGCCATCCTTCTTTCATCTTATATTCCCACGGATTAAGAAAAGACACAATCCTTCTCATTCGATAGGGCTCCATCATTACTGCCACTACCAGCCCTGCAACTGCCGGTATAGCCATAAGTACAAAGTGAAATATTTTTGCGCCGGCAGCAAACAACAGCATCAAACCTACCAGCACAATTACAACAGCTCCGCTTAAATGGGGCTCTTTTATTACAAGCAAGGCAATTACCCCCAAAATAAGCAAATAAGGCACAAATCCGGTAAAAAATTTCTTAACCTTATCCTTTTTCTTTGCCAAACTGTTTGAAAAATAAATAATAACCGCTAGTTTTGCCACTTCCGACGGCTGAAAGCTTAAACCGCCAATTCCCAGCCATCTGCGTGCTCCGTTTACTTCAGTACCTACAATCAATACAGCCACAAGCAATACTATGCTGATCAGCAAAAAAGGTACCGACAAATAAGCCAGTTTTCTATAATCAAAGCCTGCCATGAAAAACATGACAAACAATCCTAGCAAAGCCCATATCAGCTGTCTCTTTATAACATAATAACTGTCGTTATAATCGTTCAGGGCAGAATAGCTGCTGGCGCTAAATACCATAACCAGTCCAAAGGACAGCAATATCATCACAGTCAGAAAAAATCCAAAATCAAAAGTACCCCTGTCTTTCACCACATAAACCTCCTTCGTGGTTCTACGTATACCGAGGCGTTAAAGATGTCCCCCACCTTTGTAGGGGACTTTTGCATTATAAACAAAGGTCAGGCTACTAAATGTAAAATATTATTGACTCCAATAAGTCCAATCATACATAAAATAATCGTAATAAGTACAAAAACAGTAACCACCTTTGTTTCTTTCCATCCCATCATTTCAAAATGATGGTGAATAGGGCTCATCTTAAATATCCTTTTTCCGGTCAGCTTAAAAGAGGCTACCTGCATGATAACCGACAGGGTCTCAACCAGATACACCCCACCTGCAATTATCAAGAAAAGGTGCATCTTAAGAGAAATTGCTGCTGCTGAGACAGCACCTCCAAGGAAAAGAGAACCCGTATCTCCCATGAAAACTTTTGCAGGGTGGGCATTAAAAATCAGAAAGCCCAAACACCCACCGGTTACTGCTGCACAAAACACAGCCGTGCTCCTGTCTCCTAAAACAAAGGCTGCAATTGTAAAGAAAAGGGATACCACTACTGTAATACCTGCAGCTAATCCATCCAATCCGTCGGTAAGGTTAACGCTATTGACCGTGCCCAACAATACAAACACAGTAAAAGGAATAAACAGCCATCCTTCCATCTGTGCTATTTTATCTAAAAACGGAATATACAATTCACCGTCTGCAAACCCACTGTTATATAAAAACAGGGTATAGAAAACAGCAACAACAGTCTGGGCTGTGAACTTCTGCCTTGCTGTCAGGCCAAGGTTCCTTTTTAACACCACCTTAATGAAATCGTCTATAAATCCTATGATGCCAAAAGCTATGGAAACCAAAAGCAAAAGCAATCCTTTGAAGTCCCTTGCTAACAGTATTACCGATACTGTCACACCCAGTATAAATATGATTCCCCCCATAGTGGGAGTACCTGATTTTTTAGCATGCCATTGGGGACCAATTTCCAATATGCTCTGACCAAATTTTAACCTCCTTAGAACCGGAATTATTACAGGTCCTGTTATAACGCAAACTATGAATGATATAATAACCGAAGTAATATTTGTTCCCACTTACCCCACTCCCCGTATATGCTCCGAAATACTCTCCATTCTCATTCCCCGAGAAGCTTTTACGAGTACTACATCGCCTTGTTTTAGAAATTCATCTATCTTTTGTATTGCTTCATCATTGCTGTCAAAGCTAAAAACCTTATGTACCGGCATTCCCGCATCAATTGCACCCTTTGCAATATCCTTCCCATTGTATCCTACTGTAAATAAATAATCAATACCGCATTTTTGGACTTCTTCCCCGACTTTCCTGTGTGCCTGGCCGGCCCAGTGTCCCATCTCAAGCATATCTCCCAAAATTGCTATCTTACGTCCCCTACTCTGAATCTGCATAAGGACGCTCAAAGCTGCTTTCATGGACTCAGGACTCGCATTATAGCAGTCATTTATCACTTTTATGCCTTTTGCTTCAAAAATATCCAGTCTCATTTTTTCCGGCTTAGAAAGTGCTATACCTTTAATTATGCTGTTCATTTCCATATTATAAACTCTACCTGCTGCAATGGAAGCCAGCGCATTGTATATATTATGCCTGCCTATTAAAGGCACTTTTACTTCATATTCCCTGCCATCTATGTCAACACAAAAGGTACTTCCTTCTTCTCCATAAGATATAATATTCTTCGCCTTAATGTCACATTCATTATTATCAATGCCATAAAAAACTGTTTTAAAGGGCAACTTACCTTTAAGATTATAAAGAAGAGGATCATCTCCGTTCAATATGGCTGTGTTATCAGCCGTAAATTTATAAAACACTTCCATCTTTGCCTTCAGTATATTTTCCTGGGAACCTAGTTTTTCTATATGGGCTGACCCGATATTTGTTATTATGGCAACCTGAGGATTTACAATGGATACAAGCTTTTTTATCTCGCCAAATCCGCTCATGCCCATCTCGGTTACGGCTATATCATGGTAAGAATTTAATCGGAACACTGTAAGAGGCAACCCTATTTCATTATTAAAATTTCCCTGGGTTTTTAACACATTAAATTTTTGCTCCATAACACTGGAAACCATCTCTTTGGTCGTAGTCTTTCCCACGCTTCCCGTAACAGCAATAAAAGGAATTTTAAACTTGCTTCTATAATACCTTGCCATATCGTGCAGTGCAGCCAAGGTGTCTTTTACCTTGATTTCACAGGCACCTTCCATTGGGATTTCCATATCCCTTTCGGTAATAAAAGCTGCTGCCCCGGCCTGTAAAGCATTGACTATAAAATCATGGCCGTCATACCTTTCCCCTTTTAAAGGTACAAAAAGAACGCCCTTTCCGGCTTTTCTGCTGTCGGTACAAATATCGGTTATTTCAATATCCCTGTCGCCCTTTCTTAGAATTCCGCCCGTTGCTTCTAAAATCTCTTGTACTTTTAAAGCTTCCACTAATGCCCACTCTCCATTTCTTCTTCTTTTAAAATTTCTCGTACGATTTTTTCTTCATCAAAGTCAATGACTTTATCTTTAAGTATCTGATAGGTTTCATGCCCCTTTCCGGCCAGAACAATCACATCATCTTTTTCTGCATTCCTGATCGCATACCTGATTGCTTCATACCGGTTTTCTATCCTGACATAAGGACAGGGGGTTTTTTTAATTCCTTCTTCTATATGATCTATAATAACTCCAGGGTCTTCTGTCCTGGGATTATCGGAGGTAATGATGCAAAAATCCGACAGCTCCCCGGCAATTTTCCCCATAACGGGCCTTTTCGTTCTGTCCCTGTCGCCTCCGCAGCCAAATAAGGTCACTACCCTGCCCTTTGCAAGCCCTCTTACCGTGTTTAATATATTTTCCAGGCCGTCCGGCGTATGGGCATAGTCAATGATCACCGCAAAATCCTTTCCTGTCTCAACAATTTGTGCCCTGCCCGGTACCCCCTTTGCCTGCTTCAACCCTTTTTGAATCTGGCGCAGGTTTATACCCAAAGATAAACATGCCCCGATACTACCCAAGGCATTATATACGGAAAACTTACCCGGTATAGCCAGTTCTATAAATGCGTTCCCGTGGGGAGTTATGCAATCAAACTTTACACCGCTTGCCGAAATTGATAGGTTTTCCGCTCTTACATCGGCAATGCTTTCAATTGCAAAGGTCATCATGTCACATTTGCCGTTTTTAAGTATATAATCGCTGTTAACATCATCAATGTTAACAACCCCTTTTTTACAGCGGTCAAACAGCTTTGATTTTGCCTTAAGGTAATTTTCCATGGTACCGTGAAAGTCAAGGTGGTCCTGGGTTATATTTGTAAAAATCCCTACTTCAAAATCACAGCCTTCCACCCTATCTAGCTCCAACGAATGGGAAGATACTTCCATTACAACATATTCCACCTTTTCCCTGGCCATGTCATAAAAAAGCCGCTGAAGCTCAAGGGACTCGGGAGTGGTATGATGTGCCGGCAGGACCTTTTCCCCTATCATGTTCTGGTTTGTTCCAATAAGCCCTACCTTGCTTCCACCTGCCTCAAGTATGGATTTAATCAAATATGTGGTAGTGGTTTTACCGTTTGTTCCTGTAACACCTATCAGCTTAAACTCGGATGATGGATGATTGTAAAAAGCAGCGGAAACCAGTGCCAGTGCCTTTCTCGAATGAGTCACTTTTATGCGCGGCACTGGTAATTCTCCTACTTCCTTTTCCACCATTACTGCCGAAGCTCCTTTTTGGATCGCCTCTTCAATATAGTCATGTCCGTCTGCCTTAAACCCTTTTATGCATACAAACAAATCTCCCGGCTTAACCTTTCTGGAATCATAGGCAATACCTTTGATCACTGCATCTATATTACCAATAATATACTCGGTCTCCACAATATTGGTCAATTTCTCCAGACGCATAAAACCCCTCCCATTAGGTACTAGTCCACATCCATATGTCTGAACTCTACATTGACCACAGTGCCGGGTGGAACCACCGTCCCCGCAGCAGGCTCCTGTTTAATTGCAGTGCCCGACCCGGTAATCCTAATGTTCAGTCCCGCATTAATGATAATCCGATTGGAGTCCAACACCGATTTACCCAATACGTCAGGTACAACAACATTTTCTACCTTATCAGCACCTTCCGTATACAGTATTACCGTCGATTGTCCCTGTAGTTTCGCTCCGGGCTTGGGTGTCTGATCAATTATAGTGTTTCCATTTCCTTCTACTTTATTTTTCAGATTGAGTTCTTTCAGAGCATTTTGCGCTTCTTTCACTTCCATATTTCTCAGTTCAGGAACAATAACATCCATTGTTTCCAATTCCTTTTCCGTAAACTTAGGCTCCACTTCCAGGTAACGCAATGTATCATCAAGTATTTTACCCACCACCGGTGCAGCAATGGTTCCGCCATAGTAAGATTCTCCCATCGGTTCATCCAATATGACGAGGCATACCACCTTTGGGTCATCGGCAGGCGCAAAGCCAATAAAGGAAGCAATGTATTTGCCATTGCCCCTGGGCAGCTTCTCGGATGTACCGGTCTTTCCTGCAACCCTGAAACCTTTTATATAGGCATTGCCTCCAGTCCCTTCAGAAACAACCGATTCCAGTATATTTCTCAAGGTTGCCGCCGTCTCCTTTGAGATCACCTGTCTTACAATCTCCGGCTCAAAAGTTTGAACAACATTACCGTCCACATCGGTTAGCTGCTTTACAAGTCTGGGCTTAAGAAGCAGCCCGTCATTTGCAACCGCAGATACGGCACAAACCATTTGCAAGGGCGTAACGGTAAAGCCCTGCCCAAAGGCTGCGGTAGCCAGTTCCAGTTCATTAAAGTTTTCTTTTTTATGAAATAATCCTGCTGTTTCCCCATCAAAATCTATACCGGTTTTGTCCATGAACCCAAAAGCATCCACATAACGATAAAACTTATCACTGCCCAGCCGGAAGGCAACATCAATAAAAACCGGGTTACACGAGTTTTGTACCCCCTCCACAAAGGTCTGGGTACCGTGGGGGTTGTAGGAACGCCAACATTTTATATTATGATTGGCCACGGTTGCATAACCTCTGCAGGTAAAGACATCGTCCACTTTAACCACATTTTCTTCCAATCCCATGGCCGATGTAAAAATTTTAAAGGTAGAACCCGGCTCATAACTATCTACAACGGCTTTATTTCTCCACATCTTTCCAAGCTCTATTTCGTAGCGTTTTTTAAACTCTTCACCGGTTAACTTCTCCAATTCCTCACGGGCTTGTGCATCCTGAATTTCAAAAGGATTGTTAAGGTCAAAATCCGGCTTGACAGCCATTGCCAATATATCCCCTGTTTTAGGGTCCATGACTATGGCTGCTCCTCCCTGCTGCACCTTGTTTTCTATGACAGCCGTTTCCAAGTGTTTTTCAACAAAGTGCTGTATAACCTCATCAATGGTTAACACCACATTCGTACCTTCTTCTGCGTTTATATACCTTTCATAGGGATACGGCATATCGGTTCCAAGGGCATCCTTTGCAGCCACAATCCGGCCCGGCATCCCCTTCAAATATTTATCATACTTGGCTTCAATACCAAACAGGCCTTGATTATCCGTACCCGTTGCACCAATAACATGGGAAGCAAAATTACCATAAGGATAATACCTTTTTGAATCCTCCTCAAGATAAACACCTTTAAAATTATATCCCCTTATGATATCCGCTTCCTTTTTTTCAATTTTTCTTTTTATGAACTCATAGGCGCTGTTTTTTGTAATCTTATTATATACTTCCTCATAGCTCATACCTAAGACTTCCGATAGTTTCGCTGCAACTTCTTCCGCATTTCCGGCCTTTTTTATCTCATTAGGTATAACACTTACCGTGTCCACCGATGCGCTGACAGCTAAAGGTTTCCCATTACGGTCATAAATGGTGCCCCGTCTTGAACTTATTATCCTGTCCCTCGTCTGCTGTTCAATGGCTTCTTTTTGCAGTCTTTCCCCTTCATGAATTTGCCACCAGCCGGTTCTTATTATAAGAGCGATGGCTGCGGTAATAAATATTATTAAAAGCGTAAATATTCTTTTCTTTATTGTTATACTAGGAGCTGCCAAAACAAAACCACCCTTCACAACGTAGGGAGTCAAAAGCCAAGTGGTTGGAGCTGATTCCTCCAGCTATATTTATCCACTTCTGACTCCTCACTCCCTACCAAAAGTAACATCTTTAATTATATATAATATGGATTTAATGTAAATATTCCAAAACATTGTTAATTATCGTCATTAGCGTTGATAAACCACCTAAACGATTATCCTTATCCGGCTGCTCGTATACTACTTCTGCATAATCTTTCTTTTCGATGGTGACATAAACAATCTGGTATTTTTCAGGGCGCCTCATTCCCAGCCTGTTTTTTGCAATTTCTTCTATTTTTTGAAGATTAATCGACCTGTCCAGCTCCACCTGCATTTGCTCATTATTTCGTTTAAGCTGGTTAAGCTGCTTTTTATATGCCTCAACCTGCGAGCTTTCCTCAGCAATAGCTGCATAACGAAGTATTATAAAAAAAGCAACACCAAAACACAGCAACACCTGAAGAAGGGTCCTGATCTTTTGCACCCCTCCCCCTTTTGGGTGATCTGCAGGTATATTTAGATTATTTTGCTGATTATCATATACATATTCTTGTTGCTGATACCTATATGCATTACTGCCCGTTTGTGCCGGTAACAAATGAATCGCCCCCCTTTAGTACACAGAACCAACCTGGTTCTATGTATTTATTTTTTCTGCCACTCTAAGTTTTGAACTCCTTGCCCTAGGATTTTTTACCTTTTCTTCCCCAGAAGGTATTATGGGTTTTCTTGTAATTATATTTACAAGCGGTTTTTTACCGCAAATGCAAACCGGAAACCTTGGTGGACACTCACATCGGCTGCTAAGCTCACTGAAAGTCTGCTTCACAATCCTGTCTTCCAATGAGTGGAATGTAATAACTGCTATCCTTCCTCCGGGTTTTAAAACATCAATAAAATCTTTTATGGAACTGCTCAATATATCCAGCTCATCATTTACCTCTATGCGAATTGCCTGAAATGTCCTTTTTGCAGGATGGGGCCCATCCCGCCGTGCCGAGGCCGGGATGGCCTTTTTAATCACATCCACCAGTTCTCCTGTTGTCCTAATGGGTGAAACAGCCCGCCTGGCCACTATGAAGCTTGCAATCCTTTTTGCCCACTTTTCTTCCCCATACTTGGATATGATCTCACTTAATTCCTCTTCAGAATATTCGTTCACCACATTATATGCGCTGAAAGGACTTGCACGATTCATTCGCATATCCAAAGGTGCATCATGCTGATAGCTAAAACCTCTTTCTCCTTCATCCAGTTGGTGGGATGATACTCCAAGGTCCATGACCACCCCGTCAATCTGCTGAATACCCAGTTTATTTAAAATACTTTTTATATTTTTAAAATTATCATTAATAAATATAACCACTGGCTCATAATCCTTAAGCCTTTTTTGGGACGCTTCAATTGCATTAATATCCTGATCAATCCCTATTACTTTACCGTAGCGACCTATTCTCTTGCATATTTCAAGGGTATGCCCACCGCCTCCAAGGGTGGCATCCACGTAAACGCCATCCTCTTTTATATTTAATGCATCAATGCTTTCTTTTAAAAGCACCGGTACATGCTTAAAATCCATCCATTCACCTTCCTAAATCCGATAGCTATAGGGGTCTTATATGCCCAGGTAAGCCATCTTTTCTGCTAATTCATCCGGGTTAATATTTTCATCGCTATTGTACCTATACCATCGCTGCTTGTCCCATATCTCCACCCGGGTCGATACCCCAATAATGACTACTTCTTTATTCAACGACGCATACTCCCGTAAACTTTGGGGGATTAGTATTCGCCCTTGTTTATCCACCTCACATTCTGCGGCACCGGAAAAAAAGAAGCGACTAAAGGCTCGTGCATCCTTACTGGTTAGCGGCAAAGTTTTTAGCTTTGCTTCTAGGTTAGCCCATTCGTCCAAAGAATATACAAACAGGCAGTTATCCAAGCCTTTGGTAACAATAAATCGGTATCCGAGATGCTCACGAAACTTTGACGGGATAATAACTCTTCCTTTTGCATCTATGCTATGCAAATATTCTCCTATAAACAAACCTCTTCACCCTATTTATGCAACTGTCCACCACTTTGCACCACTTTACACCACTACAATTGTAATTTTATAACATTTACCCGTTTAAAGCAATAGATTTTATTAAAAAATAAAAAAGATGGGTCTAAAGAATCATCCCACCTTTCATGTAATATGGTACTGAGTTACTAGACGCTACCGTTTGCTTCTAACAGTAGCACTATCCCGTTTGCCTTCTATCTTCATCCGATTATAATAATATTCAACAATTAATTTGTCTAACTCTATACTAATAGCATAAACTTCTTCATAATCGACATCTTTTGACAACAAGGAATCCAGTTTGTTCCTCAGAGCATTAATTCGATCATTTAACATAGTGTCACCTCTAAATTGGATTGCTTTCTCATTTTACAACACCATACAAAATATGTCAATAAATATTTTGTTTCATCCTTTTTACAATACTGTTACATTTCTTAATTTAAAAAATTCCATATAATTCAACAAAATTCAATATGCCTTTTTATTCTTTCTATAATATATGAGCAAACCTGCACATAAGAATACTGATACAAATGCTACCACCTGGGAAATGCGAAAGCTGCCCCAATAGAGGCTATCGGCTCTCATACCTTCGATCCAAAACCGTCCTAAACCGTACCACAACCCATATAACAGGAATATTTCTCCATCAAATTTTTTTCTTTTCCGATACCAAAAAAGGAACAGAAAGCCCACCAGGTTCCACAAGGATTCATATAAAAAAGTCGGATGTACCGAAATCCTTGCCTGTGCGTCAATGTCAAATATTTCCATTCTCCAGGGAAGGCGGGTTGGCCCTCCATAGGCTTCCTGATTCACAAAATTTCCCCATCTCCCAATTGCCTGGGCAATCAATAATCCCAAGGCACCTATATCGCATACTTTCCATAAATCTACTTTATTAATTTTACAATAAATTACAGTAGATAAAAGAGCGGCAAGGATGGCACCGTAGATTGCCATCCCACCATGTCTTATTGAAAAAATTTCCATAATGTTATTCTTATAGAAAGACCAGTTAAATAAGACATAGTATAGCCTTGCTCCCACAATAGCGGAGGGCGTACCATACAGCGCAACATCCAAAATAACTTCCGAATTTAACCCCACCCTTCTTGCTTCATAATGAGCAAGAATAACTGCTATCATAAATCCAATTGATATAATAATTCCGTACCAATAAATTGGTATGCCAAAGGCGCGGAAAGCTACTGGATCTATGTTAAATTCCAATCCAAGGCCCGGGAATCCAATAGGTTGCATGACATTCTCCTCCAATCGGCATGTATAATTTAATAGGGCCTGACAACCGACAATGCCATATTCTCCGGCTTGAAGTGATTCACAAGGCGCTCATTTACATCATCAAGAGTTATTGTCTCAAAAACATCAATATAGTTTAAAAGGTCAATATCCTTAAATAAATTTGCCATAAAATTATTTGCTATTCCTTCTATATTATTAAACTGACGTATGAACCTGCCGTAAATCACCTTTTTTATTCTCTCATATTCGTTCTTTTCAAGGCCGCGGCTGCGGAGCCTGTCAATTTCCTCCAAAATATACTGCTGTACCTTCTCCGGCTGAGACGATTCCCCGCCTAAAATGGTAAACCCGTAGTCAATTTCAGCAGTGAAATCAGATTCAAAAGTATCATTTATCAATCCCTTTTCATATAAATCCTGATACAAAACAGTACTTTTACCCAAAACCATTTCAAGCAGTATCCTTGTAACTATATCCTTTCTAAGAAGCCGTTCTCCTCCATATCCTATATCATTATCCTTAAATCCAATTTGAAACAGAGGTATTGATACGCTTAATTTTTGCTCAACTTTAGGTTGATTAATTATTTCCGGTTCTTCCGGGTATATCCTTTTTATACCACTTTTAGTCCTGTCACAAACCTTTATGCACTTTTCCACATGTTCCCATACCTCATCGGGATTTACATCCCCTGCTATAAAAAGCAGCATGTTTGAAGGGTTGTAAAAAGTATTATAACACTTATACAATATATCCTTATTGATTTTACTGATGCTTTCTATGGTCCCTGCAATATCTTTCCTTACAGGATGGCAGTGATAAAGGGCTCCAAGTAAATTAAAGTAAACACGCCAATGGGGGTCATCTTCATACATCCTGATTTCCTGCCCTATAATTCCCTGTTCTTTTTGAACGCTTTCATCGGTAAAATACGGGTTTTGTACAAAATTCAACAGTATATCTAAATTTTCATAAAAATAATCAGTACAATAAAACAGATAGGCTGTAATGTTGAAAGATGTAAATGCATTGGCTGAAGCTCCTAATCGGGAAAATTTTTCAAATACGTTCCCTTCTTCTTCTTCAAATAGCTTATGCTCAAGAAAATGGGCTATTCCATCCGGCACCTCCGTAACCTCTTGTTCCCCCGGCACAATAAACTTGCTGTCCACGGATCCATACCTGGTGGCAAATACAGCATAGCTTTTGCTATAGCCTTTCTTGGGCAATATATATACATTTAACCCGCTCCTATGTATCCTGTGAAATAATGTTTCTCCGAGTACCGGATTACTTATCTGTTTCAAGTTCTTTCTCCTCCTTCCTGTCTTCATTATTGGTGAGAAAATAGATGGTATCCAGCTCAATATTTTGAGCAACCGCAACTACATCTTCCTTTTTTACCGAAGAAATCTTTTCAATCAAATCTTCAAAGGTATCCTCGGTACCGGCCACTAACTGGCCTAAATAGTAGTCCGTCATATAAAGGGGGCTGTCTGCCAATGAGCGAATGTTATTGGTAAAGCTTTTTATTGTGGCTTCAAACTCATAATCCGATATATTGCCCTTTTTGATTTCTTCCATTTGTGCATTTATTTCATCCACTGTTTTTTGATAATTTGTAGGCTCTATGCCCGAGCTTATTATCATCAACCCTTTAAATTTTTCCAAACGGGCAAAGATGTAATAGGCAAGGCTCAGCTTTTCCCTGACATTGTTAAAAAGCTTTGAATGGGATCCTCCACCCAGTATACCGTTATATACTACAAGAGGATAATACTCCTTATCCCTGGGGGTAATCTTTGTTCTAAAACCTAAGGAAAGTTTGCCTTGATTTACTGCTAGTATTTCTTCCACCTTTCTAACCTGATCAACCGTAGTTTTAATTTGTGTAGTGGGGTAAACTCTTGTTTCATTGGATTTACTGGAAAACAACTCCGTAACCATCCCATATATTTCATCTTCGTCTATTTGTCCTACTACAAAAATATCTATCGGGCTTGTATTAATTACTTCCTGATAATGCTCATACAGCTTTTTTTCATCAATGGCATTCAAATCTTCAATACTACCCAATTCATAAATGCTGAATGCCTCATTCCTGCACATCTCCTGGTAGCATCGTTCTATCGCATAAACCATCTTATTGTTAATCAGGCCTTTGATTTGGTCTTCTATTTTTTTCTTTTCCTGAATCACATATTCCTTTTTAAAGGCTTCCTCTTCCAGAAGCGGGTTAAACAAGATGCTGTAAGCAAATTTTAAAATTTTCTTAAAAAGTTTATCCTGACTGGGAACGTATTGATCGCTTATTACATCAAAATGAAAACTGATTATATGGTCCTCTCCCTTTTTGTTTACACCACAATCAAAATTTGCACCATACAGTCCTTCCAGATGCTTTGCAATTACCTGCGAGCTGGGAAAGTCCTTACTGCCTCTTTTCAACACATGGGGCAATAAGGCATTCATGGCGGCCTCTTCCTTCCTAAGCGGCCTGTGAATAAAAATACTTATAGTGGATGTTTTAAACTTATCCACCGGAATATGGTATAGATTTATTCCCTTGCTGATAGGTATTTGCTTTAAACCTTTCATAGATGTCACTCCCCACCATATCTATCAAACAGTAAAATAAAAAATGTTGAATTTTGTATTGCTTTTTTGTACTTTAATACTATAACACAACTTACATTTTTATTCTATATAGATTGTACCATAATTTATCAAATTTATTCATTTCATTATTAAAGCCATGAATAATGATGTATCCATGGCTTTTTTAGTTACCTTATATTTTTTAGTTACCTTATATTGGAGGTGATTCTATTTACTAAATTCTTGAATTCATCGTTAAGCCTTTGTACCGTATTCCCATTTCCAATATCCCTGGACAGGCGGCTTATCCTTTCAAATAAATCCGGTGACTCGGTAATAGCTACATTTGTAACTCCCGGTGCCAGTCTCTTAATCTTTTCTACCAACTCATCTTTTAAATATTCTTCTTCGCTGTACTTATAATATCCATCAACAATATCTATTCCCACCAGGGCAGTATTTCCGCTTATAACCACCGTAGCCCTTTCAATAGGCTCCATTTCCGTCAGTATATTGGCAATGCTTTGTGCTTTTTTGTTATCATAATTGTCCAGTGCACCATTATTTGCATTTGGAATACCTAGGATTCCGCGCTGTTCATTTGTTCTTGCCGTATTGGTATTCCCCCGTTCCCAGATATTCGTTCTTGTAGTATTGGTATTTCCCTGATTCCTGGTATTTGTCCCTGTCGTACCGGTACCATTACGCCTCAGGTCATTTCTGTCCATTGGGGTTCCCAACCTGCTTAAATCCATGTCATTTGTACCAGGAGTCCGCCCAGCATCGTAAGGTGTTCTTATTCCGTCCATTTGTTCAGTGCTTCCCGGCGAATAATCTCCATTTGGAATGGTGGATGTACCAGGAGAATTCATTTGGTTCCGAGCATTGTTTTGTTCCGGTACCGTCCTTTGTGTTGCTCTACATCCAGCAAACACTATTAAAAGCATTAAGCTTAAGAAAACAAAAAATATAATTTTGGGATAATTTTTTTTCATTTTTTTAAACACCTCCCTATATTATTGTTTTCATAATAAAGATTTTTAGTATGAGTATATCTGCCATTTACACTAATAATTTTATTAGTAAATAAAATAAGCTGGTCCATACTAATCATGAATAAAAAAATAGGAGGCATTTAAACATGAACCTGGAAAATGCGGGTCATTACCGCAAGCATTATCGCCTATACAATAAAAAAGATGCATCATACCATTTTCCCAAAATCTGCAGTGAAATAAAAAAACAAAAATTTTTGTGCTGCATGATTGGAACAAGCTTTATTTCAGGGTTTTTACTGGGATGCTTATTTTCAGCAAAAAAAAGGTGAGGCACTTACTGTGCCCGACCTTTTTCTTCTTCCATATCATTCAGATATTCAATCCTGGGTATCCAGTTCATTTTTTTATTAAATCCAGGTAATCATCTGCATCAAGTTCTTCCGGCTTTTTACCCGAAGCTGCAACTAATACGGCTTCCATTACATTGGTACCAAAGGATCTGCCCTCATATTCAGGAGTTGATGTAATCAGGAGTTTTACCCCCCTGCTTTTTAGTATTTCAACATCCTCCTGGGTAACCGTATTGGTTATTATTATTTTACCATGCATAAACAACGGCATGTGCTTCTTAATATATAAATAGTCCCCTGCAATGATATCCGAATCCATATAATACTTTTCAAATTTTTTATTTGGACCATTGTTTTCTTGTTTCTCTCCGGTAGGGTATAATACATCAAAGGGAAACTTGGAAACAATGGGCAACAGAACATCGACAACCCTTCTGAACATTTTTAAACTTCTGATAGGTATGGGAATACCCAGGGCAAAAATCAGATCTCCCAGAATCGTATCACATCCGCAGTGAATAAAAGCCTCTGCCATCTTATACCTGTCAATGGCACAAACCACTAAGACCTTTTTCCCTTTTAATTTGATTATATTTTCTTGTTCCAAGTATTCTACTACTCTTTTTTCCCAAGTGTTTTTAATGCCGTACCCATCAACAATAGGTGTCTTTGATGCGGCCTGTACAATTGGGATTGCCTCTTTGATCATAAACTTTTTGTTTGCTCCCGTAAGATATAAATCAATTCCTCCCAATCCAAAGGCGTCTATCTTGCCATCCAATTCCTGTATGAGCTTAATTGCTTTCTTGATATCACCATCGGTACCAATACGTTCAATGATATATTTTTCGTTTAGTATTTCTGTTTCCACCCGGTGATTTCGCGACGAAGATCCTATACTAACGCTAACAACCTTCTTCAAATAAAAGCCCTCCTTAAAATGAGCATCAGATTTCCATGATGACCGGAAGAATCATTGGCTTTCTCTTGGTCTTTTCATACAAATATTCGTTTAAGCTGCTTTTTATATTTGATTTTATGGTGGACCAATCGGTAATTTTCTTTTCTTCACACTTTTCCAACGCCGTTTTTGCAATACTGCGTACTTGTTCCATAAGGTCTTCCGATTCCCTCACATAAACAAATCCTCTTGAAATGATATCAGGTCCGGCAATTACCGACCCGTTTTCCCCTGATATGGTTACCACTACAACAATAAGACCATCCTGTGCCAGGTGCTTTCGGTCACGCAGAACAATGTTTCCTACATCGCCTACCCCAAGACCGTCTACCAGAACTTTACCTGCTGTAACGCTACCGGATATCCTTGCCGAATCTTCAGTTAATTCTAAGACCTTACCTATATCCATTATAAATATATCCTGCTTTTTCATACCAAGCTTTTCAGCCAGGTTTGCATGTTGTTTTAAATGCCTGTATTCACCATGTACCGGGATAAAAAATTTGGGTTTTACCAGGCTATGTATCAGTTTTAACTCTTCCTGACATGCATGCCCCGATACATGTATATCCGCCAGGGACTCATAAATAACATCGGCTCCCTTTTTGAAAAGCTCATTTATCACTTTTGAAATTAATTTCTCATTTCCCGGGATCGCAGAAGCAGAAATAATCACCAGGTCTCCTGCATCAATATTTACTTTTTTATGGTCGTCAAATGCCATCCTGGATAATGCAGACATGGGCTCCCCTTGACTCCCGGTTGTAATAATTACAATTTCATTGTTCTTGTAACGGTTAATACTGTCAATATCAATAAGCACACCCTCAGGTACATTCATATAACCCAGTTCGATGGATACGTTCACTACATTAAGCATACTTCTGCCGCTTACAGCAACCTTCCTCCCGTAACGGGCGGCAGCATTTATAACCTGCTGAACCCTATGTACATTTGAGGCAAAAGTAGCAACTAAAATCCTTTGTTCGCAATTTTTAAATATTTCCTCAAAGGTTTCGCCCACCGTTCTTTCGGACATGGTATATCCGGGCCGCTCTACATTCGTGCTATCGGCCAGTAAAGCAAGTACGCCCATTTTGCCCAGCTGTCCGAAACGGGCAAGGTCTATCATTTCCCCCTCAATAGGTGTATAATCAATTTTAAAATCCCCTGTATGAACAACAATTCCTACCGGCGTGTGAAGCGCTATGGCAACGGAATCCGCTATGCTGTGAGTTGAACGGATAAATTCAACTTTAAAAGCACCCAAAGTAATTTGATCACCGGGTTTAACCGTTTCAAGCTTAACATCCGAAAGAAGACCATGTTCTTTCAATTTATATTCTACAAGCCCCAGGGTAAGCCGGGTTCCATACACCGGTACGTTAAGGTCACGCAATACATAGGGCAATGCCCCTATGTGGTCCTCATGTCCATGAGTAAGAACAATTGCACGAACTTTTTCTTTATTTTTAGTCAGGTACGATATATCAGGGATTACTAAATCAATTCCCAGCATTTCATCTTCCGGAAAAGCCAACCCGCAATCTATGACAACAATGTCATTTCCATATTCAAACACTGTGATATTCTTACCTATTTCGTTTAATCCTCCTAAAGGAATAATTTTCAGTTTCGATTTCTTCGACACGATCCTACCTCCATTATTTCTGTCAAATAATTTTATGGGTTACGTTTTACACCTCCAGAGGGCACTTGATAAATAATACATATTTGTTAATATTTTACTTTTATTTACAAAAATATATTTGCCGTTAGTATAATAAATCTCCGTTCACCCATTCTCCCTTAATATTATAACAGTATTTTCAAATCAAATAAATACTATTTACCAATTTTCATCCTCTTTACAAACATTTAATGCTTCATGCCCATTGGGAACGCTTATATTCTTCCAAAACATTATTATATATGGATAAAACCTGCTTACCTATTGTACTCCAATTGTAAAACTTTTTTATTTTCTCGAATGCATTGGCCCGAATCCTGTCACATAAGTCCTGGTGATAGAGAAGTGCTATTACACAATCGGCCAATGAATTTGGATTGCCGGTATAGGCTTTCATCCCGTCCCGGGCATGTTCCACAATTTCGCCCAGCCCGCCCGTATCTGTAACAACCACAGGTATGCGTGCAGCCATTGCTTCCAAGGCTACTATCCCAAAGGGCTCATATAAACTTGGAAAAACAGCTATATCAGCACATCCATAATATTTCTTCAAATCCTCGTCCGAAACATACCCAGTGAAATAAAACCGATTGCCTATGCCCATCCATTCCGCCTTTGCCCTCAAATCGTTCAACAGGGGCCCTTTCCCCACAATAACAAACTTCACATCATTATAATGGGAAAGGATTTTAGGAGCAGCATCCAGCAGTACATGAACCCCCTTTTCTTGCACCAGCCTTCCCACAAAAAAAATTATTTTCTCATTATCCCGTGCAAGGTTACGCCTGAACAAATAATCCCTTTCCATATCATTGAACTTATCTATGCTCACACCATTGGGCACAATGTTTATCTTATCCTCGGGTAACTGAAAGATGTTGCAAATTTCATTTTTCATATACTGGCTATTGCATATCACCTTCCATGATTCATAAGTAAGCCACCATTCTATACCATTAATATATCTTTGCATGTCGGTGTGAATCCCCTGGTTCCTTCCATGTTCCGTAGCATGTATTGTGCATATGAGGGGAATCTTATAAGCATGTTTTAAAACCCTTGACGCATATGCAACAATCCAGTCATGGGCATGGATAATATCCACCTTTCCTATATCTTTTAATAATCTTATGGAAGATTCTATAAAAGCAAAATTCAAATGCATGACCCAATCGGTAAAACTGTTTGCCCCAATATCATATGTATGTACACGGTGTACAAATACATTCTTATCCTTTTCATAGTCCTGCATTCCCGGCTCCCAGCATGTTACAATGTGTATCTCATGTCCGTTTTTCCCTAATTCCTGCGCTAAATCGTGCACCACCCTCGAAATACCTCCCACAATTCGCGGAGGATATTCCCAAGTCAGCATTAAAACCCTCATTCTTTTCTCCCTTTCAATAAAAATATATAATAAGTGCTGTATACATTTTATATTTTTAACCTTTTCATCATAAACAATACCCTGTTAAAATATATAACATATAACGAGGCGAAAAAGACATCTCGCCTCGTTTATGATAAACTATCCGCTCATTCCGATTTCTTTAACACGATTGGCAAAGGTATCCGTCAGGGATTCGGCAAATTCCTGGGAATAACCTTCGCCAATTACCTTGCATACAGGCTTCTCCGAATCCGGCAATACCAATACCCATCCGCCGTCTTTGTAAATTTTCACTCCTTCCATCAGTTCCATCTTTTCATTATAGCTTTCTTCTATTATTTTCCTTATCACCTTACCCTTTGCATTCCACGGACATTCAACTTCCTTTTTTATCATGTGAAAGGAAGGAATCTCGTCAACCAGTTGCGATAATTTTATGGAATTGCTTTTCATATAATCCATTATTTTTATAATGCTTCCCAGGGCATCAAAATTTAATGTAAACTGATCGCTCAAAAATGTTTTTTTCTGTCCGTCAGCAACCATCTTACTCATGATTTCCAGAGGAGATGTTTTTGTTCTTATTACTTTGCCTCCATATTTCTCAGCCATCCGGTCAATGACGCTTGGAGCAGAAATAGGCACAACCACTGTTGCGTTTTTTACCCTGCTCAGTACTATAAGTGAAGTAAGAGCAGTGAACATCTCATCATCCACAAACCGACCTTTTTCATCAATCAGCATTAGCCTCTCGCAATTACTACTTATTACAGCCCCTAAATCCGAACCGGTTGAAAGAACTAGTTTTGAAAGGCTTTCCCTGTTTGCCATCGGTACTTCCAACATGTTTAACTCACATTCCAACTCTTCCATGAGTGAAACCATTATTGACTTTAATGCTTTTGACGGGGCATCTATACATAATTTATAACCGAGTTTTTTGTTTTCCAGGTTATTGATGATATTTCTCAAATAATAAGGTGTAAAGTCCTTTATTTCTTTTACTTTCTTTACATCATCCGCCTCGCACCGACAAAAGTCCTCCCGTATAAATATGTTCTCAAGCTTTCTCTCCGTTGCCCTATTGATATTGATACCCCGGGAATCAATAAAGTCTATGGACAGTTTTGAATCATTATCACTAGAAGCAGTATCTAAATGTATAGCACCATCCAGACCAAAGAAGCTTGTTGCAAACCTGGTAACAGGCAGTATTTGTTCTCCAAAATCATATACTTCCGCTCCTGCCGACAATAATCCGGATATAAATGAGTTTTTTAGCATATGAGAAGCATTTGACTGGTCACAGCTGACTCCTACCTTGGCATCCTTTTTGAGAAGTATGCCAAAGGAAGCTCCCAGGCGCGAAGCAAATTCCGGAGTAATATCCACATTTATCTCGCCTGCAACCCCTTTTTCACCAAACAAGGTCTTGGAATACTTGCCTCCCCATACCAGATTTACATTTACCTCTGTCCAACTTTCTATTATTTTTGACGGCCAGATTTTTATGCTGGGCTTAATAACCACCCTTTCTTCAATAATCGTTTCGTCGCCTACTACGGATTGTTCAAATATGGAAGAGTGTTCTTTTACCTGAACCTTACTGCATAATGTGCAACCTCTTAACTGCGCACCCTTTCCTATGATATTGCCTTTCCATATTATTGACTTTTTCAGTGAAGCATTTTCATGGATTATATTATCACTGCCAATAACAACATAGGAGGAGATTTCCGCATTTTTCTTTATGGTTGTATTTGCTCCGATTAAAACCGGTCCGTTGATTATGGCACCTTCTTCAATATTAACACCCTTCTCAACCCATATGCCTTTATCTATCTGTTCAGCATCAATCTGTATATTTACTTTACCATCTAATATATCAAAATGGCATTGCTGATAGGCAGCAAGATCTCCAATATCACACCAGTAATCCGAGGTTACGTATCCAAACAAAGGCTTATCCTTTTTTAACAATAACGGAAACAAATCCTTGCTGAAATCAAACATTTCTCCTTTTTCAAAATAGTCTAAAACTTCAGGCTGCAAAATATATATTCCCGTATTAACCGTATCACTAAAAACCTCGCTCCAACTTGGTTTTTCAAGAAACCTGGTTATTCTTCCATCCGCATCGGTTACAACCACTCCATATTCCAATGGTTTATCCACTCGGGTAAGCACCAATGTTGCCATTGCCTTCTTCTCGTCATGGTAGTCTATTACTTTTTTAAGATCGATATCTGTAAGTGCATCTCCTCTTATCACCATAAACGTATCATCTAAAAAGTCTTCTGCATTTTTAACGCTTCCTGCCGTACCAAGGGGAGTATCTTCGATAAAGTAATGGATATTTACACCAAAGCCTGATCCGTCTTCAAAATAGTCTTGTATGATTTGTGGCATGTATTGAAGTGTTACCCCTATATCCGTAATATTATTCTTTTTTAATAAATTGATAATATGTTCCATTACCGGCTTATTCATTACCGGAACCATTGGTTTGGGTCGGTTGCATGTAAGCGGTCTTAGTCTGGTACCCTCTCCCCCTGCCATGATGAGTGCTTTCATGTAGTACTTTCACCCTTTCTTCATATGTGTTAGTGATAACGCAACAGTTATAATTTTTTTATAAAAACCGCAGCCTTTGACCAATTGAAAATTTTAAACAATAAATTTAGTGGTCATGCGGTATATATGGACAATATTTAGTATACACACTTATGGTAGATAGTATTCTTTTCCCCCAATATCTTGCATGCATTCTGCGCACAAAAAAAGAACAGGTATTATTCCTGTTCTTTCCTATGTTGAACCTCTCCCAATTAAACGCTAAAAGTGTTGTGAAGAGGGATCATTCCTGCCAATATATCCAGACAAAGGCTTATTCCTCTTTTTCCCTGCAAGCCTGACAATATCCGTAAAACTTAACCCTGTGGTCCTTTACTAAAAACTTATTTTTTATTAGAATCTCTTCTTCCAGTGTTTCTAATAAATCTTCTTCAACTTCAGAAACACTGCCACACTGGGTACAGATAAGGTGATGATGCCTGTGGTCTTCCTTATGCCTGTTAATCTCATACCTGCTACAACCATCATCAAAATCCAGTTTATATATAAGTTCAAGACGGTCAAAAAGCAAGAGAGCCCTGTAAACGGTAGCAAGACCAATCTCGGGACATTTTAACTTTACATACTCATATATCTCTTCCGTGCTCAAATGTTCATTCTCATGCTCAAGAATTACATCAAGCACCGCTCTTCTTTGAGTAGTAAGCTTATATCCATTTTCCTTTAATTGCTCCTTCAACTCATTTGCCAAGTTACTCACATTTATCACCTCTCTTGCGTGTAGTAGGCATGCCCCGACCTTTAAACATACTTCCTTCTCACTTATATATTATGCTAAAAACCTGTAATATGTCAATGAAAAAAGTATCTCAATCTGATTTATATTCTATTATGATGTATTTTGTAAAATATTGTTATTTCATTAATAAAAATATTACATTTCTTCAAAAATTTATTGACTTATATTGCTAAATACTGTATAATCTCCTAAGGTAATAAAAAAAGAGGTGATACCCGTGCACAAAATAAGGTGCGAGGCGTTAAAGCTACAGATAGAAGCCTCGCGGAGTATGCTTGATAAACTATATAAAGATGATCAGACCCCTTATGAAGAAATTATAAGGTTAAGCCAGCAGCTCGATATACTTATTGTTAATTATCAAAGGGCTAAACAAGAAAGCTCTGAACAGTATATGCTTCTCGATTGCCAGCAAAACGTGGTATATGCTTAATTTATTTTAAATAAAGCTTTTTGCCTTAAGCAATTAACCTGCAGGGTTGTATTTTTTTTCTTTTATAGCAGGATTAATTTATTTCCGATACGTCTGCTCTTTTAGCAATCCTACTTTAATGTCCCATAACTTCTGTGATAAATCCACATAATACTTGTGGGGATTTTCAAACCTTAAAACTTCGTCCCATAACGTGTTCACTTGTTCATCACAGTATCTCCTGATTTCACTTAAGTCAGGACTATTATATACACATTTTCCTTTTTGAAAAATTGGCACCTGCAATTTTCTTGCATAAAAATTCGTAACTATCTTTCTCTTCCAGGTGTATTCCGGGTCAAATATTTCATAGGGCTGAGTGTCATCAATTACTTCATCCCGAAGCGTAATCACATCAGCAATAGCCTTATTGGTATCCCGTTCATAAAGCCTATAGACTTGTTTAAAACAAGGATTGGTTATCTTTTCAACATTCTCACTTACCTTAATCTTGGGAATTATTCTTCCGTCTTCTTCTATGGCTACCAGCTTATACACCCCTCCAAAAACAGGTTCGGATTTCGATGTGATTAAGCGTTCTCCAACTCCAAACATATCCACCTTTGCACCTTGTACTAAAATATCCCGGATAATATATTCATCCAGGGAATTGGATGCACAAATCAAACAGTCCTGCATACCTGCTTCGTCCAACATTTTTCTTGCCATTTTTGAAAGGTAGGTTATATCCCCACTGTCTATGCGCACACCTTTTAAGCGGTAACCCCTTGGCTCCAATTCTTCACGGGCCGTTCTTATTGCATTTGGAATCCCCGATTTCAACACATTATACGTGTCTACCAACAGCACACAATTATCCGGATATGTTCGCGCATAGGCTTTGAAAGCATCCAGTTCAGACGGGAATAACTGGACCCAACTGTGAGCCATGGTGCCAACGGCAGGAATTTCATAGTCCCGGTCTGCAATGGTACATGCCGTACCCTTACATCCTCCAATATATGCTGCCCTGGCCCCAAGAATAGCGCCATTATACCCTTGTGCCCTACGCGAGCCAAATTCAAGCACCGGACGTCCCTGCGCGGCCCGTACAATGCGATTTGCTTTAGTTGCTATTAAGCTCTGATGATTTATTGTAAGTAAAACCATTGTTTCTATGAACTGGGCTTCAATTATGGGTCCCCTGACCGTTATAATAGGTTCGTTAGGGAATATAGGTGTGCCTTCCGGAATAGCCCATACATCACAGGAAAATTTAAAATTTCTGAGATACTCCAAGAAGTCATCACTAAACACTTTCTTACTTCTTAAATATTCTATGTCTTCATCTTCAAATTTAAGCATTTTTATATACTCTATAAGCTGCTCAACTCCTGCCATAATGGCAAATCCGCCGCCGTCCGGCACCTTTCTGAAAAACATATCAAAGTATGCAATTTTGTCTTTTAAACCATGTTGGAAATAACCATTTGCCATGGTAATCTCATAAAAGTCTGTCAACATGGTTAAATTTACTTTTTCTTTCCATGTAATCTTACCCATTTTACAAAATCCTCCGCAAATAATAATTGCAACTCCCATTGCTTCTTTATGCAATACTGCTTATATAGTTTCTTATGGTTTTTGAATAATTTAACCATCTACGTTAATTTATAATTATATTTTTTTAAACTTAATCTGTCAACAAAAACTGCATCAATCATAGTGTAAAATAATTGTAGGACATTTTAAGGATAAAAAAACAAGAGATCCTCACTTTTTGATACAATAGAATCACCATCAAAAACCTTTGAAAAGGAGGATCTCTTGTGAATACTATTGTAA
>JAAYHJ010000081.1 GCA_012735465.1 Clostridiaceae bacterium
GCTCCTCCTGGCATTAAGCCTATAATCATGACAAGGCTTAAAATTAATGATAGGATCCTTTTTCTTGCGGGCATAATGTTAAATACACTCTCCTTTCTTCTTGGATACTATTGTTGAAAGAGGACAATAAATATGTTCACAGGATAAGCTGGCCTTTACCACCTCCCATACCATCTATTGGGGAAATGCAAGATGATATATTATGCGACTACAATGTTGGATAATTAGATAATATATTACGTGTTTTATTTAATAGTAATTTTCTTAGAATTTATTGTCAATACGATTGAAATATCATCCAAACTATTATAAAAAAGTCCAACTATACTGCTTACATATAGTGAATTATTATCTACTTTTTTCTTTTTTATCAATTAATTGGCGGCCAAATTATAAAAAATTGACAGCAAAAGAAGTACATAACAGATCCGTGATTTCTGATTTTCTCTAGACAAATTTACTAAAAAAAATTATAATAAAGTTGAATATTATAACTAATATTACAAAAATACATAAAAAATGTTGTAAAAAGTTCCACTGTTCGAATTGTAATAAATAAAAGGGGTTTCTCTTATGACCAAAAAAAACATAAAAAAGAGATTGTTTTTCAGCCTTGTCTTTTTTGTCCTTACTATGTTTTTTTTCATATTTCTTGAATTGTTTTTAAGATTGATTGGTTATGGATTTGATACGCGCATATTCGTTAAACCAAAATATATAGATGAAATATACATTGAAAATATATCATTTATAAACAAGTACAATCCAAAAGAAAACTGGATATCGGGCGATTTATCCCAAATGCTTATCCGAAATGTTTTTGAAGCCGAGAAATCTGAAAATACATTAAGGGGTTTCGTTATAGGCGGATCATCTGCTCAAGGCTTCCCTTATGAATCAAATCAATCCTTTAGCAAAATAACCGAACTTGCATTAAAACAAAGCGGGAAATATGAAAACGTGGAGATACTAAACCTCGGAGCCACTGCAATGTCAAGTTATTATATAAAAGATGTGGCAAAAAAAGTATTAAAATATCGCCCCGATTTCATTGTGATCTATGGCGGACATAATGAATATTATGGAACAATCAGTTACACAACAGGCGGCAATTATTATACAAAAAACCTATATTTACTGTTAAAAGAATCCCGAATATTCCAGCTTATCTTTAGCTTGATTGATTCTAATAATACGAACGCATCCAATGACAGAGGCACCTTAATGACTGAACAGTTTAATAATAAAAAGGTGTTTAAGGATGGGGCAGTAGATAAAAAAGTAGCACAAGATTTTATCAGGAATATTGACGAAGTAGTAAGTATGTACTCTGCTAAGGATATTCCTGTGATAATCGTTGAGCCCGTATCAAATCTTTACGATATGCCTCCTTTTTCAGGAGAAAATGACGAGCAGTTTGAAGAATTCATTAAGAGATACCATGATGTAATTTTGGAAAATGACAGGGAAAAACTGCAGGAGATATATAATGAACGTCTAACAGATAGTCGGTATAATACCAATGCCAATATCAAGTACCTTGATGCATTATGCAAAACTTTATTGGACGGCAAACCCTCACTGGACAGCTTTATAGAAGCAAAGGATTTTGACGGCATACCCTTTAGGGCAAGAAGTGAACTTGTTAATGCCCTCAAGGATTATTGCATGGAAAAATCAAGGGAATGTTCAAATCTTTTTTTCATTCCCTTTTCCGATTACTTGATAAGCAATTATGGTGAGGATATATTTGGAAACGATATATTCATAGACCATTTGCATTTTAATCAGAGAGGTCAGAGAATCTTAAGCAAGGCAATTGCAGAAAAATTAGCTGAAATATTCCACTTTGATGAAACCCAAATTAAAAGGATAAATGATTTCTACAGTAATGATAAAAAAATAGACAGTGCAATTTATTATCTCCCTGCATACAAGGTTGCAGTGGACTGGAGTTTAAAAAACCTTTTAGAAAATCCTCCTTATTCTAACATGCTCATAAAATACAAGATTGATGAAGAAAACATTTATACTCCGGAAAATGAGATTGACAAAGAAATGCAAAAGCTTATGCAGGATACCATCGAAAATTATAATAAGAAAGAAGTAAACACATTATGGATTGCCAATCACTATATAAAAAACAATGACCCGGTTACAGCAAAGGATTATATCAATTCCGGAATATTTGTATTTCCGGGATCCTTTCTCTCTTATTATGCTGCTGCAAGGTACTACAGAATGGTTGACAATGACTTTGACAGGGCAAAAGGAGCATATATAAATGCCTACTTGTTATCGGAAAAACTCAGTCCTATTTACGATGAAATGAAAGAGTATTTTATAAGTGAAAATCAATCACAAATGATAGATGAGTTGGATCAAAAGTACGGTCCACCAAAGAAATGGTCTCAGGAGGTAAAATAATGTCAAAGACTAAACTTATAAAAGAATTTTTTGAGTACATTTCTGAAAACAAAAAACTGTGGTTAATGCCCATATTCATACTGCTGGGACTTATAGCAATAGCCGTCCTGGTTTCCCAGTCCCAGGCTATAGCACCGTTCATTTATACATTATTTTAAGGATAAGTGGGTGTGGTTATGAAAGACAGGTTCATACTTGGGATATCAGCCTACTACCATGATTCCGCAGCTGCTATCCTAAGAAACGGAGAAATAATTGCTTGTGCTGAGGAAGAACGATTCACACGCAAAAAAGGAGATTATAGTTTTCCTATAAATGCTGTCAATTACTGCTTAGACGAAGCAGGAATAGACGCTGATGACTTGGACCATGTTGTTTTTTACGATAAACCGGTGTTGAAATTTGATAGAATCATTGCTTCTTATATCCACTCTGCTCCCAGGGGACTTGCTTCTTTTCTGAAAGCAATCCCCCTTTGGCTTAAGAGCAAGCTTTGGGTGGAAGATATAATACGCAAAGAATTAAAATACAATAAGCATATACTTTTTACAGAACATCACCAGTCCCATGCTGCAAGTGCCTTTTTCCCTTCGCCCTTTGAAGAAGCGGCAATAATAACGGTGGACGGAGCAGGTGAATGGGCTACCACTACCATAGGTTTAGGTTCTGGAAACAGCATTAAGTTGATAAAAAAAATTGATTTTCCCCATTCCCTTGGACTCCTTTATTCCGCTTTTACTTATTACTGCGGCTTTAAGGTCAATTCGGGAGAATATAAATTGATGGGCCTTGCTCCCTATGGCACACCAAGGTACCTGGACCTGATTAAAAAAGAAATTATATCGGTTGAAAAAGACGGTTCGTATATCTTAAATGAAAAGTATTTCAACTATATATCAGGTTTAAAGATGATAAGCCGCAAATTTCAAAAGCTCTTTGGGATGAAAGCGCTGAAACCTGATGAAAAGCCCACCCAGTTCTACATGGACATAGCTGCTTCAATACAAGCGCTGTTCAATGAGATAATGGTAAAAATAGCAGTTGAGGCAAGAAAAACTACAGGTTTATCAAACCTTTGCATGGCCGGCGGTGTTGCATTAAACTGTGTTGCCAACGAAAGAATCCTGAAGGAAGCAGGGTTTGACAATGTATGGGTACAGCCTGCTGCCGGGGATGCGGGAGGTGCACTGGGCGCAGCCCTATATGTGCACTACAGCTACCTTAATAATGAAAGAAAAGCCGATGGAATAAACGATTTTCAGAAAGGCTCATACCTGGGTCCTTCCTATTCGGATGATGAAATAGAAAGTATTTTGAATAAATTTAATGCCTCTTATAGAAGGGTAAGCAAAGATGAATTAATAAAATTAGTAGCTTCGGAAATTGCCAGCCAAAAAGTAGTGGGATGGTTCCAGGGACGTATGGAATTTGGCCCCAGGGCTTTAGGAAACAGGTCAATACTTGGTGATGCAAGGTCCAGTGACATGCAGACTGTAATGAATCTAAAAATTAAATTCAGGGAATCCTTCAGACCCTTTGCTCCTTCGGTACTTGAAGAAGATAAGGAAGAATATTTTGAAATGGACAGGCCGTCACCTTACATGCTCTTTACTGCCCAGGTTAAGAAGGACAAGTTGCTCAATGCAAATACCTCCGGTATAAGCGGAATGGACCTGTTAAAAGTCAAAAGGTCCGTAGTCCCTGCCATTACCCATGTTGATAATTCTGCAAGGCTTCAAACGGTTTCAAAAGATACAAACCCATTATATCATAGCCTGCTTTCCGAATTTAAAAGATTAACGGGATGCCCGGTTATTATTAATACATCTTTTAATGTTAGGGGCGAACCCATCGTTTGCTCCCCGGAGGATGCTTATTTATGTTTTATGGGTACCAATATAGACGTTCTTGCCATAGGAAGTTTTATTCTTTACAAGGAAGAACAACCAAAAAATTTGGAGTTGAGCAAATGGAAAAAAACATTAATAAAGGATTGAGAGAAGATGAAATAAAAAAATTAAAAAAGTTTGGATATTCCTTTTCACTGGGTATGGCAATACTGTTTGCAATATCGACGTGGAAAAATTTTGTTCTGCCTTTCAGGGTAATTGTTTCAATCCTATTTGCCTATCACCTTTTTGGTGCGTTTTTTTGCTATAAATTTCTTTATCCGACCTACGTTTTGACTTCATTCATTGGAAAAATTATAGGAAACCTATTTACAGTGGTAATTTTTACTGTAGTATTTTATTTGTTATTTACTCCTATATCAATAATATTAAGACTGTTTAAAAAAGATGTAATTAAAAATAATTCTGTTTCACCCCAGTGGATTATGATACCGGACAAACAAAATGATCCAAAAAGGGTAGAACGAATGTTTTAAGGGAGCATAAGCTCCCTTTCGTCTGATTAGTGATACTTTTTACATTTGTTTTCTATTGTATCAGCGCGGGTCATATCCCACTACCGTCCAGATGCCTGTCTCATCCTGTCGTATAAGCCTCTTTAAATAAACCTGCTTAATGGGACCGTCGGAAACTTCAACCACCGCTTCAACTGAATTGTTTTCTTTTATTTTAAACGAAGGCATGGATATCTGAGGCTCTCCTTGAATCCCTTCAGGAGTCACCATTAAATTAACAAAGGTAAGAGATACCTGCAGGGGATCAAGCTGCCATGGACTACTTCCTCTGTCCACCTGTTGCTGATTTGCTTTTACAACTTCTTCATCTACCGGCACCTTCACCTTTGCTTTTTCCACAAGGCTTTGGCTTGTATCCGGCAGGCTGAGGTCGCCTGCAATCTGACGTGCCAGTTCCACCCGTTTGGGTCCTTCAACCTGTATTTCAATGCCATCTTGCCTCCACCTCAATCTTTCCTGCCATACTTCCAATGGGTTACCGGCAGCAGTCCCCAGAGCCGAACCGGCAACAGGTTCAAAAGTATCCCCGGGAGTGCTTTCCACAATTGTGGTATCCCCATAATCCAATACTATCCTGTCTTTAAAGGCAAAAATTCGGGCTGGTGGTTCCTGCGTCAGCAAAGGTGTAAAACGGCTGATTGCAGCTGCTTCTTCTATGGTAGCCACCTGCTGCCCCGGGTCATTATTCACTATTCTATACCCTTCAGGCAATTTATAATCAAATATTTCAGCATCAATCTCAGTGTTTGGCTCAAAGCTTACAAAAGTATATGTGGTCTGCAACGCATTTTGCATGGCCGTCTCAAGCTGTATGGGCAAATTAGTTTCCGAATCAACCCATAAATAGTATTCCAGGCCCCCGGGCGGAGAAATTTTAACCTTGGTTGTTTCCCGGCCAGCAATAATCTCCGAACCAATAATCTCGTGAGGATATTCCCTTGCTCTTTTAGCTTCATCCCGCAAGTCAAAACTATTTCGGGTGGGGTCCGGTACAAGGGGCAATATGGCTACCTCCTTGTCCTGATGGCTAACCTGCCACTTCTGCTCTCCATTGTTTACAGTTAAGGTGCCATCGCTCTGTTTTATGGCATATTTTTCGCCTTCTGTCCAAATTTCTGCGCGTCGGACAAGCCATTCTTTTCCTTCTGCATTTCTTGAGCGCATTTCAAGTATACCATGATAATTGTAAAGCCGGTTTATTGCTTTCTCCATAGCATAAACTACATCTTTATTAGACAATCCGGACCAGCTAAATAATACGGCAAATATTATCAAGCCAGCCGCCAATGCTGCTGCAGCCGGAAGAATCCTTCGGACTACGGAGCTTGCTGTTGTCCTTTTACCATATGTTCTTTTGTCGGAGTTGTAAGTGGGATCATTTTTATAAACCTCGCCATATATAGCTTTAGCCAATCTTTGCGGATACCCTTGATCGGGCATTTCCGCTTCCTTTAATGAACGTAACAGTCTAGCCGTTTTTAATAACTTTTCAATTTCCTCATCATCAACAGTTCCAAATTTTTTCTCGGGCTCTTGTTCCTCATTTAAGGCATCAATATAGTCCGAAAGCTTTTGTTCAGGATTAAAATTTGTCAATATTCTCCCTCCTTTTAAATACCTTCCAAAAGATTGGTTTCCAATAACTTGGATAAAGTTTGTAATGCTCTATATTGCGACGTGCGAACCGCAGCCTCGGTTTTACCTATCAGCTTTGCAGTTTCAGCTACCGAGTATCCTTTGATAATTCGCAAATCAAGGACAGCCCTTTGGTCCTCATTTAATTTTTCTAATGCAGCTTTAATCAGCAAACGCTGAGCAACAATATTTTGTTGATCCATGCTTGTAATGCTTTCAAGATTTATTTCCTTAATATCCAAAGCCACTCCACGGCGTTTTTGCTTACGCCATCGATCGCGTATTATGTTTAAAGATACCATTTTCATAAACCCTAGAAAATTTTCTTCAGGCACTTTGTTTTCTTTCATGTACTTAAATGTTTTTATATAGCTTTCTTGAGTTATATCCTCTGCTTCTTCACGGTTTTGTACTTTATAATAAACAAAGCGATAAAGAGATTCCCAGGTCTCTGTGCATATCTGTTCTATAGCTTTCAGGTCTCCTTCTTTTGCTCTTTTAAATTTTTCTGTATCTATCACAAGTTTTGCACCTTCTTCCCCAACCGGTTGTTTTTATTCACTTATTAAAACGAAAAAGCTGCCTGAAATGTTACAAGAAAGTTTTGTATATTTCTTAATAAAAATAGAAGAAGTAGGATATGTAAATTGCATACCTATACAACACCGCAAAATTGGCAGCTCATAAAAAAAGCATCCCGCTTCTGACAGGATGCTTTTTTATACTATTCAACTAGAGAAATAACACCTAATAACAACGATTAATTTTTATGTATGCCAAGAATATAAGTTTCAATAGTAAAACTGAAAATCAGGATATTAACCTTTCCTATGATACCTGCTATTATGTCAAATATTTTTTATTATTGGAATTAAATTTCATATCTTGAGATATCTTGAAGTATTTTAATAAAAATTACCGATATAGATGTTGTACTTACTATGGAGCGGGATTACAACGGATCCCGCCCCAACTATTGAAAAAGAGCCTGTTTTTTATGACCTTTTAGAGTATATATTCTTCTACGTCACTTACTACATATGAAAAATAATATCCACCTAATATATATAAGCTTCCGTTTACATGAACCACAGCATGATGTACTCTTGCTTGATCAAAATATGATATACTCGAACTAGAATCTTCTATTCCATTCATCACTATATTATTAAGAGGAAATTTTCCATAATATCCACCAACCTTATTCAATCCACCAACAATATACATTTGCGGTTGTCCTTTTCTATATATTCCAGTCAATTCATATTGAAATAGCGGAACATCAATAAAATCAACAGCTCTATGATAGATTTCTTGAACAGACCCCTCAGAAATTATATACTCAACAATTGAGGCTTCATTCTCATCAAGCTTATACCTTTTTAAACCAAAAATTCTATTGTCTATTGATATAATTTTTTCAAGGTCATCGTATGATTGGTTCCATATGTACCCATAATATATCCACATGTCATTTTCCTGATCGTACACTTCTATTTCCCAATTACTACTTGATACAGATCCGATAACATAGATTTTTCCATTAGCCACGAACGCATCAAATTTTTCCCTCGGCGTAATATCTGCCTTTGTTGTCCATGTATCCGTAACCGGATCATATTCTTCTACCGTACCCACAACATTACCATTTTCGTCGTAACCACCTATTGCATAAATTTTCCCATTTAATTCAACAGCTTTCAGACCCGCTCTTGCAGTAGGCATACTTGCCTTTGTTGTCCACGTGTCCGTAGCTATGTCGTATTCTTCTACCACATCTGTAATCTCCTCTGTAACCCAGAAATATGCAATTTCCCCACCAATCGCATAGATTTTACCACCGTATGCTACTGCCCCAAACTTCATTCTTGCAGTAGGCATGCTAGCTTTCATAATACTACTGCCTATGGGAGGACTTGTATAACTTTGGACATTACTCCATTCTCCAACATAATTATCCCTTTTAGCCCTGACCCGGACATTATATCTAACATTAGGGCGCCACTCATTAATGCTGAAATACGTAGTAGATACAGAAGCTGCTATTGCTCCGTTTACCTCAACATCATATCCTGTCGCAGTCGCGACCGGATCCCATGAAATATCGATTCTTTCATCTTGCCATTTCGGTTCAATCAATATATTCTGCGGAACTCCCAACTGGCACATTTGCAGAGATTTATAAACGTTCAGCCTTCTACCCCCTGCAACCAAACCATCCAATTGAGGGAGATAATCAGCTCCACTAAGAATTGCATCCTTAATCTCATCTGTCAACATATCGGGACATACTGATTTTATCAGAGCAGCTGCACCGGTTACATGAGGTGCTGCCATGGAAGTACCAGACAATTCGAAATACCAATTACCGGGTATGCAACTGATTATCTCATCTCCAGGTGCTGCAATATCTACCGACTCATCACCATAATTGGAAAACCCGGCAAGGTAGTCGGCACTATTCGTCGCTGCTACCGATATGATGTTATCTAAATCATAACAAGCCGGGTAAACTTCATAAATATCATTATCCCAAGAATCGTTACCGGCTGCTGCAACAAACAGCCCCTTATATGCTGCAATGGCATCATATAATACTTGAGAGTAAATAGAGCCACCCCAACTATTATTTGTAATTTTAATATTCATCATGCTTGCATATGCAAGGGCTTCGGCAACTTTGCTAACAAATGTTCCATCACCGTAATCAGGGAATATTTTAATTGCAGCAACCTTACAGTTCCATGTTACACCTGCAACACCTATATTATTATTACCTTCAGCTGCTATTATACCGGCCACATGGGTACCATGACCATGGAAATCGGACGGATCACTATCCCCATCGGCAAAATCATATCCAAAATAATCATCTACATATCCGTTATTATCGTCATCAACACCGTTGCCGGGTATCTCACCGGGGTTTATCCAAATATTATTTATTAAATCTGAGTGGTAATAATCAATACCCGTATCCAATACACCTACTACAACAGAAGGATCCCCAGTGTTTATATCCCATGCATCAGGTGCACTGATTCTTTCCATTCCATATTGACTATAAAACCAAGGATCATTTGGAATGGTACTATTAAGCTTTATGATATAGTCCGGTTCAGCATATTCTACATTAGGGTCTTTTTCCAGTGCCTTGATAGCATCCAATACATTTTGTTTTCCCTTATTTTTCAGCTTGGCAACATATACATCTTTCCAAGGCTTTTCATATCCCTGGATTTGGCTGCCTTTTGGTCTCTTAGCTTTGGTTACCAATTCAAATGAACTAAACATAGAATCGCTTTTCAGGGACATTTGTGTAAGACTACTTCCATCCTTCATTACAACTAAAACCCTGTCATCCGCAAAGGAATACTCCAGCATCTCCTCATCACTTTTTTTGCCACTGCCCTGGCTCCCTTCCTCTGCTGATACGGACATCTCAAAAGAGAACATTGTTAGGATAAAAACCATCACTACAAATAATGAGATTAGTCTTTTACCCTTTCTTTTGAACATCAAAATACCCCCTTATCATATGAATTGTTAAATTTGTAAGTTTAAAATATACATCCAAAAGAGCAAAATTACAATTCTGCTTCCAATATATCTAATCCAGATTCATAACATATTACCGGGGATTTCCGCAGGTCAGGTGCCGGGTATCCGATATTCATTTATACCAGACACTCTATTTTGCAGTATTTTTAATAGAACCCCCCTTTGATGCTGTGATTAGATTATATTTTGGGTTTCCGCTGAATTGTAATTTTCCCTTTAATGGAATTATACTATAATATATGTAAATTTGTTAATTATTTTTTATTATTGTAATAAATTTCACTCATTGAAATATTTTGAAGTGCTTCTAACAAAAAACTACTTAAATTTCCACAAAATAAAAAAGCACCTGTTAACAGATGCTTTCAGATTTTTATTGAACCTATTTAATATGTACTTTTCGATAAAAATTTATTTATTCTTCCATTTTTAATTCCCGCCACCGTAATTAGCTCTTGATTCCACCGGGAACTTATCAATAAGGCCTACTGTATATCTTAAAATCAAAATGGCATCTCCTGCGGCAATTTCTCCGTCACCATTAACATCTGCAGCAATTTTTTGTGCATCTGTAAAAGTGATCAGTCCTACTGTATTTCTTAAAACAAGAATTGCATCTCCTGCAGCAATTTCTCCATCTCCATTTACGTCCCCATACAATACACTGGGTTCATCAACACTAAAAATCACGCTAACTCTTTGGCTTACGCCCGTCCCACTTATACGAACCACATATGAACCTGCTGCATTATCCGGCATTTTAAACTTAACGGAAAAGGAACCATCTGCATTCTTCGTGGTAATCTGATCAATATAAATAGGATCGGAGCCTTCTACTTCCCCAGTCTCCTCATCTATCGGTAAACATAATAATGTTACCTGCTTACCAGCCCCTGTGCTAATCTTACCTGTTACTGTAACCGTATTAGTGGATTTGTCGTAAGTTACAGCTGCATCTTTAATTTCTGCTGCCAATGCTGAAGTCGATAATGCCATGATAAGAATAAAAATTGCAATACCGCCGGCAATCTTTTTCAGCGTTCTTTTTTTAAATATTCCTTTCATCATTTTCCCCCTTCTTTTTATTATGTTTTTAATCATTATATCAATAATTTTCCAAGCATGCAATAAACAATAAATAAAATATTATCTACATTTCATTAATTATCTTCGTTTAAAATATCTTTTTCGACAACTGAAATATCTTTTTCTACAATCCGATACTTCAATATCTTATACTCCAACCAATCAATTATTTTAAACAAAAGTATGCCCATCAGGCTAAGGGCCAGTATGCCGGCAAACATATCAACATAATTAACCATTATCCAATTGTTTATTATGAAGTATCCTATTCCATAAGTGGTTGCAAAGTTTTCTGCAAAGAACAATACTGAGATACTAATACCTATGCTTATCCGTAAAGCAGATATAATTTGAGGTAAAACAGCAGGTATTATAAGATGAACATATGTCTGCCACTCATTCAGTCCAAGGGATTTTACAGACAAAAATAGTTCCCTTGGTATATTCTTTACCCCATCCCTTGTTGCTATAAGTATTTGGAAAATAATTATGGTAACTATCAAAAAAATCTTAGACCTTTCCCCAAGTCCTAGCAACAACATAAATACTGGTAGAAAAGCAATCTTAGGTATTGGATATAATATGTATACAACAGGGGATATAAGTCTATCCACCTTTTCCCTGAGGCCTAATAATAGTCCAATTGGAACACCAACCGATATGGAAATAAGTATGGCTATAAAAATTCTATAAAGACTAAAAATTATGTGCATATGCATATCTTCCTGAAGCAGCCTGAAAAATGCAGCAATGGTTGCATGAGGAGAGGGTATAATACTTGAGTTTACAAATAAATGCATTACATACCAAAAGCAAAGCACCATGGAAGAACCCCAAATAGTTTTTAGGCAAGAAAGCTTTTTCATTATCCTCATAGTACAGCACCTAACTTTTTTCTCACCTCAAGGCAGGTATTATAAAAATCTGAATTTAAACGGTTATTTTCATCCCCGAAGCAAGGATTTTCAACCTGGTATTCTATTTTTCCTTTACCCATTATTATTATCTTTTGTCCCAAAAAAACCGCTTCTTCAATGCTATGGGTAACCATTACTAAAGTGACCGGATTTTTTTTATATATCCTCAATATAAGATTTTGAATATGCTCTTTGGTAATTTCATCAAGGGCAGAAGATGCCTCATCCAAAAGCAATAAATCCGGCTCGGTGACAAGAGTTCTCGCAATTGCCACCCTTTGTTTCTGACCACCACTTAACTGGCCGGGATATTTATCCTTATGGGCCAGCATGTCCATTTCATCAAGTATGGAATTAACCTTATTTGCTATAACTTCCTTGTCCAATCCCCTCACCTTGAGTCCCAGGGCGACATTATTCCATACCTTCTTCCAGGGCAAAAGCCCCATATCCTGGAGAATTACTCCTGTTTTTTTTCTAACGGACTTTAATTCTTCTCCGTTAATCAAAACCTGTCCACTTTGAGGCTGAATAAGCCCTGCAAGGGCATAAAGCAGGGTAGTCTTTCCGCACCCGGACGGCCCTATGATGGCACAGGTGCTGTTTTTAGGTATGTAAAGATTTATATTGGATAAAGCGGTCTCATTTCCGTATTTGACTTTCAATCCTCTTACCTGTATCATTGTTCAACAAACTTCCTATATACAAGATCATCGGCACTGACTCTAAGGTCCTTCTTAATAGTGTTCCCTGTCCACCTAATAATCTTTTCAAGGTATTCCTCATCCTGCAAGGTTGCTTTCCTAAACTTAGGAAGAACCATATCGTCCTTTATTTCAGGACTTATGTTTTCAAGTTTTTCTATCAGTATGTCCCTTGCTTCCCGGTCATCCTTTTGTATATCTTCAACAGCCTTATTATATGCTTCATGAAACAGCTGTATCGCCCTTTCTTTCTCATAAATCGCTTTACCGGTAAATACCAGGACATCCGGACAATACTCGTCTTCCAGACCATAAACCTTTTTCTCCAGCCCCTGGAGTGCCCCCATTGATGCCATCGGCTCAGGAAACACCCCCATGTCAAGCTCGCCGCTTACAATGGCTGCAAGCCTTGTAGGTATTTCGTTTATAAATACCTTTTCAATATCATACTGTTCTCCCAGCCATTGTTCAATAAGAAAATTGGTCACGCTTACCTCCATCATACCAACCTTTACTGATTTTTTGGCTTCACTTCCTTTTTTCATAAGTACAGGGAATACACCCTCGGTCATCATGGTAGCCTTTAAATCAAATCCTCCGTCCACATTTGTAGCTACAGCTATCAGGTCGGTTACGGCACCGTCTATTGCATTGGTTTGTAAGGCACTTTGCCTGTTTTGAGCGTTATTGAATATTTCAAATTCAACCTCCAAACCAAGTTCTTCAAAATACCCTTTCTCCTCTGCCAAAAGCATGGGCGCCGCATCAACGGCAGGCATCAATCCTACCTTTAACGACATTGCCCCCTTCCTGCTTCCTCCTTTTCCACTGCACCCTGCAGTTAAGGCTAAAATAAGAGACAATAACGCCGCTTCAATGATATGCCTTTTTTTCAAATTTCCCCCTCCAATTCTAAAAAAATAATAAGATAGCCAATAAACAAATGAGCAAATGAAATCCATGCCATTTGCTCATTTGTTTATTTTAATATCTTTCCAATGTTCTTACTTGAGGTATTCCACGGCAGCTCTTTCAATAGCCAGTCCTTTGGTATAACGCTTCATAAATTCATTAAAACCTGCAACATCGGAAGGATCCGGCTCAACAGAAATCCTCTTTTGTCCGGCAAAAACTCTGTTATTGAGGAAGTCTTCCAGCGATTCGCCTTCTGAACGGTTAATCATGTAGGAAGCAAGTAGGGCAATACCCCAGGCTCCACCTTCTCCGGCGGTTTCCATGATGGCTACCGGAACTCCCACAGCAGCAGCCATAATCTTCATGCCAACTTCCTTTGTCTTGAAGAACCCGCCATGGCCTAAGATTTCATCCACCTTAACCGATTCTTTTTCAAAAAGTATGTTAAGGCCGGTTCTCAGAGCACCTAATGCTGCAAATAAATTGACTCTCATAAAATTAGCCAGGTTGAAATTGCTGTTGGATGAACGCACGAACAAAGGACGCCCTTCTTCAAAATGTGTAATATGCTCTCCTGAAATATATCCATAAGCCAATAAGCCGCCGCAATCCGGATCACCTTTCAGGGCCGCACCAAGTAAAGTATCATAAAGCTTAGGTTTGCTTACCTCCATGCCCAATTCTTTTATAGCCTGGGCAAACAAGGAAATCCAGGCATCGTAATCGGAAGTACAATTGTTGGAATGGGCCATAGCCACCAGCTTACCATCAGGCGTTGTAACAAGATCGATTTCAGGATATGCTTTGGACAATTCCTTTTCCAATACGATCATTGCAAAAACAGATGTGCCTGCGGACACATTACCGGTACGAGCGGATATAGTGTTGGTTGCCACCATACCGGTTCCTGCATCACCTTCAGGCGGGCAAAGCGGGATACCCGGCTGCAGCTGGCCGGTTACATCCAAAAGCTTTGCTCCTTCAGCTGTAAGCTCACCGGCTCTTTCACCGGCTACCAAGACACTCGGCAATATATCCTGTAAACGCCATGGAAGATTCAGCGGGCTAATAAGCTCATTGAACTGTTCAATCATCTTTAAATTATAATTCTTGGTATTTAAGTCAATGGGGAAAACGCCAGAAGCCTCACCCACACCCAGAACTTTCTGTCCTGTTAGCTTCCAATGTATGTAACCGGCTAATGTAGTCAGGTAATTAATCTCAGATATATGTTCTTCTTTATTTAAAATGGCCTGGTAGAGATGAGCAATGCTCCACCTTTGCGGTATGGGATAATTAAACAATTTTGTCAAGGCTTCCGATGCCGGTCCGGTTATATTATTACGCCAGGTACGGAAAGGCGTCAGGAGATTTCCATCCTTGTCAAAAACCATGTACCCATGCATCATTGCGCTTATACCAATAGCTCCCGTTGTCTGGAGGGTTATTCCGTATTTTTCTTTCACATCTTGTGCCATCTTTTGATAACTGTCTTGCACACCATTCCATATATCCTCTAAGCTGTAAGTCCAAATGTTGTTGACATAACTATTCTCCCAGTCATGGCTACCGGAGGCAATAGGCGTACTGTCTTCACTTATCAGCACTGTTTTGATCCTTGTAGAGCCCAGCTCAATTCCAATCGTTGTTTTGCCGTTAATAATGGCATCTTTAATTTGATTCAATTCAAGACTCATGATTTTTCCTCCTCTTAAATAGTATACATCCTCACCCTGTTTAATGCCTAAAACCGTTAAAAAATTAAAGGCTCCTCTTTACCTTTAATAAATTTCATTTTAACTATATACTAAATTCAACCGATTTTCAAGCCATCCTTAATTAAAATAAAGAACTACAGGGTATCCGACCCCATAGTTCTTATGCTGAAGCCGGTTACTAAATATAATTTTACAACATATAATTTTACAAATTCAGCCTTGTCTTAAATCTCTCCACTGCTTCTTCTGTGCTTTCCCTGTTACCAAAGGCAGTAAGGCGGAAATAACCTTCACCGCTTGGGCCAAAACCCACACCGGGAGTTCCTACAATATTTACCTCATTAAGCAGCTTGTCAAAAAACGCCCATGAATCCAGTCCGTTTGGCGTCTTCAGCCATATATAAGGGGCATTGACTCCCCCAAATACCTCCAAGCCAAGGCTTAACAAGCCTTCTCGTATAATTTTTGCATTTGTCATGTAATAGTCAATTAATGCCTTAACCTGTGCCTGCCCTTCTTTTGTATATACGGCTGCCGCACCCCTTTGTATAATATAGGACACACCGTTGAACTTAGTCGTCTGGCGCCTGTTCCACAGCTTATTTAAAGACACTTCTTCTCCCTTTGAGGTGTATGCCACCACATCTTTGGGTACGATGGTAAAAGCACATCTTGTACCCGTAAATCCGGCATTTTTAGAAAAACTTCTAAATTCAATGGCAACTTCCCTGGCTCCTTCGATTTCATAGATACTGTGGGGCACATCCTCTTCCTGTATATAAGCCTCATAAGCGGCATCGTAAAGGATTACAGCCTTGTTTTCTTTTGCATAATCAACCCATTTTTTAAGTTCATCCCTAGTCAGGGTTGTACCCGTAGGATTGTTGGGGAAACACAGATAGATTAAATCGACTTTTTCTTCTGGAAGAGCCGGTACGAAATTATTCTCTGCCGTACAAGGTATGTACACTATTTTACTCCATCTTCCCTGCTCATCCAGTTCTCCTGTTCGACCTGCCATCACATTGGTATCCACATACACAGGGTATACGGGATCGGTTACGGCAATCACATTATCCACACCGAATATTTCCTGAATATTTGCTGTATCACTTTTTGCACCATCGCTTATAAAAACTTCATCCACATCCAATTTTATACCCCTAGGTGCATAATCCCATTCAATAATCTTTTCAATTAAAAAAGAATACCCTTGCTCAGGGCCATATCCACGGAATGTTTCTTCATGGGCCATTTCATCAACTGCACTATGCAACCCTTTTATTACCGCATCGGGCAGGGGCCTTGTTACATCCCCAATCCCCAGCCGTATGATCTTTTTGTCCGGGTTTTGTGCCTGGAAAGCGCTCACTCTTCGTGCAATTTCAGCAAATAAATAACTGCCTGGTAATTTTAAATAGTTTTCATTTACTCGAGCCAATGTAACCATCCTTTCTTTAATTATATACTTAGATATCTATTTCACCGTCAAACACCTTTTCTGCCGGTCCGGTCATATAGACATGGTTATCCTTTTCATTCCATTCAATCAAAAGGTCTCCCCCCAGCAGCTTGACCACTGCTTTCCGACTGCTTAAACCATTTAAAACAGACGCAACCAATACGGCACATGCACCGGTTCCACAAGCTAATGTTTCCCCTGCACCTCTTTCCCATACGCGCATTTTCAGCGTATTTCTATCAATTACTTCCACAAATTCCGTATTTGTCCTTTTAGGAAAAATGGGATGATGCTCAAACTTTGGCCCTATATCCTCTATCTTTAAACTATCAATATCATCCATATATACTATGGCATGAGGATTGCCCATGGAAACACATGTAACCCTGTATACATTGCCGTCAACTGTTACTTCCTGGTTTATGAAGCGCTCTCCCGGGTATGTAACCGGGATATCGGCAGGATTTAATATGGGTTCTCCCATATCCACCCTTACATTTTTGACCTTACCCTCACTGATTTCCATATTAAGAATCTTTACACCTGCAAGGGTTTCAACGGAAATTACATTTTTATCGGTAAGTCCGTTGTCATATACGTATTTGCCAACACATCTTATGGCATTACCGCACATTTCAGCTTCTGAACCATCGGAATTAAACATGCGCATTTTAAAATCTGCCGTCTCTGAAGGCAGAATAAGTACCAAGCCGTCAGAGCCTACTCCAAAATGTCTGTCACTGATTTTAATTGCAACTTTGCTTGGGTCTTCAACCGTTTCTTCAAAACCGTTTACGTATACATAATCATTACCTATACCGTGCATCTTGGTAAACTTCAATACTATTCCTCCTTAATAGGTGTTTTTGTAACTTTAATTATAACATTAAACAAGTGATTGTCAATTATTTCATGTATACATTGCAGGTTACCCTCATGTATCCTTCAAAAACAATTTGCTATCCCATGATTTCCTCTCTTTTCCTCATGTAAAAAAGCAATAAAACCAGCTTAAAATATGCCTCTATTATACCGCTAATAAACCATCCGCCAACAAAAACAATCAGGCTTCCAAACACCGATACTAAAAATCGGCTAATCATCCCGCTTGCCAGGACAAGAATAAACAGTTCCCAAAAATGTTTTCTTCCCAGCTTTATACCGGTACCTATTGCCTGCACCGGCTCTAAATCATCCGCCACCATTGCAACCGGCCACGTTGCAAAATAAACATTTACAACAATCCCCAGAAAGACAATGCCCCATCCGGCAGTAAGAATGCCTATCGTAAATGTATAAATAACAAGAACTATTATTATAGGTATACAAAATATGATAAAAACAATATGGAAAAGAAATATCCCCCCCAATATCTTCAAAAAGTATTTTTTTACACCTTGAAAGAAATATTGGGCTTTTGGCTCCAGGCCGCTTACAATAGTTTTATATAGGTTTATGCTGCCCGCTTCAAATATTGCACTGAACAGAGTAAAATACAAATAAAATGTAAGACATGCAAAAAATAAAAACAACAACAAATTGGATAAGTTATCCGGCGAATTAAGTATGGTTTTAAGGTCCCTCCCATGGGCAATAAATATCAGCATCACAACAGTAAACCATAATATGAAAAAAAACATATCAAGAGCATTTTTAATAAACAAAGGTATAAATAATTTTTTATTTTTACATGCTATCTCAAATCCTTCCCTGCAATCATCCATAATTTCGTCAAACCACATCAAAATATCACCTCTTTCTGCTGCGGACGACTAAATCCATCCCTGTACGCTATAAATAACACCAGTGAAAAAAATACCTGAAAAATCATTTTAACAATCATTCCTATAGCATAAGAAACAGTCAGTACAGGCACAGCTACAGCAACCGCCATCCTGACTATTTTCAATATGGCTTCCACCCTTTTCTGCGTAAAGTGCATATCAGGCGAAAGAGGTGACGGAACTACATCTGCATTTTTTCTCCAGGAAAAGATGCTGCCCGTATTCCCGCCGGATACCCCAACAACCCTAACAAAGGACCAATGTATGAGCTGTAAAAAGGAAAGGGGTATGAAATGAGCTTTGGCAAAATGCATACTGTCCCTAAGCGCATCAAACAAATTTGAATCATTCATTACCAGGGATACCTTCCACATGCTTAAAAACAAGCTTACCATTATAGGAATGAAAGCAAAACCTATGCCAAGGGTTATAATACCCAAAAACAAATAAAAAGGAAAAAACATAATCCCTGCTGAAAATATTAAGACATCCCCAAATAAAAAGTTAAAAAAATATTTTCTAACCCCTTCCCAAAAGTCTTTCTGAACAAAATATCCATCGTTTATGCATTTCTTATATAAATTGTACAGACCTGCTTCTACAATATGGGATAATATCACATAGACAAACCCTATTACTACCAATACTGCGCCGGCTGATAACAGGGTAGGAAGAATATGTACAAACCGTATTTTCCCCATAATAAATTGGGAAAAATCTTCTCTTCCTATAAATGTATACAGTCCAATGCCAATACCCAGAACCATAAGAAATTTCATAGCAATAAGTACAAGCTGAGGACTATAAAGGCCTTTGTTTTCCCTGTTTATATGAAAAGCTTCTTTAAAATAATCAAATATGCCAGCGATGCTTTTCATGTTAACCCATCCTTCCAATCACTTATTAACCTGCATACCTAATATAATTAAATAATTATACGGATTCTTAGCTTGTTTTGTTTAAAAACAATAATACATAAATTAAGGGATAGATACTTTAGTACCTATCCCTCAGCTTGTACCATAAACTATTACAGCACCTTATCCAGAAAAGCTTTTGTCCTTTCATGGGACGGAGTATTAAAAATCAACTCCGGTGTTCCTTCTTCTATAACCTCTCCATTATCCATAAAAACCACCCTGTTTGCTACCTCTCTTGCAAAGCCCATTTCATGAGTCACCACCAACATGGTCATTCGCTCCTGGGCCAGTTCCCTTATCACCTTTAGTACCTCTCCCGTCAGTTCAGGGTCCAATGCCGAAGTAGGCTCATCAAAGAGCATTATATCCGGTTTCATTGCCAAAGCCCTGGCAATGGCCACCCTCTGCTTTTGTCCCCCAGACAACTGGGAAGGATAACTATCCTTTTTATCCTCCAAACCTACTTTATGAAGCAATTTCAAAGCGGTCTCAACAGCCTCATCCTTATGTGTCTTATTAACAACAATGGGTGCTTCTATAATGTTTTCCAAAACCGTCATATGAGGAAATAAATTAAAATTCTGGAACACCATCCCCATTTTTCTGCATATCCTTCTTACTTCTTTTTCAGGCTTATAACGAGCTATTCCATCCTTATCCGAGGATACCATAACCTCTCCTTCAATGATTATGGAGCCCTTGTCGATGATCTCCAGGTGATTAAGGCATCTTAAAAAAGTGCTTTTACCGGAACCCGATGGACCTATGATAGCAATAACTTCTCCCTTTTTTACATTCATTGATATTCCTTTTAATACTTCCAATCCATGGAAACTTTTATAGATATTTTCTGCTTTTAGCATATACATAACACTTTTTTACTCCTTAATCTCGTATTTTTTCTCCAGTTTTTGAAATACGCCTGTCAGCACCAAAGTCAATCCAAGATAAATAAACGCCGCTACTATAAAAGGTACGGTAATTGCATCGCGGTCAACAATTCGCTTAGCTGACCTCAACAGTTCAGCCAGGCCTATTGCATAAACCAATGCCGTATCCTTTACAAGAGTAATTACTTCATTGCTAACAGGGGGCAGGACTCTTCTAACCATCTGAGGAAGTATAATCCTTCTCATTGTCTGCCAGTAAGTCATGCCCAATGCCTTTGCGCTTTCATACTGCCCTTTGTCAATGGATTGTATCCCTGCCCTGAAAATCTCAGCAAAATATGCAGCATAGTTCAGTGCAAATGCAATTATAGCTGCAGGAAACCTTTCAAGGGTAATTCCAAAATAAGGCAAACCGTAATACACAAAAAACAACTGCAACAATAGAGGCGTGCCCCTGAACAACCATATGTACGCACCCATAAAATCGCGCAGAATCCTAAACTTAGAAATCCTTGCCAATGCAGTTGCCAATCCTAAAGGAATGGATAATAAAACAGTGATAAAAAACAACTGTAGGGTTACAATTGTCCCTTTTAAAATATTTACAGTAACATCCAATATGTATGATAGCATATTTCCTCTCCTATACATGAACTACATTGCTTATAAACATAAACAGTAGAATTTTTTCCGTTCTCAGAAAAAAATTCTACTGTTTGCGTTACAACAGTTTATTTTACAACATCTTCTCCAAACCACTTTTGTGAGATCTTGGCCGAAGTACCGTCTTTTTTCATCTCATTTAATATCCTTTGCAATTCATTTAGCAATGCTTTATCCTCTAAACGCAAACCCACACCATATTCTTCTGATCCAAAGTGCTCTTCCAGTATCTCATACTCGCCAGGTTTCTTTGAAATATAATATCTTCCAACCACTTCATCTACAACAACCGCATCAATTCTTCCAATTGATAAATCCAGTAAAGCTTCATTATTATTTGAATACTGTCTCGGTTCTTCTTTCAGAGAATTCAGTGTTTCCTCATCCTTCTCCAGTGCCTGAAGACTGCTGCTTCCTTCTTGCAAACCCACTACCTTACCGGCCAGGTCTTTCTTTGTCTTTATATCAGATCCGGCTTTTACAACGATAATTTGTCTATTTTCCAAATAAGGTTCCGTAAATGCCATTTGTTTTTTTCTTTCCTCAGTAATGGTCAGACCATTCCATATTAAATCAATTTTTTTGCCCTGCAACTCAAGTTCTTTACTGTTCCAGTCAATAGGCTGAAACACGGGCTCCACTCCAATTCTTTTTGCTGCCTCTTTCGCCATATCAATATCAAAACCCACTATTTCATTGTTTTCATCTCTGAAGCCCATTGGTGGAAAAGAATCATCCAGTCCAATGACAATCTTTCCTGCTTTTTTAATTGTTTCCAGTGACCCGTCTTTTGGGGCCTTAGGCGCTGCTCCTGAACAGGCGGTCAAAACCAAACCACCAATTAATGTTATCATTAGCAGCAAAGCAATCTTTTTTTTCACAAAAACTCCCCCATCCTTATTTACATAAGATAAATAAATAAACTCATATTGTAAATTATACTTTATCTGATTAAAACAGTAAAGAGATAAATTTATAAATTAGATGGGAAGAGCTTATTTTTTTAACAATTATCATTGTGTTTCGACATATATCATACTTCGGCATATATCATAATTATATAAAAATCAACCGTCTTTGCCAAAGAACACTAAATCCCCGCTGTCAACATCAATTATAATTACCCAATAACCCAGTCCTCCCATTACAGGTCTTTCCCCTTTCTTAGGAATCCAATAGGCATACGGCTGTGTATACAGCAAGGGATGTGGCTCAATTCCATACCTTGAAGGGATTGCATAACATATGAATCGGACTTTATTATGCTCATCCTCTTTTATCCCAAAAAGAAAATGGCCGTGCCTATGTATGGCATCAATAACATGCGGACTGTATAACAGAAATGCTGTATTATAATCAGAATAAGCATTATTTAATATAAAAGCGCAGTCTGTTATTGTCCACCATTTATAGCCCATATCACCACTGTTAAAGGGCTCCTCCTGCCTTGTATACCTTCGCAGCTGATTAAAAATACCATTTCCTTCATCTTCCCAGGGATTTGCCTGTTCATAATCCTTTTTACTAAAACATTCCTGAGAATTGCTATGTATTTCTTCCTGTTCCTGCAAGTCTTCTTCCCTCATATCAGGCCCAGGAACCTGCTCAATTTTTTCTTCCGTTTCTTCTGCATTTCCCACTTCATTTAAAATATCCGTTTCCGTTGCAGCTTCTTCTGCAACAGCTAAAGCATCCGTATCCCCTGGGGCTTCCCCGGTAATATCCAAAGCACCTTCTGTTGACGTATCCAAAGCATCTTCTGTTGACGCATCCTCCATTGCATTCGGCATATCTGCTTCGGTTGAAACGCTTTCCATCTCGGGTATATTTTCTTTTCCCTCCACTTCTGCCTTGTTTTCTACTTCTTCCGGCACTTCACCGGTGACTTGTGCTTCAGCTTCAAATGCCACCTTCCACTCCCATCTGCTGTTTTTAAAACCTATAAGGGGTACATACTGCCCTTCCTTATCCATGTTAAGGTCCTTGCACACGATGACAGCCGTATCCAGCAGGCCTGTATTTATCCCTAACTTTTGCAGCTCATCTTTACTAAATACACGGGTTAAGCTGCCATTGCTTCCTTTAAGCTCAATGGTTCCCAGGCATAAAGGATTCATCTCAGGGTAGGTGCCGGATAACAGATAAGCTTTCAATACCCTGCTGCCTACTGACAACTCAATATTTTGCACATGTACATATATTTTGGTTTTTTCATCCTTCATTTCCACCTTTACATAGCCTGTGGGCTTTCCTCCCCTGGAAAATCCTTTGTCCTCTTCTTGCAGCATAATAAAAAATCTATTATAATTTCTAATCTTCTGCAAAAAAAATCCCTCCTCATATTTTTTCAATGCACCTATAGTATATATATGAGGAAGGATTTAAAAGTTGAGTTTTTTATCGCCTATTTTTGTCCGTAATAGGCATTTGCCCCGTGTTTTCTAAGGAAATGTTTATCCAATAAAACCGAATCAATGGGCTTTATACCCGGTGTCAGAGCAAAGGTATAAAAAGCCATCTTTGCTACCTCTTCCAAAACCACCGCATTGTGCACAGCTTCATGAGCATCTTTACCCCAACAGAAAGGTCCATGATTGTTTACCAGCACTCCCGGAATATATGTAGGATTTATATCCTTAAAGGTTTCTACAATTACATCCCCCGTTTTCTTCTCATATTCGCTTTGAATTTCTTCTGCCCTCATCCTTCGTGTACAGGGGATTTCCCCATAAAAATGATCCGCATGGGTGGTACCAAGAGCAGGTATCCCTCTCCCTGCCTGTGCCCAACTGGTAGCCCACGGTGAATGGGTATGAACCACTCCTCCAATATCGGGAAAAGCCCTGTACAACACAAGATGTGTTGGCGTATCCGAAGAAGGTCTTAGGTTACCCTCCACCTGGTTGCCATCCAGGTCCAATACAACCAGGTGTTCTGCTTTTAATTCTTCATAAGGGACGCCACTGGGCTTTATTACAATTAATCCCTTTTCTCTATCTATACCGCTCACATTTCCCCATGTAAAAGTCACGAGTCCATATCTTGGTAAATCAAGATTTGCTTTTAACACTTCTTCTTTTAGTTGCTCCAGCATAATATCCTTCCTTTCAAGTTGTCATCAGAGACACCACCAAAAGCGCCAGTCTCATTCATATCTTATGTACAACTACTCAAGCCTATATGTTCCTTTTACCATCACAAGCACATCCTCGTTTGCGGAAAAACCTCTTCCATCATCAACGGGAATGATTAAAAGATGATTTGCAGGCATAGGCACGCCATTTGGAAGATCAACTCCCTGCGTTGTATCTGCCAAACCACCTTTTTGAGTAGCAATTACGGTTGCCTTTCCCATGCGCAATATCAGCTCAGTGCCCGCTCCTCCTATTAGCTTCTGACCCTTTTGCACACTTACCACTTCAAATTTAAGCGGTTGTTCCGGAGAGCCTGATGAACCTTTTACAGCTTCCAGTATTTCTTGCTTAATCTTTGGCATCATAACCTCTTCAATATAGCTTTTAGTAACCAATGGGTCACCTTCGGAACCCGGCTCGATAACCGCTGCATATACTATTTGAAAGGCTATTACAGCACATATAAAGATTGCAGTTAGTAATACCATTTTCCTTGGGCTTTTACAAAATTTTTTCATTTGTCCACCCCTTTTTTTGTATAGGGCACTTGTAAATTGCTACTCGCATGCTTTTATGCCCTTATCCCATGTGCCTCATATATCAATCAGGCCAAAACTAATGCTTAATGCTTCATTAACCTTCTCCATAAGCTCGTCATCCAAATGCCCTATTTTTTCTTTCAACCTTTTTTTATCAATTGTGCGAATCTGTTCCAGCAAGATCACAGAATCTCTCGACAGGCCATATTCCTGAGCATTAATTTCAATATGTGTGGGCAGCTTTGCTTTGTTAATCTGAGAAGTAATAGCGGCAGCAATTACTGTTGGACTATATCTATTACCAACGTCATTCTGAACAATTAATACGGGTCGGATACCTCCTTGTTCGGACCCAATCACAGGGCTTAAATCTGCATAATATATGTCTCCTCTTTTAACAATCACATTATTCACACTCCGCTAGTTTTTCCTCATATTTCAACTGTAATTCGCTATCCGCATCAAAGCACATTTCAGCCAGTCTTAAATTGATTTCTGCCATCTCCTGATAACCTTTTTTCATCCTATCCCGCATCTGAATCCGCCTTCTCTCGCGAATATAGAGTTTCATTGCTTCTCTAACGAACTCACTTCTATTCATTTTTTCATCGGTTACAATAGAATCAACTTCCTGAAGCAAGCTATCAGGAAGGCTTACCAATATCTTTTTAAGATGTGACAAAACAACCAAGCCCCCATTCATGAGTTTTATTAAGGCAATTTAAAAGCAGTTATAAATTTACACTGCCAAAACACATATCGAATATATGGCATCATATATGGATGTATATATACATTATATACTTGTCTTATGACACAAGTCAATAATAATATTTAAAGCAGATAATTCAGGACCCGAACAGCTTCATCATTTTCCATGTACACCCTCGGAATCCTTTTCCCAACAGCACACACAACTTCATAATTAATTGTACCCATTTGTTCAGCGATATCATCTGCTGAAATGCTGCAACCATTACTATCTCCAAATACGATGACCTCATCTCCAATGGAAACACCTTCTACACCGGTCACATCTATCATGCACTGGTCCATGCATATCCTTCCAACAACCGGAACCTTTTTACCCCTTACAATCATATTTGCTTTTCCGGTTAACACCCTGGAATATCCATCTCCATACCCTATAGGTACGGTGGCAATTAAACTATTTTGGGAAGTGGTATATACCCTGCCGTAGCTTACCGGTGTACCTTTTTCCACTTCTTTCAAATGGGTTATCACGGTTTTTACCTGCATAACAGGTTTGAGCTGTATTTTGCTCATATCCATTTCATTGGACGGCTGAAGTCCGTATAATACGATGCCCGGCCTTACCATGTTTAAATGCATCTCAGGAAACCTGAGTATTGCTGCACTGTTGCACACATGTTTTATTGGAATGTGCAAACCTTTTTCTTCCAGTTTATTGCATATGTACATAAAACGTTGAAACTGTTCCCATGTAAATTTCGTATCTGCCTCATCGGCCGATGCAAAATGTGTAAAAATTCCCTCAATCTCCAATCCAGGCAATCGGGATATATCCATAATAGTTTTTATGCTGCTTTCACCGCACTTAAATCCTAACCTTGTCATCCCCGTATCTATTTTTATGTGAATCCTGGCTGTCTTATTCTTTTTTATTGCAGCGTTAGAAATTGCACTGGATAAAGAATAATTATATACAGTCGCTACAATGTCGTTATCAATCAGCTGTTCAACCCATTGTTCCGGAGTGCTGCCCAATATCAAAATTGATGCATCTATTCCGGCATTCCTGAGCTGTATTGCTTCATCAAGAAAAGCAACCGCCAGTCGATCTGCACCATTGGCCAAAAGGGTTTTTGAAACCTGGATGGCTCCATGCCCATAGGCATCTGCCTTTACCACAGCCATAATTTCCGCATTTTTTGAAGTTATCCTTCTTATCTCCTGCATATTATGGGCAAGATAATTAAGATTTATTTCTGCCCAGGCCCTTTTTAAGTATTTTGTCATTTTGTTACCCCCTTAGGCATAACAAGAATATCCTAATGGCTACGGATATTCTTTACTATGCCGTGTAAATCATTGTTACTTAATTTACCTTGAATAACTCATCTTTTATTTCTACATCAAGCTCAACATCGTAAAACAGTACAGAAACTGTTGGTTTGTTGCTGATATCATATATTTCCATCTTAACTGGTAGAAGGGATTGGTTGTCTATCCATATGCTTTGGCTAAACCTATATAAATTGTTACCCGGTATATCTGCTTTTAAAATAGTGTATCTGCTATCATCCTCTTCATTAATGGTGGTAACAGACGTTTGTTCTGATTTATAATAGGCTTCAAAAAAATTCGGCAAAAAGATATAAGATTCATGCACGGGACTATAATCCAACAATGTAAATTTGCCTTCTATTTCCGGATGAACAGTAGTTACATTGTTATCAGCATATACTGTGACCAAGCCTTTAATTTCTTCCGGTGATAATATCTCCACCCTGTAACAATCGGGAGCCTTATAATGCTGTTTCATGGTATATACTTTTGTTGTCTTGTTACTGGTTACTGTTACTTCTGCTATACATTGATAGCTTTTTAAGTCATTATACTTTTTAAAAATACGTGTATATACATCTGCTTCATAATTCTTACGTTCACAGGAACACATCATCATCATTAGTAGAAGAAGAATTCCTATAAACTTAAGTAATTTCAAAATCCACCTCCTACTAAAGGGTCTAACTTCCGGAAACAACCTGCTCAATTGCCATTGGTAAAAATTCAATAATATCTCCTGCAACAAGGGAATGCTGTCCTTTCACATCTGCCCCCAAGTCCCCTGCAATGCCATGTAAATACACCCCAACAACAGCAGCCTTATCTACACTCAGCCCCTGCCCTACCAGGGAAGCAATCACACCGGTCAGCACATCGCCGGCTCCACCCGTCGCCATTCCCGGATTACCGGTACAGTTGATAAACACCTGTTGATCCGGAAGCGCAACCACTGTTCCCGCTCCTTTTAATACTACAGTTACACCCCATTCTTTTGCATATTTTCGCGCAATTTCAATCCTATTTGCCTGTATATATTGTATATCCAGTCCGGTCAGACGGGACATCTCCCCAGGATGGGGCGTCAATACAATGGGGCAGTTACATTCATTTAATACATTTATATTCTTTGCCAACGCATTTATACCATCTGCATCAATAATTACAGGAATTCTGGATTTCTTAAGCAGTTCAATCAGTATATCCACAATACTTGCGTCGTTCGACAAGCCGGGGCCAAAAGCTAAAACATCTACCTTGTCCATTTTCTCCAGTATTTGATAAACACATGAATAGGACAAGATACCCCTGCCTTCATCTTCCAGAGGGATGGTCATTGCTTCCATCAGCATTGGCGCAATAATGCCACTGACTGAACGGGCGGTACCGATGGTCACGAGCCCCGAACCGGTGCGAAGGGCAGCCTTTGCAGCCATTACAGCCGCACCTGTCATTCCGATAGAGCCTGCAATAATCAAAACCTTACCGTAATCCCCCTTGTTAGAATTACTGTATCTACCCGGGAACAAACCTTTCACATATTCCCTTTCTATAGTATTAATATATATATCCTGGGCTTCAATTATACTACCGGGTATGGATATATCTCCGACAACAAGCCTGCCCACATGATCGGCTCCCGGATATTGCAAGAGACCAATCTTAGGTAATGCAAGGGTTACAGTTACATCTGCATTAATACATGTGCCACAGATTTTACCCGTATCCCCCTGAACACCACTGGGAATATCCACCGATACAACGAATTTCCCCGATTGGTTTATAAGATGTATAACTTCTGCCACTACTCCGGATATTTCTCCATTTATACCCGTTCCATATATGGCATCCACCACCAAATGGCAAAAATACAGACCGGCGGTTATTTCATCCAAATGGGTTTCATCGGTAACCTCAAGGATTTTTATTTTCATCTTTTCAATTATTTTCAGGTTTATCTGGGCATCACCTTTTATATCTTCCCGGGCTGCAAGGAGCACAACCAATACATTGGCTCCTGCATTATATAAATGCCGGGCAATCGCATATCCATCGCCACCATTATTCCCTTTTCCACAAAAAACGAGAATGTTTTTACCCTTGACATTTCCCATAATGTTTTTTATTTCTTTAACAACCGCATGAGCGGCATTTTCCATCAGGACAATGCCCGGTATACCCATTTCATTAATTGCAGTATTGTCTATTTTCCGCATTTGACCACAACTTACAACTTTCATTTTATCACCTCTTTTCAACAATTACACTTGCAATCGCATAATTTCTGCTATGGGAAATAGATACATGAAGCATATCAATTCCCAGCTTCTTAATCAGCTCCCGGGCACCTTCATAAGTGTTTATGTAAGGCTTGCCCAAGGGGTCCCTTAGCACTTCTATATTTCTCAGCTCAAACATTCTGAAACCGGTTCCTACCGCCTTTGAAAAGGCCTCTTTTGCAGCAAAATTGCCTGCAATAACTTCAGCCCGGTTATTTCGCTGCTTAAAATACTGCTGTTCTGCTTCTGAAAAAAACCTGGTGACAAAATAATCATTTTTTTTTATTACCCGGGAAATTCTATCAATTTCGACAATATCTATACCTGTACCAATTATCATGGACATCACCTCTCGTATTTACCGATGATGCTTAAGATAAAAACTGTTTATCCAGCCTTTCCAGCTCTTCCCTGCCCAATAAATCATGAAAATAAGAATAGGCATTATTCACCAATTCAGATATTGCTTCTTTTTCATCAATACATTCCTTTAACATTGTTCTGAGCTGTTTAATATTTTCTTCAAGTTCATTAATCCTTTTTTGTCCTGCCTTAATCTTTCCATATACTGCCTTTACCGTTTCTTCCAAAAGCTTCAGATTGGTTTCCTTGATTTTTTCTGGAATCAATCCCGCTTCCCATTCAATTTCAACCAACCTTTCGTTAATCCAATTTATTTCGTCCTGGCAGTCCTGCATCTCCTTAAGTGCTACAGGATTGTTTTTTTCATAGGCTTCATCGGTCAGCTTAAGAATCCTATTCATGCAAACTTTTTTCTTATAGGTTATTTCCTTTTTTTCACTTAACAGCCGGGACTGTTCTTTTAAAAGATCCTTCAATTTTTCTTCATAGGCAAGAATTGATTTAGTCTTTTCACCCTTATTAAAAAGGGCATTCCACCTCTCATCCACGATAAGGAGAGAAATATCGTTTTTCCTCAAAACATTCTTGTCAAAGAATATCTTGTTTTTGTATTTCATCTTATCAAAAAAAGATTTAAATATATTCACATCGCACTGCCTCCTCTCTTCATTATTCCTTAAAACCATTGTCTTCTAACCATTGGGCATAATTCTGTTTCTCTTTCAGATTATCGTTCAATACCTCCCAGATATCTTCCGTTTCAAACCCTCGCCTCCAACAGGCAACTCCTGCCAGGTCATATTTATGCACCAGTGAAGATCTTAGATCAATGGATCTTGCATCCTCCACCCAAATTTTGTATACAGCCCTTCCTTCACTGTATTCAACATAATACTGTCCGCTTTTTTCATCCCATACTTTATCCAGCTTTTTATCGGATATTATCTTTTGTACCCCTTCCATATAAAGGGCCCTGGAAGTGACTCGTTTCCTGCCGTCCACAATTTCTTCCTTCCACTCGCGGGCATAAAAGGGTAATCCCAATAATATTTTATGGGAAGGCACTTCCTCTAAAATTGCTTTTATGCCGTTTTCCACCCATGTTATTTCAGCAACCGAACCGGCCACAGGACTGGCTTCCCAGTGCTGATCGTACGCCATTACTGCCATATAATCCACCACTTCTCCCAATGCCTTGCGGTCATAACACAACGACCAGTTTTCACTGGAGGATTTTACAGTAACATCAATGGACACAACCAGTCCCTGCTCTTTAAACAGTGGAGCCAGTTCCCTTACAAATTGTGTAAGCATATCCCGGTCTTTCACGTAAACATTTTCAAAATCAATATTTATACCGTCAAGCTCGTATAAATTTGCATATACCAACAACTGCTGAATCACCTTTTCACGGGTTTCGGTGCTGTTTAACACTTCATGGGTAATCTCCGGGTCGAAATTATTCGTTACCAGCCCCCATACTTTATAACCCTCCCGGTGTGCATCATCCACATACTTTTTATCGGCTTTGTTTGCAACAGTTCCACTGCCATCCACAATATGAAACCATGTAGGCGTTAAAACATCCACCCCCTTTATCTTCCCGAAAGAGGATATATCCGGTGTTTCTTTATGCACGTATTCCCAGACCATGTTTATTTTACCCTTATCGGGTTTCCATGTTAACGGCTGCGGTTCATCATAGGATACTCCTTTTACTTCTGTTAAACTTGTGCTCAGGAATCTTTTTTCCATATAGCCTATGATTCCTTCTTCCGTCCGGACCTTATACCATTTTTCATCTTCTTCAAAAACCCTCACTATTTGACCCGGCTGCAAATCGTCCACATAGATAGGGGATTTGATGGAAGGTTCCCTTCGTACCTTTGCTTTTGGATTAGTCACCTCCCCTACGCGTTGAGCAAACCCTGTATAATCTATTATAACTGTTTCGGTTGCTTCCACCCATTTTACATCCACATCAAATAAATCCTCCAGTAAATCTGCCGGAACATAGGGAATATCGTCAATTAAACGCACAGGTATATTGAGCTCTACAGGTCTTGCATTTACCATTGCAGTAAGGTTATCCGTTTTCATGCGTATAACTTTATCCTCTGTTGTTATAATTACCTTATTCTCATCCCTGTCCCAATATATCTTCGGATCAATGTATTCTTTGACCACGGGGAAAGGCAACAGCACGCTGCCTTTTTCAACAACGGGCGTTCCCATTCCTTCAATCTTATCACCTTCAATTACCAGGCTGGTTTCACCGGGGCGAATAGGCGAAATAACGCTTGTGTTGGGCCATAAAAAATAAAAAGCACTTGCACCTGCCAACATGATCACCAGCACTAAAAAAAACCTCAACTTATTCATACATATCAACCCTTGTTTCTATATTTCCTATGTGTTTTATACTATGAGTATACCAAAATTCAACCTTTTTTTACACTACAGGTTAAATCTACAATAAAAAAAGGCCCACAGTTTTGCGAGCCTTCTTTCTTTCAGTTTTAATACATGCCTCCCATGCCGCCGGCCATTCCGCCGCCTGCTGCCGGTGATTCTTTTTCAGGCTTATCAGCCACTATGCTTTCCGTTGTGAGCACCATTGCAGCAACGCTAGCTGCATTTTGCAATGCAGAGCGGGTAACCTTGGTAGGATCAACAATACCTGCCTCTACCATGTTTACAAATTCTCCGGTAAGCGCATTAAAGCCTATACCTACTTTTTCGTTCTTTATTTTCTCAACAATTACAGAACCTTCTACCCCTGCATTTATTGCAATCTGTTTTACAGGTTCTTCAAGGGCCTTCAATACGATATTCACACCTGTTTTTTCATCGCCTTCTACCGTATCAAGTACCTTTTTGACCGAGGCCATGGCATTGATATAGGCCGTACCTCCTCCGGATACAATACCTTCTTCTACTGCAGCCTTTGTTGCAGCCAGTGCATCTTCAATTCTCAGTTTCTTTTCCTTCATTTCTGTTTCAGTAGCAGCTCCAACCTTAATTACTGCTACACCACCGGACAGCTTGGCCAGCCTTTCCTGCAGTTTTTCTCTGTCAAAATCGGATGTGGTTTCTTCAATTTGCGCTTTAATTTGTGCGATTCTTGCCCTGATCTTTTCCTGTGAACCGGCACCATCAACAATAATGGTGTTTTCCTTTTGAACTTTTACCTGTCTTGCTTTTCCAAGCTGATCAATGGTTGTTTCTTTTATGTCAAGTCCCAATTCCTCAGAAATAACTACTCCACCGGTGAGAATTGCAATATCCTCGAGCATGGCCTTTCTTCTGTCGCCAAAGCCAGGCGCTTTCACAGCAACGCAAGTAAAGGTACCTCTAAGCTTATTTACAAGCAGCGTTGCCAAGGCTTCCCCTTCCACGTCCTCAGCAATAATCAACAGTTTCTTGCCCTGCTGAACAATTTGCTCAAGTACAGGAAGGATATCCTGAATATTGCTGATCTTTTTATCAGTAATAAGGATATAAGGTTCATCCAATATTGCTTCCATCTTTTCTGTATCAGTAACCATGTAAGGGGAGATATATCCTCTGTCAAACTGCATACCTTCCACTACTTCTGAGTAGGTTTCTGCAGTCTTGGATTCTTCAACGGTTATAACACCATCATTGGTTACCTTCTCCATAGCATCGGCAATCAAGTTGCCAATTGTATCATCAGATGCAGAAATTGCAGCAACCCGCGCAATATCTTCCTTGCCTTTAACTTTTGTGCTTATTGCAACAATTCCTTCTACAGCAGCATCTACAGCTTTTTCAATACCTTTTTTCAGGATCATTGGGTTTGCTCCGGCAGCAACATTTTTAAGCCCTTCACGGATTAATGCCTGAGCTAACAGGGTAGCCGTGGTTGTACCGTCACCTGCTACATCGTTTGTTTTAGTTGCAACTTCTTTTACAAGCTGAGCACCCATATTTTCAAAGGGATCTTCCAGCTCAATCTCCTTGGCAATCGTAACACCGTCATTTGTAATTAACGGGGATCCAAATTTCTTATCAAGAACAACATTTCTTCCCTTTGGACCTAATGTAATCTTTACTGTATCAGCTAATTTATTTACGCCTCTTTCAAGCGCGCGTCTAGCCTCTTCTCCAAACAATATATCTTTAGCCATTATGTATACCCTCCTTCAAATAATTCACATTTTATTCTACCTTAGCAAGTACATCACTTTGTCTCAATATCGTGTATTCCTGGCCGTCCAGCTTTACTTCCGTTCCGGCATACTTGCTTATGATTACCTTATCTCCGACTACCAATTCCATCTTCACTTCTTTTCCATCCACCAAACCGCCAGGGCCGACAGCTACAACTTCAGCCATTTGTGGTTTTTCCTTTGCTGTACCAGGAAGTACAATGCCGCTTTTTGTTGTTTCTTCATTTTCCAGCATCTTTACAACCACTCTGTCTGCTAAGGGTTTAATAATCATGTATATACCTCCTTAATCTTATTGTCTATACAAAATATTTATTAGCACTCACTTGGCATGAGTGCTAATTACATTAATAATATATATAATCTATTTTTCTATATCAAATATTACAATGTTTTATTTTCCTTTATTATTGCCTATTTTTTCTTCCTATATAACCAAAACTCTGTTTTTCTCTTATTTCCTCTTTTTTTGTTTTTTTATATCCATTTTGTATGGAAAATCCCGTCTTTATCAATTCGCTGGTATGTATGCGCTCCAAAGTAATCCCTTAGGGCCTGGAGCAGATTTGCAGGCAGGTTTTCACTGCGGTATGAATCAAAATAGTTTAATGCGGAACTAAATCCAGGTACAGGGACTCCGTTCATTGCCGCTGCACTTACCACCCTTCTCCAACCTGCCTGGGACTCATTTAGTATTTTTCTAAAATACGGGTCCAGCATCAGGTTTACCAATGCTGCATCCTTTTCAAAAGCTTCATTAATTTTATTTAGAAAACGGGCCCGTATGATACAGCCGCCCCTCCACAATAATGCAATTTGGCCCAAATTTAAATCCCACTCATATTCTTCGGAAGCTTTTTTAAGCAGCGCAAATCCCTGGGCATAGGAGCATATTTTTGATGCATATAGTGCATTTTTAATATCCTCAATAAAGCTTTGCCTGTCCCCTTCAAATTTTGCAACAGGCCCGGATAAAAGGCGGCTTGCATTTTGCCTCTCCTTTTTTATTGCAGATATATTTCGGGCAAAGACTGCTTCAGCAATGGTGGGCACGCTTATACCAAGGTCCAGCGCTTCCTGGGAAGTCCACTTCCCCGTTCCCTTTTGTTGCGCAGTATCCAAAATAACATCTACCAAAGGTTTTCCCGTATCTTCATCCACCTTATCCAAAATATCAGCGGTAATTGCAATTAAATAGGAGTTTAATTCTTCCCCATTCCACCGTTCAAAAACCTCTTTTATCTCTTTTGCAGGCATTTCAAGAAGGGTCTTCATTAAAAAATAAGCTTCCGATATTAACTGCATGTCCCCGTACTCAATACCATTATGAACCATTTTTACATAATGGCCGGCACCATTTGGCCCAATGTAATTGCAGCAAGGGACACCGTTATCCACCTTTGCAGAGATATCCTTTAAAATTTTTTCTACCTCTGTCCATGCCTCCTTACTGCCCCCGGGCATAATGCTGGGACCCTTTAATGCTCCTTCTTCTCCTCCCGATATTCCTACTCCAAGAAAACGTATCCCCAACTTTCCCAATTCCTTTTCCCTGCGCATGGTATCCTTAAAAAAGGAGTTGCCCCCGTCTATTACAATATCCCCTTTTTCCAAATAAGGAACAAGGTTTTGTATCATTGCATCCACTGCTGCTCCCGATTTTACCATTAAAAATACTTTCCTGGGTCTTTCCAGACTATATACAAATTCTTCCGGCGAATAAGCAGGAATAATTTCTTCCTTTTCTCCTACCTTGTTTTCAATAAATTCATCCACCTTTGACGGTGTCCTGTTATATACCGCTACACGATATCCATTGCGTGCCATGTTTAATGCAAGGTTTTGACCCATTACCGCAAGTCCGGCCAATCCAATATCCGCCTTTCTCATCCAACCGCCTCCATTCCATATTTACGCTTCCTATAGTTTATACACCTTTTTACCTCCTTTTATACCCTAAATGCAATAAATCAAACAACGGAACAGGGGACATCCCTTCGTTTTAATAAATGACGTCAAACGAAGAAATGTCCCCCGTGCTTAAAAATTTACAACAGGGGCAATGCCCCTGTCGTAAAAACCAATTACTGCAGTATTACTACTCTTGACAATGGCATCATGTTGGAGTCTTCCAGTGATTCACCATCCCATACAAATACTCTTACTTTATAATTGGTGATGTCGGAAGGAAGTCTGAAACCTGCATTCAGGCTCTCCTCTGCACCTTTTGCAATGTCCTTTGCTGTATAAGAAATATTAACCATTTTTTCATTTCCATCATACAAGGCAACGATTGCCATAACCTTGTCGTATGAGCCACCGAGATTCTTAACAACTGCCTGGGCTTCCAATAATCTATCGGGCTGTAAAGAATTCATATTGAATGCTACTGTAATTTTATATCCGTTTTCACCTTCCTCTTCTTCTTCCTCTTCTTCTTCCTCTTTTTCCACAATGACGGTTGCAATAGCCTTAATATTTGTTCCGGCTACCGTTCCTTCTACTGTAAATGTACCTTCGTTTTCATACAAGGAAGGATCAATTGCATCCCATACGACAGCCACATCTTTTTCTGTTCCGTCACTATATACTGCTGTTACTGTCGACGGTAACTGCGGTTTTTCTCCTGCCTTGGTGGTTACTTCTACAGGTTTAATGCTTTCAATAGTAGGTTCAATCTGAGGTTCTTCTTCTTCTTCATACAGAGCCTTAACTTCTTCTTCAGTCAATGCCTTATTATAGATACGGAAGTCATCAAGGGTTGCATTCAGCCAAGCACCAGCCCAAGTAGGTCCGTTGAATCCCATGTACTTAATATCCGAAGGATCTGTTGCTGTGATGCTGCTTGGGTCACCACCTAA
>JAAYHJ010000082.1 GCA_012735465.1 Clostridiaceae bacterium
AAAAAAACTCCAATATCAACAATTTTAAAGGGCATACAACGCAGCGGGTATGTGATATAGCCCGTTGTATCAAAAAGATGGGGATACCTTTAAGTTTAATTATCCTACAACAAATTGACACTATCTTCAAGTATTTTTTTATTGACAAAATCATAGTAAAGTAATATAATCGTAATAATTACTTTAGTAATTTATCGGTTTAGCATATTAAAGTAAAGGGTGGTCCATATGTCACGCTGGAAATTACATACTCCTGAAGGTGTTCAGGATATTTTACAGGAAGAATGCATGGTAAAAAGGGAAATAGAAGAGCGTATTGAGGGTGTATTCCAAAGCTGGGGATACTACGAGGTACAGACTCCAACCTTTGAGTTTTACGATGTATTTGCAGGAGAATCCGGAATTATAAAGCAGGAAACCATGTTTAAATTTTTTGATCACCAGGGGCGAATTCTGGTGCTGCGTCCTGACATAACTACGCCCATTGCCAGGATGGTGGCAACCAAGTTAAACGATATGCTTCCGCCTATCAGGATATACTATATCGGAAATGCATTTCGGTATGACGAGCCTTATCAGGGAGCCAAGCTCAGGGAATTTACGCAGGCAGGTATTGAAATGATTGGCACCAATACCCCGGAATCCGATGCTGAAGCAATAGTTATTACTATACAAGCCCTTTTAGCTTCCGGTCTTGAAGATTTCCAAATTGATATAGGTCAGGTGGAATTCTTTAAGGGGCTTATGGAGCAAACGGGATTGGATGAAGAACAAATCGAAAAGATACGCGTCTTGATTGACAGCAAGAATTCATTGGCTATAGAGGAATTAATTGATTCCTATGATATAGATGATAAGCTTAAAGCCACAATTTTAAACCTTCCTTCTTTGTTTGGCGGTATAGAAATAATTGACCGTGCAGAAAAGGAAGTGGTAAACGAAAGGGCTAGAAAGGCCTTAGAAAACATCCGGGAAGTATATAATATACTTTTAGATTACGGTGTAGAAAAATACATATCCATAGACCTTGGAATGGTGCAAAGTTTAAATTACTATACAGGCATAATTTTCAAAGGTTTTACCCATGGCCTGGGTTTTCCAATATGCTCCGGAGGAAGATATGACGGGCTTATTAATGAATTTGGCAAAAACATGCCTGCCATTGGGGTAGCGATAGGCATCAACAGGCTTATGTCCGCACTGGACTGGAAGGGAGTTGGATTTAACCTAAGTACCGTGGATACATTGATTAATTATAAAGCAAAGGGCAGGAAAAAAGCTTTCCAGATTGCCCATGAGCTAAGAAATCAAGGGCTGGCAGTGGAAATATACCCCGGGGAGTGTAGTGAAGAAGATATATTAACCTATGCCAGGAGTAAAAAATTAGGAGGAATCATCACTATTTACGATGAAGAAAATATCGAACTGTATAATTTGGATACGGATAAAAAAGTAAAAACAACTGTAAGCAGTCTGCTGGCACGGGCAAAAAGCAAAACAGAGAGTGGGGAATAAGCAATGAAGTATATCACTATTGCTCTGGCAAAAGGAAGATTGGCAGAGCTTTCGTTGGATATTTTTGAGTCCATCGGACTTAACTGCTGTGAAATGAAAGAAAAAACAAGGAGATTAATTTTTACCGATGAAGACAATAAGGTGAAATTTGTACTGGTAAAAGCGGCGGATGTGCCTACCTATGTGGAATACGGTGCTGCAGATATAGGTATCGTAGGAAAGGACACATTGCTTGAAGAAGCAAGGAACCTTTATGAGGTGCTGGACCTTGGTTTTGGTACATGCAGGATGGTGGTGGCAGGCCCTGAGGAATTAAAGGATAAGTTTGATACGTTGAACAATAAAAGGGTAGCAACAAAATACCCGCGTATTGCAAGAGATTATTTTCACATTAAAAAGGGTCAGACCATTGAAGTAATAAAGCTGCATGGTTCGGTTGAGCTTGCACCTTTGGTGGGCTTGTCGGACGTTATTGTTGATATTGTTGAAAGCGGTAAGACCCTTGCCGAAAACGGATTGGTTGTATTTGAAGAAATCTGTAAAATAAGCGCACGTCTTATTGTAAACCGTGTGAGCATGAAAATGGAAAAGGACAGGATTATGGATATAGTTGAAAAAGTAAAGCAAAAGATATAGGAGTGATTTGCTTGATTGCAATAATTGATTATGGGGTTGGTAATCTTCGCAGTGTAGAAAAGGCATTTCATTTCATAGGCTATGATGCAGCTGTAACCAGCGATAAGGAGTTCATATTAAATGCAGATGCGGTGGTACTGCCGGGAGTTGGGGCCTTTGCCGATGCAATGGACCGCTTGAAGGCAATGGAAATGGATAAACTGATATACCGGCTGGTTGAAGAAAAAAAGCCGCTTCTAGGCATATGTTTAGGGTTACAGCTTCTTTTTGACTGCAGTGAAGAAGGGGATAGTCCAAGGGGGCTGGGAATACTTAAAGGAAGTGTAAGACGAATTCCCGATAAACTGCGTTTAAAAGTACCTCATATGGGATGGAATAAGTTAGACATAAAAAGGGATGATGTATTGCTAAAAGATCTTCCTGAAAATCCCTATGTCTATTTTGTGCATTCCTATTACCTGAAAGCGGAAGAAAAGGAAGATGTGGCAGCAACAGCCTATTACGGAATTGATATTGATGTGGTAGTCAGCAAGGGAAATATCTTTGCCACTCAGTTCCATCCGGAAAAAAGCGGAGATATAGGCTTAAAGATACTGGATAATTTTGCAAAGCATATAAGTAAAGTTGCCAAATGAACACGGGTATATCCAATACAAAAGACAGCAAAGGATGATGATGTTTATGATAATTTATCCTGCGATTGATATAAAGCAAGGAAAATGTGTAAGGCTTGTACAGGGGCGTTTTTCCGATGTTACGGTATATTCGGACGACCCGGTACAAGTGGCCCTCAGGTGGCAGCAGGCAGGTGCAGAATACATCCATCTGGTGGACCTTGACGGAGCCCTTGCAGGAAAATCGGTAAATTATGATGTGATTAAAAAAATTGTAGACTCTGTATCGGTGCCTGTTCAGTTGGGTGGCGGCATACGCAGCATGGAAAGCATTAAGACAATGTTAGAAGCCGGGATATCAAGAGTAATATTAGGCACTTCTGCTGTAAAAAATCCTCAATTGGTAAGAGAAGCAGTGGACAGGTACAAAGAAAAAATAGCGGTAGGAATTGATGCAAAGGATGGGAAGGTTGCCATTGAAGGCTGGGAAAGCATCAGTGAGTTTTCGGCCCTGTCCCTTGGTGAAAAGATGCAGCAGATGGGAGTAAAAACAATTATCTATACCGATATTTCCTGTGATGGAATGCTGCAGGGACCTAATTTTGATGCAATGAGGGAGATGGCAGAGTATCTTTCCGTTGATGTAATTGCATCGGGAGGCGTAAGCAGCCTTCAGGACATTTTGGAATTAAAGAAAACAGGTGTGTCCGGAGTTATTGTAGGTAAGGCTTTATACACGGAAAATATTAAACTTGAAGAAGCATTAAATGCGGTGAAGGAGTGATAATATGCTGGCAAAAAGAATCATACCTTGTCTTGATGTACATAATGGAAGAGTGGTAAAAGGGGTAAACTTTGTAAATTTGCGGGATGCGGGTGACCCGGTGGAAATTGCTTCGGCATACAATGAAGCCGGGGCCGATGAGCTGGTGTTTTTGGACATTACCGCTTCTTCAGAAGCCCGGAATATTATGCTGGATGTGGTGCGGAGAACCGCAGAACAGGTATTCATACCTTTTACGGTCGGAGGAGGAATACGTACGGTAGAGGATTTTAGAGAAATACTAAAGGCCGGGGCGGATAAGATTTCTATAAACTCTGCTGCCGTAAAAAATCCTGATTTAATAACGGATGCCGCCATGAGGTTTGGAAGCCAGTGCGTAATTGTTGCCATTGATGCCAAAAGGAGAGAAGGACGTGAGGGATGGGATGTATATATAAACGGTGGGAGAATAAATACAGGAAAAGATGCTGTAGAATGGGCTATTGAAGCGGAAAAAAGAGGGGCAGGGGAAATACTTTTGACAAGCATGGACTGTGACGGTACCAAGAATGGCTATGATATTGAGCTTACCCGTGCCATATCATCTCAAGTTAAAATCCCTGTAATTGCCTCCGGAGGTGCCGGCAAGAAGGAGCATTTTTATGATGTCATTGTAGAAGGCCAAGCCGATGCAGTACTGGCAGCATCTCTTTTTCACTATAAAGAGCTGGAAATCAGGGAATTAAAGAGGTATCTCAGGGACAGGGGCATAGAAGTTCGTCTGTAGATTGCTTATAATACATAAGGTCATGATGAAAAGAGGGGGAAAAGATGCAATTTGAAGAACAGCTTAAATATGACAAGGACGGACTGATTCCTGCGGTTATTCAGGACTACAGGACAGGCAGCGTGCTAATGGTTGCATACATGAATAAGGAATCAATTCGCAGGACAATTGAAACGGGGAAAACCGTATTTTGGAGCAGGAGCCGTCAGAAGTATTGGACAAAGGGAGAAACGTCGGGCCATTTTCAATATGTAAAAAATATTCAAGTGGATTGTGATGCAGATTGCCTTCTGATACAAGTGGAACAGGTAGGAGCGGCATGCCATACCAATAATTATTCCTGTTTTTACCGGGAATATAAGGAAGGGCAGATTGTAGAAAAAGAAAAAAAGCCGGAATCATTTCAAAAGGCAAAGGTTTTACAGGATGTGTATGATGTTATTGTAGACCGGGTGAAAAATCCCAGGGAAGGCTCTTACACCAATTATTTGTTTACAAAGGGACTGGATAAAATGCTTAAAAAAGTAGGTGAAGAAGCGGCAGAAGTAATCATTGCCGCAAAAAATAAAGATGCCGGAGAAATCCGGTATGAGGTGGCAGATTTGCTGTATCATTTGCTGGTTGTCCTTGTAGAAAGAGGAATAACCCTTGATGAAATTTATGAGGAGTTGGAAAACAGAAGATGATTAAAACGCATTGGGATGGCTTAAAGCAAACTTTTAAGCCATCCCGTTTTATTTATTAAAACAGGTTTGCTGTGCTAATCCTTTCTTTTTCCGGTATATGTTTTATCAAAATCTTAAGGGTTGCACTTTCTGCCATAAAATCGGCTGTTTCCCTGAAGTACACATATTCGCCTAGTTTAGCCAGGGTCATCTTTATATTATCAATTTCTTCATGATCAATCAAGGTGGCCATCCATTTCTCCTTTTTTATCCATAAATCCTCGATATCTTCCAGCTGTTTTTTGGCTTCATCCCAACGCTCGGATTTTACCATATCTTCCAGTTGGGTTATCTGTTGTATAAATTCATCTGAAACTTTTTCCAGCGACTTAATATAGACAATTGCTGAAATAATAATGATGATTAGCAGTACAATGGAAATTTTAAATGCCCTCATTTTTGCCTCCTTGTCTTATCTTTTAACTGGTAGTACAACTTGCCTTCCGTGTCCAGGCTTGCAAAGAAAACATCGGTTATATCTTTTACTCCAAGTTTAGACAGCTCATCTTTTAACCATTGGCGGCTTAGATGTGCCTTTGCAAGGTTGTTATAATTTACTTTTCCGTCCGATATCAAAGTAAGGGGCAAACCGACGTATTTTGTAGGAATGTTCAAATCTTCAGCGGTAACAGGGCTTTTTTGTGATTTTGGTATAACACTTAGCTGGCCGCTTGTTTCTAAAATTGCAAATTCCACATCTGCAATATTTGGGCAATTGTTTACCCTTAGTTCTTCTAATAGGTCATCTATGTTAAAACGAAGATTTTCCAATTCCTTTTCATTTATTTTGCCATTTTCAATCAGAATACTGGGGGTTCCGCTGATAATTGCTCTGGCTTTTTGACTTTTTAATGTTATATATGAAAAAAACACTTCTGCTATAATCAACGTCGCAATGGGTAAAATGCCGTTGATGAGCGGAATACCGGTATCCTGCATAGGGATGGCAGCCAAATCGGAGATCATAATAGCAACCACCAGCTCGGAAGGCTGCAGCTCACCAATTTGACGTTTCCCCATAAGACGCAGGGCAGTTATTACTAAGATATATAAAAAGATTGTCCTGAAGAAAATAATCAGCATGGAATCAAGCACTCCTTTCTAGTAATAGTCTTGTTCTAATTCTAATAAATATATTCTAAAAACGGCTATGAAAAAGTTAAGATAGTGTCAATTTGTTGTAGGATAATTAAACTTAAAGGTATCCCCATCTTTTTGATACAACGGGCTATATCACATACCCGCTGCGTTGTATGCCCTTTAAAATTGTTGATATTGGAGTTTTT
>JAAYHJ010000083.1 GCA_012735465.1 Clostridiaceae bacterium
AGACTCCTTGTTTTACTACTATAGTTTGATGATCATATGAATTGTTTATTGCTTCTTGGATACTAGTATAATCTCCCGTCCCATTTTTATCTACGATTATGATATCCTTTTTTCTGTCTTGATTATCTTTTTCTTGATAATTAGAATTGCTATAAGGTATTGTTTCTTTCACAAACCTCACTTCCCCTTTTTAACAAGTCGTATCATTAAGTGTTTGTATATAATGACAATATTTTATAATAATTCCAATATAGAAACAATAACTTATTATAAATTGACGAAGATTTTGTATCAAATTTCCTGTAAAGATTGTACCTTTCCTAAAGATATATTTAATTTTAATTATTAATATGTGCGGATGAAAATTGCTGACCTATAAAATTAAATACAAATTCACCTTTTCATAGTATTCTTGTTTTCTATTTTTAATTTGTTTTGCATATCATTTAAATAATTTACATAAAAATCGTAAAACACAATATCTTTTACTTTTGCCTTTAAATCATCACATATAATTAACTCATCGTTTTGATAATTTTTAATTGTTAAACTTCTGCTTATCCAAAAGTATCCTTTACATTTATATAAAACAATAATATAATTTAAAGGAATAAAATTTATGAAACAGGAGATATTATGTTAACAACAAAGGGCGCAATTCGTACAGCAGGTTTTATGATGTTTGCAACACTCATAGCCAAAATTCTGGGAATGCTCAGGGATGTCCTTCTGGCAAGCTATTATGGGACAGGCTCGGAAGCAGTTGCTTTCTTAACGGCTGTCCGCATACCGATACTTTTTTTTGACATTGGATTGGGGGCGGCTATTACTTCCACATTTATTCCCATATTTAATGAGTACCTGGAAAGAGATGGCAAGGAAAAGGCCATTGAGTTTTCAAATAATTTTGTAAATATGGTTCTCCTGGTAACGGGGTTATTAACAGTTGTTGGGATTTTGTTTTCGGATCAACTGGTAGGTATTATTGCTTCGGGGCTAAATCAACAAACCCATGAGTTGACGGTAAAGCTTGTCAGAATTTTATTCCCAATGATTGTTTTTACCGGGCTGGCTTTTTCTTTGGTAGGGGTTTTACAGTCCTTTAACGAATTTAATATACCTGCAATAATCAGCCTTGCTTCTAATTTATTTGTGATTTTTTATTTTATATCCCTGGACAAATACTTTGGAATATATGGTTTAGCCGTGGCGATGTTAATCGGTTGGCTTTTGCAGGTTTTAATACAGGTCCCTTCCCTAGTTAAGAAAGGTTATACCTATTCTTTTAAGCTTAATTTTATGCATGAAGGGTTGCAAAAAGTTTTTAATCTCATGGTTCCTGTTTTAATCAGCACATGGGTTCAGCCTATTAACACGATGGTCAATATCCGGTTAGCCTCCTATTTAAACGAAGGAAAAGCTGTAGCAGCCCTGGATTATGCAAATAAACTATATGTTATGATAGTCGGAGTATTTGTTTATGGTCTTACAAACCTTATTTTTCCGTCCTTATCCCGCATCAGTGCCGGGAATGACATGGAACAGCTGGCAAAACTGATTAACAGGGCATTAAAAACGGTTCTTTTTTTTGTTTTTCCTTTAATGGTTGGTGTCATATTGCTTCGTGTGCCCCTTATTAGGTTTATTTATGAGAGAGGAGAGTTTGACCAGTTTTCTACCCAGCTGACGTCCATAGCATTGTTATTTTATTCTATGGGTATGGTGGCTTTTAGCATTCAAGAGGTGTTAAATAAGGTTTTTTATGCCATGCAGGATTCAAAAACTCCCATGAAAATAGCAGTATTGGGGATTATTGTTAATGTTTTGCTCAGTATTATACTTGTGCGCTTTTTAGGTGTGGGGGGCTTGGCTTTGGCCGGATCCCTTGCTATAATCTTCATAGTGATATTATTGCTGATATCTGCTTGCAAAAGGGTACCGGGAATTTTAAATGCAGGAATGTTAAAGGAGCTTATAAAGATAATAATTGCATTGGCAGTTATGAGCGTAGCCGTTGTAATGGTTAAACAATTAGTGGAGAGCCATGTGATAGCTGATAATATCATTGGGAAAGCCCTGCTCCTGGGTGTTCCGGGTGTGGCAGGGATAATTACCTATGCTGCAGCAGCTTTTGTTTTGAGAATTGAAGAAATTCAAATCTTTATGAGTATATTCAATAAAAGCGGAAGGATGTGAGCATTTGCATAACAGTATATTTATTAGTTTTATTATGCTGTGTTATAGAAAATTGAAAATATTTTATCATAACAGTAAAACTTGTTCTTTAATAGAAGCCTTATCAAATTTTTTTCAACAGGCCGCAAAGGGAAGTGTTATTATATCCTTTTTTACCCGGAGCATGAAGCAACAAAAATGGTGGACAAACAGTATTACTTACAAAGGCGTTTATCTTCCCTTTAATATTATCAGGAAGATATCCGGTAATGGCGAAGGCATTTTATCAGTGTGGGTAAGGGAAAGCAAAATAATTAAAACATTGGCTGATTTTATAAACAACCTGCCGTCGTTCAATACGAAAACGGCAGGTTGGATGTTTCTTGCCTTTGCCCTTACACAAATAGCTTTAGCCCTATGGACGAAAACAAGCGATGCTTATTATTTGCTTTGGAGAATGCTGTTGGTCGTAATTGCCGTACTCCTTATTTTATTGAACAGAACACTAAAAGCGTTATATGAAGGAAGCAGTATTTTAAAATGGTTAGTTAGTCTTCTGAAAGATTAGGTGGGATACATATGTTACAGTGGTTGAAAAATTATAAAGTAGAAGTAATAGCCCTGTTAGTAGGAGTTTTGTTGGGCGTTTTAGGATTCAGGTTTCCTGTTGCAACCGTATTAAAAGCAGTAGGTGCCGTTACTTTGCTTATTTTGGTTTTGTATAAGGTGGAAATAGCGGTATTTTTGGTTATACTATTGGCACCTTTTATCACTACTATGCAGCTTATCGGGCTTATTGTTTTGGGCATTATTTCCTTTGTGATTAAATTATTTATTTCCAAGGATGATTGCATGATTAAGACAACCCCTCTTAGCCTGCCTTCAGTACTGTTTATGGTAATGGTTGTCTACAGCAGTATTACTTCTTTTTCACCAAGGAGCAGTATTTTTATTGCTCTGATGTATGCATCTTTTATTTTGTTTTCCATGCTTGCAGCAAATACGATAAAAACAAAGGGGCAATTAAGAATACTGATAATATTGTTTGTTCTCTGCGGTTTTATCGTATCCCTGTATGGAATATATCAGTATTATATGGCAGATTATATGGGATTTATGGCTGCCCATTCGTGGATTGATGAAGAGATGTTTGAAGATATTAGAACCCGTGTATATTCTACCTTTGATAATCCCAATGTGCTGGGCGAATACCTGGTTTTGCTTATTCCCATTTCCATTGCCCTTTTATGGACCCAAAAAAAGGGTATTCCGAGGTTGTTCTTTGGAATTGTTACAATTGCAATGGGAATATGTTTGATTTACACATCTTCCAGGGGTTCATGGCTTGGTTTATTGCTTGCAATAGCCGTTTTTGCGGTTTTAAGGGACAAGCGTCTCATAATGTTGGCGATTGGCGGTCTCTTAATGCTGCCGTTTATACTGCCCCGGTCCATAATTAACCGTTTTTCCAGCATAGGCAATTTACAGGATACGTCTTCTGCCTATCGTTTATCCATCTGGATAGGCTCTCTAAAGGTGATCCGTGAATACTGGCCTTCGGGTATAGGATTAGGAAGTGATGCCTTTATAAAAATATATCCCCGTTATGCCTTGTCCGGTGCTGCCTTTGCCCTTCATGCCCATAATATTTATCTTCAAATTTTAGTGGAAACGGGTATAACAGGATTTTTAGCTTTTTTATTCCTTTTACTGATGTTTTATAAAAGCATATTTTCTTCCTACTGGAGGACTGAAGATAAGTTCTTGTCAACCCTGATGATTGCCCTGTGTGCCGGGGTTACCGGGTATCTTTTTCAGGGATTGGTGGATAATATCTGGTACAACTATCGTGTTATGCTTATCTTCTGGATCATCCTTTCTTTTGCAATGGCAGCTCATCGGTTGACAAATGAAGATACGGGGGAAGAAGAACAGGCACGGCCGGCAAGAATGGAAAGTCAGGATGTGGTTGAATGATAAAAGTAATACACGTGATTAGTGATACAAATATAGGCGGGGCAGGTAGATGGATTCTTAATTTACTTAAGTATATTGATAGGGAAAAGTTCTTAGTCAAGGTCATAATTCCCAGGGGCAGTTTGCTTAAACAGGAAATCCAGTCCCTGGATACGGAAGTCATAGAAGTGCCGGGGATGGCCGATCGGTCTTTTGACTTAAAAGCCATAGGGTCCCTGTATAAAATTTTTTTAAGGGAAAAAGCCCAGATTGTTCATACCCATGCCAGCCTGTCGGCAAGAATTGCCGCAAAGATGGCTGGTGTGAAACGGATTGTACATACAAAGCATTGTATTGATTTGGATATTAAAAAAGGCATTGGTACAAAAATAGGTGCAGCTGTCAATGCCCTGTTAAGCGACAAAATGATTGCAGTTGGGTTGGCCGCAAAGGAAAACCTTATTCAGTCAGGGATTCCTGAAAACAAGATACTGGTTGTACATAACGGAGTGGAACCTCTTGAGGAAATACCCCCGGAACAAAAGGAAAAGCTCAAAAGTAAATGGATGATAAAAGACGGTGATACGGTGATAGGTATTGTGGCCCGCCTTGAGGAAATAAAAGGGCATACCTATTTCATAGAAGCAGCAGCCCGGGTGGCCGGTATAAGAGAAAACGTAAAATTTATTATTGCAGGTACTGGTTCATTGGAAAAACAATTGAAGGAAAAGGTAAAAGACCTGGGCCTTGAGCAAAAGGTAATATTTACGGGGCATGTACAAAAGGTTGCAGAAGTAATGAATATCATTGATATTGTAGTTATTTCATCCCTGTCGGAAGCATTATGCTTATCATTGGTTGAAGCCATGAGCTTAGCAAAGCCCTGTATTGCCACTGATACGGGGGGGAACCCGGAGGTGGTGGAGGATGGCTGCAACGGGCTGCTGGTTCCGGTGAAAAACCCGGAGCAGTTGGCCGAGGCAATGATAAGACTGGTGGACGACCCGGATTTAAGAAGAAAAATGGGTGAAAAAGGGAAAAAGAAAATGTATTCTAATTTTACTTCGGAGATAATGACGCGAAAGATTGAAAAGATATATGGAGAACTAATATAGACTATCTCTTGTTAAAGGAGGAATAGGACATGTTTATTGATAATAAGGGCAGGTTATTTGGTAAAATCAATATAATTGATATGCTGATACTACTTATCATAGCAGGAGCGGCAGCCGGTGCATATGTAAAGTTTTTCAAGAAGGATGATAAGGCAGTACAGTCGGACAGGAAAATACAATATGATATAGAAATCAAGGCACAGACAAAGGAATTTGCGGATGTAATACAAACTGGAGATGAAATAAGGGACAGTATAAGGAGTGACTACTTGGGTAAGGTCGTAAATAAACAGGTGGTACCGACCATAGAAGTAAATGCAAATATAGAAGAAGGCACCTTTGTAACAACAGAAGTTCCGGAACGGTACGATATTATTCTTACATTGGAGGCAAACGGAAGCGTATCGGGTACCAGCATCAAGGCGGAGGGGACTGAAATCAAGGTAGGTCAAAGAATGTATATTAAAGGGAAAGGATATGCAGGTTCGGGATATATTCTAAGAATAAGTTATGAATAGTTTGGCATAAGGAGGGGTTTGTGTGTTCATTGATGAGAAAGGTAAGATTTTTGGTAAGATAAGCATTGTGGACATATTTGTTATATTGCTTTTGCTGGGGGCAGTTGCAGGAACGTATTATAAATTTTTTATGGTAAAAGGATCTACATCCCTTGCCCGGTTTGACATGCTTCAATACCAGGTACAGATTAGGGATATTCGTCAGTCCTCTGTGGATGCCATTGAAGAAGGGGCGGATGTTTTTGATGGGGAGACGGGTAATCCCCTGGGTAAGATTGTAAAAAAAGAGATATTCCCGTCGATGGAGCATATGGTAAAGGCGGATGGTACAAGTGTATTGGCAGAAAAGCCTAACCGGTATATGGTTATAGCAACGATAGAAGTTCCGGGAATTGAAAGTCCTTATGGATATTTTGCTTACGGAAGAAGTGAAATCAAGAGAGGCTCGGATATGAAGCTTAAAACCCGGCTCATTTCAGTGGAAGCAAAGGCAATAGATGTGAAAAAATTGCAATGATTGTTTGGATAAATATTATATCACCTTTGGCTTGTAATAAACAGGGCTGGGGGTGTTTTTTTGACCTGGAGCAGATTGTTATTGATTGTTAAAAAATATGGATAAGTTAAGTACATTATGATAAAATAATTTCAAGTCTGTTTATATTCATAATTTTACATGGTGGTGAAAAAGTGAGCCAGGAGATTAAGACAGGGTTGGAAAAAGAAATTGAGGTTTTAGTAACCGAGGAGCTTAGTGCAGCAAGGGTAGGAAGTGGTTTTGTAAATGTGTTTGCAACCCCAATGATGATTGCACTGATGGAGCAGGCAGCTGCCGAGTGCGTTCAGCCGTACCTTGGGGAGGGGCAGGCAACGGTGGGTACAAAAGTAGACATAATACACATGGCAGCCACTCCTGTAGGAGCAAAGGTATGTGCCCGAGCACAACTTATGGAAGTGGATGGGCGTAAGCTTATTTTTAAGGTGGAAGCCTTTGATGAAAAAGAAAAAATAGGAGAAGGAATACATCATCGTGTTATCATTAATGTAGAGAGATTTATGCAAAAGGTTAGCGCAAAATTACAATAAGAATAATATAAAATAAAAAGAAAATGTAATGATAATTTTTTTATTAATTTAATATGTAAAGGGTGAATTTAATGCAGTCGGATATTGAAATTGCTCAGCAGGCAGAGATGCGGCCTATTAACCAAATTGCAGAAATGATTGGTATTTATGAAGATGAACTGGAGTACTATGGAAGGTATAAAGCAAAGGTCTCGTATAAGGTTTGGGACAGGGTGAAGGACCGCCCGGACGGTAAACTGGTATTAGTAACAGCCATTAATCCTACTCCTGCAGGAGAAGGGAAGACGACCACCACTGTTGGCCTGGGTCAGGCTATGGCACGCATTGGTAAAAAGGCGATAATCACTCTAAGGGAACCCTCGTTGGGTCCGGTTATGGGGATAAAGGGCGGCGCAGCAGGAGGAGGCTATTCGCAGGTAGTGCCCATGGAAGATATAAATCTTCATTTTACCGGCGATATTCATGCCATTACTTCTGCCCATAACTTGCTTTCAGCTATAATTGATAACCACCTGCAGCAGGGGAACCCGTTGGGTATAGACCCCCGCCAGATTGTATGGAAAAGGATCATGGACATGAATGACAGGGCCCTGAGAAATATAATAGTAGGTCTTGGCGGACGGGTTAACGGAGTACCGCGGGAAGATGGCTTTATGATAACCGTTGCATCGGAAGTTATGGCAATCCTGTGCCTTGCAGAAAATTTGATGGATTTAAAAGAAAGGTTGGGTAAAATTATAATAGGATATACTTATGATAATCAACCGGTTACCGTAAAGCAGCTAAAGGTAGAAGGAGCCATGGCAGCCTTATTAAAAGACGCAATTAAGCCCAATCTTGTACAAACCTTGGAAAATACACCTTGCTTCATACACGGAGGTCCTTTTGCAAATATTGCCCATGGCTGCAACAGCATTTCAGCAACCAAGCTGGCATTAAAGCTTGCAGACTATGTGATTACGGAAGCAGGCTTCGGCGCAGACCTGGGCGCCGAGAAGTTTATGAATATAAAGTGCAGGTACGGAGGATTCAAGCCTGATGCAATTGTTATTGTTGCAACCGTGAGGGCATTAAAATATAATGGCGGAGTACCAAAAGGCAACCTGAAGGAAAAAAACGTTGAAGCGCTTTCTAAAGGGATTGCCAATCTGGGTAAACACATAGAAAACATGAGAAGCTTTGGTGTGCCTGTGGTTGTTGCCATCAATCATTTTGACAGCGACAGTTACGATGAGGTGGCGTACATACAGAGGTATTGCACCGGGATGGGTGTGGAATGTGCCATATCTAAAGTATTTGAAAAAGGCGGAGAAGGAGGCGTGGAGCTTGCCCAAAAGGTGATAGAAGTCATTGAACGCATACCTTCTCAGTTTAGAATGTTGTACGATAATGACTTGCCTATTAAAGAAAAGATTAGCACCATTGTTACCAAGATATATGGCGGTAAAGATGTGGTATACAGTTCAAGTGCCGAGCGTGCCATTAAAAGATTGGAAGAATTGGGGTACCATCGGCTTCCCATATGCATGGCAAAGACCCAGTATTCCTTGTCCGATGACCCCTCGTTATTGGGCAGACCTGAAGGGTTTACTGTAACGGTAAAAGAAGTCAGGGTAAGCGCAGGAGCAGGTTTTATAGTAGTTTTAACCGGAGATATTATGACCATGCCCGGGCTTCCTAAGCAGCCGTCAGCTGAGAAGATTGATATTGATGCTTCAGGAAGGATTACAGGACTGTTTTAAGGAGGAATATTAATAATAAATGGATAAAAATAAAATTAGGCTTGTGAGCAAAAGTCCTGAAGATACCATAAAAATTGCATATACTATAGGTAAATATTTAAGACCCGGTGATGTTATCTGCCTTGGAGGAGACCTGGGGGCAGGGAAAACCGCTTTTACCCAGGGACTTGCGAAAGGACTGGGTATAAAGGAACATGTGACCAGCCCCACTTTTACCATTGTAAACGAATATTATGGAATGATGCCCATGTACCATTTTGATGTATACCGTATAAATGACCCCGATGAAATGATGGAAATAGGATTTGATGAATATGTTGACGGGGACGGTATATCGGTCATTGAATGGGCAGAAAAGATACAGGATATTCTTCCGCCCTATTATCTGAACATTAATATTAATAAAAAACTGGAAGAAGGGGATAATTACCGTGAGATCGTGCTGGAAGCAGTTGGTGATAAATACCGGCCTGTTATAGATCAGTTGTTATCCCTGTTTAACATTATTCATTAATTGCAATGCACCGACAAATATGGAACAGGAGCTGACTGTATTGAAAGTACTTGCAGTGGACACGTCATCTATTGTAGCGACGGTAGCCATTTTGGAGGATGACAAACTAATAGGAGAATACGTATTAAATCACAAAAAAACTCATTCTCAAAAGCTGATGCCTATCATAAGTGAAATAATGCTTAGTGCGGAGTTAAAGGCCAGCGATATAGATGTATTTGCTGTAGCTATCGGACCTGGTTCTTTCACAGGTCTTCGGATTGGGGTTGCTACCGTTAAAGGGCTTGCCCATGCGGTGAACCGTCCTGTGGTAGGTATTTCCACATTGGACGGGCTTGCGTATAACATGCCTTTTTGCAGGCATATTATCTGCCCTATAATGGATGCAAGAAGGAGACAGGTATATAATGCCTTATACCGTTGGGTTGATGATGACCTGATGATTATAGAAGCCCCCAGGGCGCTGGCTTTAGAGCAGCTTATTCAGGAGTTAAAAGAAAAAAATGAAAAAGTAGTGTTTACGGGGGATGGAGTGGAAGCATTCAAGGATATGCTTTCTGCCGGATTGGGAGATTTGTGTGCTTTTGCACCGGCAAGTGTCAGGATGCAGAAGGCATCGTCCATTGCCCAACTGGCCTTACGCAAAGCGCTGAGGGGGGAAACGGAAAGTTATCTGACCCTGGCACCCTTTTATCTGCGGAAATCCCAGGCAGAAAGGGAATATGAGCAAAGATGCTGTGGCAAAAGCCAGTAAGTTGAACCGTATGCAAGTGTATCCTTGCTTAAAAAAATACAATGTATTTCTATTAACATGTGCTGTAATTGCTTGCGCAATTACTTCTGTTAATATAAAATCTAATATAAATAATAGATGTAAATGTAAGGGTGTGAAAAGATGATAGCTATTGGTAGTGATCATGGCGGATTTGAGCTAAAGGAAGAAATAAAGAAAAAACTGATTCAGGAGGGGTATGAAGTTAAAGACTTTGGTACTTATAGCCCTGAATCAGTGGATTATCCGGATATAGCAAAACCTGTGTGCATGTCAATCTTAAACGGAGAGTGTGAGAAGGGTATATTGATTTGTGGCACAGGTATCGGTATTTCCATTGCTGCAAATAAGATACATGGTATCCGTGCAGCTTTGTGCGGCGACTGCTTTTCGGCAAGAATGGCAAAAGAGCATAATGATGCTAATGTAATTGCACTGGGGGGCAGGGTTCTGGGCCCAGGCCTTGCATGGGAAATAGTAAAGACCTGGCTGGGTGTTAAGTTCCAGGGCGGAAGGCATCAAACCAGGGTGGACAAGATTCATTTATTGGAACAGGAATAACTAAATTGAAAAGGAGAAGTTGTTATGAATGATAAACGTGTTTTTGTTATAGAACATCCCCTTATTCAACATAAATTATCTTTAATCCGGGATATTAATACGGGTGTAAAAGAATTCAGAGAGCTTGTTGAAGAGATTGCCATGCTGATGGGGTACGAAGTGACGCGGAATCTTCCGTTAAAAGAGGTGGAGATAGAGACGCCGGTAGCGATTGCAAAAACAAAAGTAATTTCGGGTAAAAAACTGGCTATTGTGCCTATCTTACGTGCAGGTTTGGGCATGGTGGACGGGATGCTTCGCTTGATTCCTGCTGCCAAGGTAGGACATATTGGTCTTTACCGTGATCCGGAAACCCTCGAACCGGTGGAGTATTATTGTAAACTTCCAACGGATGTGGAAGAAAGGGATTTAATTGTACTTGACCCCATGCTGGCTACAGGAGGTTCTGCTTCTGCCGCCATCAAATTTATAAAAGACAGGAAAGTAAAAAATATCAAGCTTATGTGTCTTATCGCATCCCCGGAAGGGATTGAAAGAGTGTGCAGGGATCATCCGGATGTTGATATTTATTGTGCAGCGATCGACGAGAGGTTGAACGATCATGGGTATATTGTGCCCGGCCTTGGGGATGCAGGGGATCGACTCTTTGGTACTAAATAGTTGTGCCTTTGAAAATAAAAAATATTGAATTTAAGTAACGGGGGTGAAATTAATGCAAAGAAGGGATAAGCACAATTATTACCTGGACATAGCAGAAACAGTTTTGGAAAGAGGTACTTGTTTGAGACGAAACTATGGAGCTATCATTGTAAAAAATGATGAGATTATTTCCACTGGTTACACAGGTTCACCCCGGGGACGAAAAAACTGTAGTGATCTCCGTTTTTGCATGAGGGACCACTTAAATGTTCCAAGGGGGGAACGCTATGAATTATGCCGTTCTGTTCATTCAGAGGCAAATTGTATAATTAGCGCTTCCCGCAGGGACATGATTGGCGGGACTTTGTACCTGGTTGGGAAGGATGCAAAAACCGGAGAGCTGGTGTCCAATGCCAGTTCATGTGCCATGTGCAAAAGGATGATTATCAATGCAGGGTTAGAGAAGGTTGTTATAAGGGATACAAAAGATGAGTATAGGATAATTGAAGTTCAGCATTGGGTGGAACAGGATGATTCATTAACTGGACAGAATGGATACTAAAGTATTGCATTAGAGAATATCAAAGGAGATGTGGGAAATGGATGAAAAGAACAACGCAAATGAACAAATTAATACATCAAGCGGTGTGGGGAATTTTATTCATGCGATTATAGATAAGGATTTAAAAGACAATGTCTATGGAAATCGTGTACATACTCGCTTTCCTCCTGAACCCAATGGGTACCTTCATATTGGACATGCAAAGTCTATTTGCCTTAACTTTGGGATAGCAGCAAAATACAAGGGCTTGTGCAATCTGCGATTTGATGATACCAATCCGGTAAAAGAAGATACGGAATATATAGAATCCATTAAAAGAGATGTGAAGTGGCTGGGCTTTGACTGGGAAGACCGTTTGTTTTATGCTTCGGATTATTTTGAGCAGCTTTATGAATTTGCTGTAAAGCTCATAAAAAAAGGGAAAGCCTATGTATGTGATCTGTCGGCGGAGGAAATCAGGCAATACCGCGGCACGTTGACGGAACCGGGTAAAGAAAGCCCTTATCGCAATCGTTCTGTAGAAGAAAACCTGGATTTGTTCAGAAGGATGCGGGCAGGGGAGTTTCCCGACGGAAGTCGTGTGCTTCGTGCAAAAATAGATATGTCTTCTCCCAATATAAACATGAGGGACCCCGTGTTGTACAGAATAGCCCATGTTCCCCATCACAGAACCGGAGACAAGTGGTGTATTTACCCAATGTATGATTATGCCCATCCCATATCCGATGCCCTTGAAAATATCACTCATTCTATTTGCACGTTGGAATTTGAAGATCATCGACCGTTGTATGAGTGGGTTCTTAGAGAACTGGAGTTCCCTACTCCGCCAAAGCAAATAGAATTTGCAAGGCTTGAATTAACCAATACGGTTATGAGTAAAAGAAAGCTTAGAAAACTGGTGGAAGAAAAATACGTGGATGGTTGGGACGATCCCCGGATGCCCACCATATCAGGTCTCAGAAGAAGGGGGTATACACCGGAATCCATAAGGGATTTCTGTGAGAGGATAGGGGTGGCAAAGCGGATCAGTAAAGTGGATGTAGCACTTTTGGAACACTGCCTGCGGGAAGACTTAAAGTTGAAAGAGCCCCGGATGATGGCCGTATTAAGGCCATTAAAGGTGGTAATTACCAACTATCCTGAGGGTCAGGTGGAATACCTGGAAGTGGAAAACAATCAGGAGAATCCAGAAATGGGGAAAAGGCTGGTTCCTTTTTCAAGGGAGATTTATATTGAACGGGATGATTTTATGGAAAATCCTCCCAAAAAATTCTTCCGCCTGTCTCCAGGAAAAGAAGTTCGCTTAAAAAATGCATATTACATTAAATGCGAAGAAGTGGTAAAGGATGAGAAAACCGGAGAAATTATTGAGCTGCACTGTACTTATGATCCGGAAACAAAGAGCGGTACCGGCTTTAGCGGAAGAAAAGTAAAGGGAACACTGCACTGGGTCTCTGCCGCTCATGCAGTAAAAGCAACGGTAAGGTTATATGATCATCTTTTCCTGGAAGAGGATCAGTTGGAAGGCGCGGATTATATTGAATGGGAGGGTATGTATTTAAATAAGAATTCCCTGGAAGTATTGGAAAGTTACGTGGAACCGGCGTTGGCAGAAGCAAAGCCGGAAAGCAGGTTCCAGTTTTTGAGGCATGGATATTTTTGTACGGATATAAGTAGTACACCGGATAACCTGGTATTTAACAGGATTGTTTCGTTAAAGAGCTCATATAAGCCGGAATAAATTAACGGGCGGACCAATGGGTCCGCCTGTTTTTTTCACATTTCCTTTTCCAGTTTTTCAATACCTATTCTTATCCTGTTTATGGTTTCCTCTTTCCCAAGGACCTCTGCCAGTTCAATACCTCCTCCCGGGCTGGATTCCTTTCCTGATAGGGCAACCCGGATTGGCCACAGCATTTGTCCGTTTTTTACGCCCAATTTTCCAATCAGCTCAAATATGGCATTGTGAATATTTTCTTCGTTCCAAACCGTAATGGACTCGAACACCGGCAGGGCAGCTTTGAGATTAGCCAGTGCAATTTCCTTATTGGTTTTCATCTTTTTATGTATATGTAATTCCGTACTGTAATCGGGTAATGTTTCAATAAAACCAATCATATCCGGTATATCGGAAAATTTTGCAATCCTTGTGGAAAGTAATTGGCTTAGTTTGTATAAATTAACATTAGGATTTTTTATAACCTCTTTATAATAGGGCAATGCTTTTTCATGGAACTGGTCCAACGGCAATTTGCGGATGTATTCACCGTTTAACCAGTCCAGCTTTTGTATATCGAAAATGGCAGGTGATTTATTGATTCCCTTAATATCAAACACCTGGATCAGTTCTTCAAGGGAATAAATCTCCCTGTCGTTTCCGGGGCTCCACCCTAAAAGGGCAATGTAGTTTATAATGGCTTCTTTCAGGTATCCCTTATTTATAAAGTCTTCATAGGATGCATCGCCTTCCCGTTTGCTTAATTTCTTGTTTGCAGTTTTCATAACCGGAGGGACGTGAATATATATGGGTGGTTCCCATCCAAAGGATTCGTAAAGCAGGTTGTACTTGGGTGTGGAGGAAAGATATTCGCTTCCCCGAATGACGTGGGTTATGCCCATAAGGTGGTCATCGACCACGTTTGCAAAGTTGTAAGTGGGCAGTCCGTCAGATTTTAAAAGCACATTATCATCCAGGGTACTGTTTTCAACGCTTATTGTACCGTAAACTGCATCGGTAAAAGTGGTAATACCCTCCTGGGGTATTTTCTGACGGATTACATAAGGTATCCCTTTTTTAAGATTTTCCTCAATTTCTTCCCTGGATAAGTTCCTGCAATGCCCGTCATATTTATATCCTGATTTTTCCGCGCCAAGTTCCTGTTTAAGGCTTTCCAGCCTTTCCTTATCACAAAAGCAATAATAAGCACCGCCCAGTTCAACAAGCTTTTCCGCATATTCCTTATAGATATGTTTTCGTTGGCTTTGTATATATGGGCCGTAATCGCCTCCAATATCAGGCCCTTCATCCCATTTCAGCCCTGTTTCTGAAAGGGTCCTATAAATAACATCTATTGCTCCTTCTATATACCTCCCCTGGTCGGTATCTTCAATACGCAAAATAAATTTTCCGTTTTTGCTCTTTGCCAGCAGATACGCATACAACGCCGTGCGCAGGTTCCCAACATGCATGTACCCCGTTGGGCTGGGTGCAAAGCGTGTACGCACTTCTAAATTGGACATTTTAATTCCTCCTGAACATTCAGTTGTAAAATGGTATTAGAATAATTAGCAAATTATTTGATATTATATAATTACAGGTTATGAATGTCAAGGTGCGCATAACGGTCATTGACAATGGACGGTGGAGTGTGATAAAATTTGTAAAATGTTAATAAAGAATTTCCATAATTCTAAGTAAAGGGAGTAGATATAATGGCTACTATAGATGCTTTGCTTGCCAATAGGGTAAGGGGACTAAGGGGGTCGGCTATCAGAGAAATATTTAAAGTGACGCAGCAACCGGAAGTTATTTCTTTTGCAGGAGGATTGCCCGCACCGGAAATGTTTCCTGTAAAGGAGCTGGCGGAAATTTCACAGGACATATTGTTGCATAAGGGTGCAATAGCTTTGCAGTATGGTATTACCGAAGGTTATGGACCTTTAAAAGAGCTGGTTAAAAACAGGATGCAAGCTCAGGGGATATGGAGTGATCAGGATGATGTAGTAATAATGAGCGGTGCACAGCAGGGGATTGATCTAACAGCAAAAATATTTTTGAATGAAGGAGACGGTGTTATATGTGAAAATCCGTCCTTTATTGGTGCCCTTAATTCCTTTAGGGCATATAAAGGCGTCATCCATCCGGTAGAGATTGAAGATGATGGGATGAACGTAGAGCAGGCGGAAGAAATTTTGAAATCCAATCCTTCCATCAAGTTGATTTATACCATAGCTACCTTCCAAAATCCTTCAGGAATTACCATGAGCCTTGAGAAGCGCAAAAGACTGATTGAGCTGGCAGAAAAATATGATGTGTTTATAATAGAAGATAATCCCTATGGGGAATTAAGGTTTAAAGGTGAGGAGATTCCCACCATCAAATCCATGGATACGTCGGGTCGTGTAATATACGTGGGCTCTTTCTCAAAAATTTTATCCCCGGGACTGCGTTTGGGTTGGATTATTGCGCGTCCTGAGGTGCTGCAGCCCATAGTTGTTTGCAAGCAGGTAAATGATGTTCATACCAATGTATTTAGTCAGATGATAGCTGCCGAGTACCTGACCCGGTATTCCATAGACGAGCATATTGGGAAAATCAGAAAGTTATACGGGCATAAGTGCGGATATATGTTGGAATGCATGGAAAAATATTTTCCGGATTTTTGTAAGTATACCCGTCCGGAAGGTGGGTTGTTTATCTGGTGCACATTACCGGAGAAGTATAACTCACTGGATGTACTGAAAAAATCCCTGGAACGCAAGGTTGCCTTTGTGCCGGGCAGTACTGCGATGGCAGACATGGACAAACCGTCCAGTTCGTTTAGGCTTAATTATTCTACCATGACCGATGAAAGAATTGAAGAAGGCATACGAATCCTTGGAGAAGTATTAAAATCCCTTTAATATAGAAAGCAGGTGAAATAATAGTGGAAAATCAACAGAAAAAAAAGGTAATTTTCAGCGGCATACAGCCATCCGGACATTTAACTTTGGGAAACTACATAGGTGCATTACGGAACTGGGTTAAACTGCAGTATGAATACCATTGCTGTTTTGCAGTGGTGGATCTGCATGCCATAACGGTGAGGCAGGACCCTAAAGAACTGCGGGAGAGATGTATGAAATTCCTGGTTCAATACCTGGCATGCGGTATTGACCCAAAGGAAAACCTTATCTTTTTCCAATCCCATGTGCATACCCATGCGGAGCTGGCCTGGATTCTGAATTGCTATACCTACATGGGTGAATTAAGCAGGATGACCCAGTTTAAAGATAAAGCTGCAAAGCATGCGGATAATGTTAATGCAGGCTTGTTTGATTATCCTGTGCTGATGGCAGCTGATATTCTCTTGTATCAGACGGATTTGGTTCCGGTTGGAGTGGATCAAAAGCAACATCTGGAGATAACGCGGGATATTGCAATGCGTTTTAACAGATTATATGGCGAGACGTTTAAGATACCGGAGCCCTATATCCCTGAGGTAGGGGCAAAGATTATGAGCCTCCAGGACCCAACTAAAAAGATGTCCAAGTCCGATGAAAATCCAAATGCATATATAGCCCTTTTGGATAGCCCTGATGTCATTATGAAAAAAATTAAGAGGGCCGTTACCGATTCGGGTAATGAAATTAAATATGCGGAAGGTAAGGATGGAGTTAACAATTTGTTGAGCATTTATTCCAGCCTGACAGGAGAAAAAATAAGCGAAATTGAAGAAAGGTTTGCAGGCAAGGGATACGGAGAATTCAAGAAGGAAGTGGCCGAAGTTGTAATTGAAAGCCTGAGGCCTATTCAGCAGAAATATCAGGATTACATGAACAATCCGGACTATGTGAGAGAAGTATATACTACCAGTGCGGAAAAGGCCCTTGCCATTTCCAGCAGGACGCTCAACAAGGTTTATGAGAAGATAGGATTTGTAGCAAGGTAAAGGATCAGTAAAGATAATAGATAGCCACAGTAGCAGACTAAAAGCCTACACTGTGGCTATTATTCTGAATTTGTGATTGGATTTTATTATTGCAGGGGACGCTGTCCACGGCGTACTGCAGGCAGATGTAAAATTTTTTACGCAATGCGAAAGGAGCAAATAAATGAATAAAATCAAAGTAATGACTGTTTTTGGTACTCGGCCGGAAGCAATTAAAATGGCACCACTGGTCAAAGAAATGGAGAAATGCTTGTACATAAAATCCATTGTATGTGTTACAGCACAGCATAGGGAAATGCTGGACCAGGTAATGGATATCTTCCGCATTCGACCTGATTATGATTTGGATATTATGCAACAAAGGCAGACCTTAGCCGGTATTACCATAAGGGCCTTGGAAGGACTGGATGAGGTTATAAAGCAGGTTAGGCCGGATATTGTTCTTGTGCACGGGGATACAACCACCACCTTTACAGGTAGTTTGGCCGCCTTTTATAACAAGGTGAAAGTGGGACATGTGGAGGCAGGTCTACGTACCTTTGATAAATATTTTCCATACCCTGAAGAAATAAACCGAAGGCTTACCGGTGTTTTGGCTGATATACACTTTGCACCCACCGCTTCCAATAAAAGAAATTTAATAAATGAAAATATTAGGGAAAATACTATATTTGTAACCGGGAATACCGTAATTGATGCATTAGCAACCACCGTACGGGATGATTATTTATTTGAATCAGAGGTTTTGCGCAGTATAGATTATAAAAAGCGCAAGGTTCTGCTGGTTACCGCCCATAGGCGGGAAAACCTGGGGGAACCCCTTTATAATATTTGTCAAGCATTAAAAAGCCTGGTTACCGCTTATGAAGATGTAGAGATCGTCTATCCGGTGCATTTAAACCCGGCGGTACAGGAAACCGTACGTGATGTGCTGGGCGGGATACCCCGGGTGCACCTGATTGACCCGCTGAATGTGCTGGAACTCCATAACCTTATGAATAAATGTTATATGGTTCTGACGGATTCGGGAGGACTTCAGGAAGAAGCGCCTTCACTGGGGAAACCGGTGCTGGTGTTAAGAAATGAAACGGAGCGGCCGGAGGCGGTACAAGCCGGTACTGTGAAAATTGCAGGGGTCGAAAAAGACCGTATTATATGCATGGCGTCTGAGCTTATTGAAGATGCAAAACAATATGAAAAGATGGCACGGGCTGTAAACCCCTATGGGGACGGGAAGGCTTCCTACAGGATTGTGCAGGCCATATTATATTATTTTGGTATTGTCAGCTCACGTATAGAGGATTATGGTAATATGTGAGAATAAGTGATATAAAATGAAAGATATTGAATTTTTATTCTATATTTATTGTAGGTATAGGC
>JAAYHJ010000084.1 GCA_012735465.1 Clostridiaceae bacterium
GCTCATAACCGGTCGGTCCGGGGTTCGAGTCCCTGAAGGCCCACCATATTATATGTTATTTAATTATTGATTTGTAAAATAATATGTGTTATAATAATCTTGTTCAAGAGAGGGAATAAAACAAAACATAGGGGTATAGCTCAGCTGGTAGAGCAACGGTCTCCAAAACCGTGTGCCGTGGGTTCAAATCCTACTGCCCCTGCCACATAAAACAGGGCCCGGTAGTTCAGTCGGTTAGAATGCCAGCCTGTCACGCTGGAGGTCGAGGGTTCGAGCCCCTTCCGGGTCGCCAAGTAGTTGCTATACATGCTGATGTAGCTCAGTAGGCAGAGCACTTCCTTGGTAAGGAAGAGGTTCGGCGGTTCGATCCCGCTCATCAGCTCCACTAGAAAAATATGGCCTCAGTTTTATATCTGAAGTGCCTTCATATATGCACCATTAGCTCAGTTGGTAGAGCACCTGACTCTTAATCAGGGTGTCCTGGGTTCGAGTCCCCGATGGTGCACCATTCAAGACCGCTAATCCATAAGGATTGGCGGTTTTTTTTCGAACATTTTTAAAAAGCTAAATTAGAAGTGGATCATTGTGAATGATTTGACATAAAGGAAATGGATTATGCGTGAAAAGAATTCTTAAACAATAATTAAATAATTAATTTTGTGGTTGAGACTGCCTTACAGATATAGTAAAATAAAAACATACATACAAAGAACAATGCAAAAAGTAGAGGATGATGAACAAGAAAAATTTAATAAATCAATGAATTAATTATATAATAAACTTTGAACCAGAATATTGTCAGGAGGTGAAACCTTGAATAATCCGCTTTATGATAACAATAATTATCCGTTCTATGTGACGCTTCATCAAGTTGTTGAAGAGTTTCATCTTGAACCGATAATAAATTATGAGCAAAACAGGAGTAAAAAAGTGTTTTCCGCTGATGTCAATCGCCCGGGACTTCAAATTATAGGCTTTTTTGATTACTTTGACAATACCCGGCTTCAGATTATTGGAAAGGTAGAAACCACTTATTTAAGTAATATGACGTCAGAACAGAGGTACATAAGTTTTGAAATGCTCTTTTCAAAGAACATCCCGGCGGTAATTGTTACCAGAGGCCTTGATATATTTCCGGAGATGATAGAAGCGGCAAAGAAATATAATACCCCTGTGCTAAGGACGCAGGATACTACCTCACGGTTTATGAGCGCCCTTATCGGGTATCTGAATGTCTGCCTTGCTCCAAGGGTAACTCAGCACGGCGTTTTGGTGGAAGTATATGGAGAAGGTGTGCTGATTTTGGCTGAAAGTGGAGTTGGAAAAAGCGAGACGGCTATTGAACTGGTAAAGAGGGGGCATAGGCTGGTTGCCGATGATGCGGTGGAGATAAAAAAGGTATCAGAAAAGACGCTTGTTGGAAGTGCTCCCGAGATCATAAGGCATTTTATTGAAATTAGGGGAATAGGAATTATAGATGTGAAGAAAATATTTGGTATGGGTGCAGTAAAAGATTCGGAAAGAATTGATATGATTATACATCTTGAACTGTGGCAGGAGGACAAACACTATGACAGGCTGGGCCTTGTAGATGAATATACCAACCTGCTGGGAATTGACGTGCCTTCTCTTACAATTCCGGTAAGACCGGGTAGAAATCTAGCTGTTATCGTAGAGGTTGCCGCTATGAATAACAGGCAGAAGAAAATGGGGTATAATGCAGCAGAAGAATTAAACCAGAGATTGATGGAAGAAATAAACAGAAGAAGCATTTGATAATACGTAAGTAAATGGAGGGGTTTTTTTGAAATTAGTTGTTGATACCCATTGCCACTCAATTGCAACAGGACATGCCTACAGCACAATACAAGAACTGGCCGAGCAGGCATCTAAAAAAGGTTTGGAAATGATTGCTGTAACGGATCATGGCATAGCAATGGAGGATGCACCGCATTTATGGTATTTTAGTAACCTTAGGAATGTTCCAAGAGAGATAAATGGTGTAAAAATACTCAGAGGTGTGGAAGCAAATATAATTGATATGAACGGAACCCTTGACATGCCCGAACGATACCTGAAAAGGTTGGATTGGGTAATTGCCAGTTTGCATGATGTGTGCATCGAGCCCGGTACCATAGAACAGCATACAAATGCATGGATAAAGGTTGTTGAAAATCCTTATGTTGATGCACTGGGGCATAGCGGTAACCCGGTATTTGCTTTTGATTTTGATGAAGTGTTAAGATGCGTAAAAGAATTTGACAAGCTTGTGGAAATCAATAACCATTCTTTTTATTTTAGAACCGGAAGCGAGGAAAACTGTAAAATTATTGCGCAGAAGTGCAAAGAGATGAAAATCAAAATTGTTGTAGGAAGCGATGCACACATTAGCTTTGATGTAGGTAAATTTGATAAAGCATGCAGCTTATTGAAAGAGGTTGGGATGCCTGAAGAGCTGGTCATGAATACATCGGCACAAAAACTATTGGATTATCTTAAAAAAAGAAAAGGACTACAAATTTAGGTGGGAAGAGAAGCTATGTATATTGGTATTGATTTGGGCGGAACAAATATATCGGCAGGCTTGGTAGATGAACAGGGGAGCATTGTCCGAAAGGGTAGCGTACCCACTTTAGCCGACAGACATTATTCAGAAATTATAAAAGACATGGCACAGCTTGCGTTGAAGCTGGTCAAGGATGAAGGGTTGCCTGTTGAACAAATAAAAGCAATAGGAATAGGCAGCCCGGGAACGCCGGATGTAAAAAAGGGCATTATTATGTACGCAAATAATCTGCGTTTTAATAATGTTCCAATGAGAATGGAGATGCAAAAATATATGGATCTGCCTGTCCATGTAGAAAATGATGCAAATTGTGCCGCTCTTGCCGAAGCAGTAGCAGGAGTATGTAAAGGCGCACGACATTCAGTTACCATTACTCTTGGCACAGGAATCGGTTCAGGAATTATTATTGATAATAAAATATACAATGGTTATGGTTGTGGTGCAGGAGAATTAGGTCATATGGTGATCTGCATCAACGGAGAACAATGTACCTGTGGTAGGTTGGGATGCTGGGAGGCTTATGCTTCTGCAACGGCATTGATCAGGCAGACGAAAGAGGCAGCACTCAAAAACCCGGATTCAATGATTAATAAACTTGTTGCTAACAATATAGATAAGATAGAAGGCAAAACCGCTTTTGATGCGGCAAGAGCAGGAGATGCAGTTGCCAGGGAGGTTGTGGATACGTATATAAATTACCTGGCTGAAGGAATAGTAAATGTGATAAATATTTTTAAGCCGGAAGTGGTGGCCATTGGTGGAGGAATAAGCAAACAAGGGGAGTATTTATTAGCACCGTTAAGGTCAATAGTAAAAAAACGGGTATATGATAAGCATGGTCCGCAGACTAAGATAGAAGCAGCGTTGCTGGGAAATGATGCGGGTATTATTGGTGCAGCCATGCTTGGAAGGGAAATGGGGACTGAGATTTAAAGAAATAAGATGAGTAAAAACAGGCATATAAGTACTATACATGCCTGTTTTTTGATATAATGATTAATAAATCTAGTTAAAACCGGTGGTGTTAAAATGGAGATTACAGAAAGGTTTATCCAATTATTGCAGGAGAACATAGGAGAAAGTTCTATTAAAGTAAAAGAGCCAATGAAAAACCACACTTCCTTTAGAATAGGCGGAGATGCGGATATCATGGTGCTGCCGGGGAATTATGAAGATATAAGGGTTACAATGAAAATATGCAAAGAACACGATGTTCCTTTTTTTGTGATGGGCAACGGCTCAAACCTATTGGTATCGGACGAAGGGATTAGAGGAGTAGTGATAAAAACTTTTAAATCCTTAAACCGGGTGAAAGTTGATGGAGAAATTATTGAAGCCGAGTCAGGCGTTTTGCTTTCCCGTTTAGCAAATATTGCCCTGGAGAATGAGCTTACAGGACTGGAATTTACCTCAGGTATTCCCGGTACGCTGGGAGGTGCGATTGTAATGAATGCGGGGGCATACGACGGAGAGATGAAACAGGTTGTTCTTGAAACCACATTTATTGATGAGGATGGGAATATCCGCACCGTTAAAGGAGACGCCCATGGCTTTGGGTATAGGACCAGTGTTTTTCAGAATTCAGGGAAAGTGATTATAAGTTCAAAAATAGGCCTTAAAAAAGGGAATAAACAATGTATAAGGGATAAGATGAATGATTTAAACGAAAGAAGAAGGCAAAAGCAGCCCCTTGACCTTCCCAGCGCAGGCAGTGTTTTTAAAAGGCCTGAGGGATATTTCGCGGGAAAGCTTATAGAGGACTGTGGGTTAAAGGGGTACCGCATTGGAGATGCACAGGTATCGGAAAAGCATGGCGGGTTTATTGTTAATCTGGGAAATGCGAAGGCAAAAGAAGTCATGCAGCTTATTGAGCATATTAAAAAGACGGTAAAAGATAAATTTGGTGTAGACCTTCATACGGAAATAAAAATTATTTAATCCCGAAAATAAACAAAAGAGGTGTAAAGAGTTGAGATTCATCATTATTACAGGTATGTCAGGGGCGGGGAAAAGCCAGGCTGTACGATGCATGGAGGACCTGGGGTTTTACTGTGTTGATAATATGCCCCCTACATTGATACCAAAATTTGACGAGATATGTTCCCAATCCCAGGGAAAAATTGATAAGGTTGCACTGGTGATAGATATTAGAGGCGGGGATTTGTTTAACCAGATCTTTAATGCTTTGGATGAACTAACCGCTGCCGGCTACACCTATGAGATTTTATTCCTCGAAGCAAAGGATGAAGTATTGATTAAGAGGTATAAAGAGAGCAGGCGTAAGCATCCGTTGGCCCATGAAGAAGGCAGGATTGTGGAGGCAGTTTCGGCGGAAAGGGAGCTGCTTAGGGATGTTCGCAAAATAGCAAGGTATATAATAGACACTTCAAATTTAACTCCCCGCCAGCTAAAAGATCAAATAATAGATATATTCTTAGAAGGAAAGAAAGAAGGAATTATAATCAACATACTGTCCTTTGGCTTTAAATATGGGATACCTTTGGATTCGGATTTAGTATTTGATGTGCGTTTTTTGCCAAACCCCTATTATGTTCCCTCATTAAAGAATTTTACGGGTAAGACGGACGGAGTGAAAAATTATGTTCTAAAATGGCCTCAGACCAAGGAATTTTTAGAAAAGCTTGAAGATATGATTGATTTTCTTTTGCCCAATTATATTGAAGAAGGAAAATCCCAGTTGGTTATATCCATTGGATGCACAGGAGGAAAACATCGTTCCGTGACCATAGCAGAGGAGTTATATAACTATCTTGTTAAGACAAATCGAAGAGTAGTAATAAGCCATCGTGATATAGATAAGGATAGCAAGAATGGATGAGAAGAATAATTAGTTGCCGTTGCGTAAAAGATAATTGGAGAAAGTATTATCGTTGATGTGGGTTTGGAGGAAAATGAACATGGAATTTGGGAAGGAATCCTGGAGAACTTACGAGCAGGGCATACAGCGGGAGTGGTTATTAACTAATGGTATGGGGAGTTTTGCTTCGTCCACTGTGATTGGTGCCAATACAAGAAGATACCATGGGCTTCTTGTAGCTTCATTAAAACCTCCTGTGATGAGGCATCTCATAATTTCAAAACTGGATGAAAGCATAACCGTAGAAGGTAATACTTACAATTTATATACCAATGAAACCCTGGATTATATAAGTGATGGATATAAGTATCTGCAGCGTTTCAGCATGAATCCTGTTCCCACGTACTTATATAATGTGGGGGATATTTTTATTGAAAAGAAAGTGTGCATGGTCTATGGAAAGAATCAAGTGGTTGTGGTGTATCGCATTACGAACGGGCAAACAAAGTGTACCCTGCGAATTGCTCCGTTGGTAAATTTCAGGGATTATCATTTTAATTCTTCTCATCATAATTTAAAATTTAAGCAGTTTAATCAGGATGCAGGTGTGATTTTAAAGCCCGAATATTACGATATAGATATATTCATCAACAGCAGCAGAGGCCTTTTCATACCTAAACAAAATATATACTTTTACAATATGAGTTATGCCATAGAAAGGGAAAGAGGCCTTGATGCGGTGGAAGACCATTATATACCCGGGTGGTTTGAGATAGATGTTGAGCCTAACCAGGAACAAAGCATTACCATAACGGCAGGATTGGGTGAAGCCCAGAAGGTTGACGGTGAAGCAATCATTGCGGCGGAAGCCGGCCGCCTTCATGCCTTGGAAAAAAAAGCAGGATTCAGTGATTCCTTTGCTGCCGCACTGGTAAGGGCAAGCGACGCTTTTATTGTTTACAGGCGGTCCACCAATTCCAAAACGGTGATTGCGGGGTATCCCTGGTTCACCGATTGGGGAAGGGATACCATGATTGCACTGCCCGGGCTCACGCTGGTAACAAAAAGGTTTGATGATGCAAAGGATATACTGTATACCTTTTCACGGTATATAAAACATGGGATGGTTCCAAACATGTTTCCAGATGTGGGAGAAGAGCCGGGATACAATACGGTGGACGGTGCCCTTTGGTATATATATGCGGTTTATAAGTATTTACGGTACACGGGCGATTATGAATTTGTAAAAGAAAATATATATGATAAAATGGAACAGATTATCCATTACTATAAAAGTGGCACCCTTTATGATATTAAAATGGATCAGGACGGCCTCATTCGGGCCGGTAATCCCTCCACCCAATTGACATGGATGGATGCAAAGGTGGGTGACTGGATTGTAACTCCCCGTTACGGGAAAGCGGTGGAAATTAATGCACTGTGGTACAATGCATTAAACATAATGGCCCAAATTTCAGCAAGGATTGGAAAGGATGGGTCCGAGTATGCTCAGATGGCGTCAAAGGCAAAACAATCCTTTGTAGCAGAGTTTTGGAATGAGGAAAAGAAATGCCTTTTTGATGTGATTAATGAAAAGGGGAAAGATGACAGAATACGGCCGAATCAAATTCTTGCAATAAGCCTGGATTTTAGCCTTTTGGATGAAGAAAAAGCCCTGCAGGTGGTAAATGTAGTGTTGAAGCAGCTTTATGCAACCTATGGTTTGAGAACCCTGTCTCCTGACCATCACGAGTACAGGGGAGTTTATAAGGGGGACCAGTGGAACAGGGATGGTTCCTACCATCAGGGAACGGCATGGAGCTGGCTTATGGGGCACTTTATCAGTGCCTATAGAAAATCCCATAAGTATTCTGAAGAAAGCAGGCAAAGGTGCCTGAAATTTATATATCCCTTTAAAGACCATTTAAAGGATGCATGCATTGGTTCGATTTCAGAGATATTTGACGGAGATTTGCCCAATATTCCAAGGGGTTGTTTTGCTCAGGCATGGGGAGTGGCAGAGATACTCAGGGCTTATGTGGAAGATGTTTTGGAAATCAGGCCTTATGAAAAATGAAATAAGGCAATTGGGGGTGAGGGGATGTCTTTTTCTTCCCGTACAAAAAATGAGCTATGCCGGTTGCCCAGGGGCAGCGACTGTTGCTGTACGGCTGAGCTTATGGGAATTATTTGCTTTGCCGGGGAGGTAAAGCAAAATAAGGAAGAAATGATACTGAGGGTAAGCACGGAAAATGCTTCAGTTGCAAGGAGATTTTTCAGCCTGGTTAAATGGGTTTTCGGGGTCCAGGCTATTGTTAATATAAGGAAGAAAAAAACACCAAAACATGCCAACAGCTATAATTTATATTTGAAAGACAGGGATACGGTTGAGAAAGTCCTGTTAGAATTGGGCCTGGTCAATTCAGATACTTATGCCGGTAATTCTGTAGTTTTTAGAATCAATCAGGAAATAACTGCGTTTAACTGCTGTAAAAGAGCCTTTTTAAGGGGTGCATTTTTAGGAGGTGGTTCCATTACTGACCCGGAAAAATCATACCATCTGGAATTGGTTACCCATCACTATCTTTTAAACAAGGATTTATATAATATTTTGCAGGAATTTGGATTTGATGCAAAAACTGTATTGAGAAAATCCAATTATGTAACTTATTTTAAAGGCAGCGAAAATATTGTTGATTTTCTAAATATCATTGGTGCCCATAAATCCTTGATGGCATTGGAAAATATACGTATCGTTAAGGAAATGCGCAATAATGTGAACCGTATGGTTAATTGTGAAACGGCAAACCTGGAAAAAACGGTTAGTGCTTCCGTCAAGCAGATTGACAGCATTCAATTTATTGATAAAACAATAGGGCTTGGTAAACTGCCTAAAGCGTTACAGGAAATAGCACAGTTAAGGATGGAACACAGGGAAGCCAGTTTAAAAGAGTTGGGCGAGATGCTCAATCCACCCATTGGTAAATCGGGAGTTAACCATCGCCTTAGAAAATTATGCAATATTGCAGAAAACATAAAAAACGGCAACTTAAATGTCAAATTATAATAATATTTCATATGCTTCATTTTTTATGGTACTGATTGGTAAATTTAAAGGTACCATATTTTTATGTATTTTGTATGTCTATTTGCATTGTTATATTCATGTTATTTGCTTTATAATTATATTAAAAAATGAACACAAGGAACGGAAGGCGATGTTGATGAATTCATTTGTGCATCTGCATGTGCATACGCAGTACAGCCTCTTGGACGGAGCCTGTAGGATTGGGGATATTATTGCAAGGGCAAAAGAATTGGGGATGGATAGCCTTGCCATAACCGATCATGGTGTAATGTACGGTGTAGTGGATTTTTATAAGGAAGCTAAGAAAAAAGGCATCAAACCCATTATAGGATGTGAGGTATATACTGCTTCCCGTACCCGTTATGACAAGACAAGCAATATGGATGGAAATAACGGACACCTTGTACTTCTTGCCAAGGATATGGTAGGTTATAAAAACCTGATGCATATTGTATCGACCGCTTTTACGGAAGGGTTTTATTATAAGCCGAGGACTGACTTTGAGGTGCTGGAAAAATATCATGAAGGAATAATTGCGCTTAGTGCATGCTTAGGCGGGGACATACCCAGTGCATTATTGGATGGCAATTATGAAAAAGCCTGCAGACTAGCGTACAAATATGCAGAAATTTTTGGGGAAGATAATTTTTACCTGGAGCTCCAGGACCATGGCCTTCCCCAGCAGCGGGAAGTTAACCGGCAACTTATGCGCCTTTCTAAGGATACAGGTATTCCCTTGGTTGTGACCAATGACGTACATTATGTCAGGAAGGAAGATGCAAGAATCCAGGATGTATTATTGTGCATACAGACCGGTAAAACAGTGGATGAAGAAGACAGGATGAAATTTGAAACCTCAGAGTTTTATTTGAAATCGGCGGAAGAAATGGCCCGCCTGTTCCCTTATGCCAAGGAAGCACTGGACAACACTGTTAAAATTGCAGAACGGTGCAATGTGGATTTCGAATTTGGCAAACTGCATTTACCGTCCTATGATGTGCCGGACGGAAGAGACCCCTTTGAATATTTGTCCGAATTGTGCCATCAGGGGCTTAAAGAGCGTTATGAAGAAATCACTCAGGAGATTAGGGAAAAACTGGACTATGAACTTGAAATCATCAAAAAAATGGGTTATGTCGACTATTTCCTTATCGTTTGGGACTTTATCAAATATGCCCGGGATAACGGGATCATGGTGGGGCCAGGAAGAGGTTCGGCTGCCGGGAGCCTTGTGGCCTACTGCCTTGGAATAACCAATGTTGACCCGTTAAAATATAATCTTTTGTTTGAAAGGTTTCTAAACCCGGAGCGCATAAGCATGCCGGATATTGATATTGATTTTTGTTATGAGAGAAGGCAGGAAGTAATTGATTATGTGGTGCGCAAATATGGCAAGGACAGGGTTGCACAAATTATAACCTTTGGAACAATGGCGGCAAGAGCTGCCATAAGGGATGTGGGAAGAGCCCTTAATATTCCTTATGCGGAGGTAGACGCAATTGCCAAGCAAATTCCTATGGAATTGGGTATGACAATTGACAAGGCTTTGGAGGTAAACTATGATTTGAGGAAATCCTATGAAGAAGATGAAAGGATTCGCTATCTTATAGATACGGCCAAAGCATTGGAAGGACTTCCACGGCATGCGTCCACTCACGCAGCAGGTATAGTAATTTCAAGGGAGCCTATTGCCAATTATGTTCCGCTGCAGAAAAACGAGGACAGCATTACAACCCAGTTTCCAATGGGTACCTTGGAAGAATTGGGACTCTTGAAAATGGACTTTTTGGGCCTAAGAACCCTGACGGTAATTCGTGATGCGGTAAACCTTGTTCGGCAGTCAAAGGGTATACAAATTGATATTGACCGCATACCTTTTGACGATAAGGCCGTATTTGATTTGCTGTGCCAGGGCAATACGGAAGGCGTGTTCCAGCTTGAAAGCGCCGGGATGAAACAGTTTATGAGGGACCTGCAGCCCCAGTCCATTGAAGATATAATTGCCGGCATATCCCTTTACAGGCCCGGGCCCATGGACCAAATTCCCCGGTATATTCGCAATAAGACACATACGGAGGATATAAAGTACAAGCATCCCCTTTTGGAAAACATCTTAAATGTGACTTATGGCTGTATTGTTTACCAGGAGCAGGTCATGCAAATTGTGCGGGAGCTGGGCGGCTACTCCTTCGGCAGGGCAGACCTGGTAAGGCGTGCCATGTCAAAAAAGAAGCAGGATGTGATGGAAAAGGAAAAAAACAATTTCATATACGGTATTGTGGACGAAAAGGGAAATGTTATAGTGCCGGGCGCTATTCGCAGGGGGGTGGATGAGCGCACTGCTACCGAAATATTTGATGAAATGATGGATTTTGCAAAATATGCTTTTAATAAATCCCATGCAGCTGCCTATGCAATCATTGCGTATCAGACGGCATGGCTTAAATGCCATTATCCTACCGAGTTTATGGCTGCACTGCTTACAAGTGTTTTGGACCAAAGCACAAAAGTGTCCCAGTATATAAATGAAGCCAGGAGGATGGGTATTAAACTTTTGCCTCCCGATATAAATGAAAGCTATGATGTGTTTACGGTATCGGGAAATTCCATTCGATTTGGACTGGTTGCAGTAAAAAATGTCGGTAGAAATGTTATACGGGCTGTGATTGAAGAAAGGAAAAAGGGAGGGCCCTTTAGGAGTTTTAAGGATTTTTGCGAGCGGATGGCCAATAAGGATATGAATAAAAGATGTGTTGAAAGCCTTATAAAATGCGGTGCTTTTGACTGTTTTAAAGTGTATAGATCCCAATTGATGGCTGTGTATGAAAAGGTCATGGACAGCATAAATCAAAGCAGGAAGGCCAATATAGAAGGGCAGTTATCCTTTTTCAGCAATGAATATTACAATGAACCTTTGCTGAATGAACAGGATGACTTGCCCGATATTAAGGAATATCCCATGAAGATGCTTTTGTCCATGGAAAAGGAAACCCTGGGCTTGTATATTTCGGGGCATCCTCTGGACCCGTACAAGGACCGGCTGGCCCAGCTGGTTAATGCCTCAACGGCAGATATTTTGGCACTGGCAGAACAGGACGAAATGGAACCGGACAGGGGAAGTATGCATAAATCATTATATGACGGGGCATTAGTTGTTATAGGAGGAATCATTACCGCCAAAAAAACAAAGACGACAAAAAATAATAGCCTGATGGCTTTTGTTTCCCTTGAGGATACTTATGGTACGATAGAAGTTATTGTATTTCCAAAAGTTTTTGAGAAATACTCCCAATACCTAATAGAGGATAATATTGTTACCATACGTGGGAGAATAAGCATGCGCGAAGAAGAGCAACCTAAAATATTATGTGAAGAAATCATGCCTTTAAAAGAAGGAGCAAAATCAAAAAAGCTTTATATAAAAATAAAGAGTAAACGCAGTCGTATAATTGAAAGGATTTCGCCTGTTTTACGCTTTTTCAATGGTGATGTGCCGGTCTATGTTTATTTTGAGGATACCAAAGAAGTGACCGTAGCTTCCAGGGATTTATGGGTTAATGTAAATGAGTATCTGATAAATGAGCTTAAGGAAATTGTAGGAGAAGAATGTGTTAAAGTTGTTTAATGGAACATAATGTAAGTTACATCTATTAAAATATGAATAAATGTATTGATTTTTGGAATAAAATAATATAATATTAGTGCGGGGTGTTTATATGAATGGAGATTTTAACTATATTTCAGGGGATTATATAGTAGTAAAGGCATTGGAAAATGGAGTAAATATTATAGGGCTGACAAGAGGTAAGGATACAAAATTTCATCATACTGAAAAACTGGATAAAGGCGAAGCATATATTGCCCAATTTACAGAGAATACGTCGGCAATAAAGGTTAGAGGGAAAGCTGTGATTTATTGTGAGCATGGTGTGATTACTATAGGCGATGAATAGGTAATCTTCATTTCTGAGGCAGTATATAAAAAGGGGCGTGAAGTTATGTGGACTGTAGTTTATATGGCCCAAAGCAAAGAAATAGTAATAAAGTTGCAGCAAGTATTAGAAAAAGAAGGATTGCTTGTAAAGATACGACCAATTAATAAGAATTTGGATAATAATGATAATTATTATGAAGTTTTGGTGCCTGAATCAGAAGTAGAAGAAGCACATAGTATTATTATTGACACAGGGTTTTAACCCTTTTTTTATGAGTTAATTAATTTATTGAAAAAACTGTATGGGGGTATGTCAATGGCGGAAATAAAAACTATAGGCGTTTTGACCAGCGGTGGAGACGCTCCTGGTATGAACGCAGCTATCAGGGCAGTCGTACGTACAGCTATCCATTATGGTATGAAAGTAATGGGTATCCGGAAAGGTTTTAACGGATTGCTCAATGGAGATATATATGAAATGAATTTGAGGTCTGTTTCAGATATTTTACACCGTGGGGGCACCATATTGCAGACTGCAAGAAGCAAAGAATTTGCCACTGAGGAGGGTGTAAAAAAAGCCGTAGCCATAGCCAGGGAACATTATATTGACGGGATTGTAGTAATTGGCGGTGATGGTTCCTTCAGGGGCGCAAAGGATTTAAGCAGTATGGGAATTCCTACGGTGGGAATTCCGGGCACCATCGATAATGATATTGCATGTTCCGACTATACCATTGGCTTTGATACGGCATTAAACACTGTTAAAGATGCGGTGGACAAGATAAGGGATACGGCTACTTCCCATGAGCGTTGCAGCGTTATAGAAGTTATGGGGAGACATGCGGGGTATATAGCAATATATGCAGGAATAGCAACGGGTGCGGAAGCAGTAATAATCCCTGAACGTACTTTTGATTTTAAGAGGGATATTGTGGAGCCCATTATAGAAGGGAAGCGCCGCGGCAAAAAACATGATATAATTATTCTTGCCGAAGGAGTTGGCGGTGCCGTTGAAATGGCAAAAAGGATTCAAGCTGAGACAGGTATAGAAACCAGGGCAACTATTTTAGGGCATATTCAAAGAGGTGGGACACCCACTGTTTTAGATAGAGTTATTGCAAGCCAAATGGGAGCCAAGGCTGTGGAATTGCTTAAGGATGGAATTGGTAACAGGATAATTGCCATGCGGGATAATAAGATTGTAGACTTTGATATTGTGGAAGCATTGAATATGACAAAAAAGATGGATCCTTATCTTATGGACCTTGCAAGGATATTGGCGTTGTAGTAATATAAAAACGTTCACTTTTTTCTGGAAGGAGCATTTAAAATATATGAGAAAAACCAAGATCGTTTGTACATTAGGTCCTGCAACCGATGATCCGGACATATTGAGAAAGCTTATGCAAAATGGCATGAATGTTGCCAGGTTAAACTTTTCTCACGGTACCCACGAAGAACAACAAAAAAGAGTGGATCTTTTTAAGCAGATTAGGGATGAATTGGGCCTTCCGATTGCCTTATTATTGGATACAAAAGGCCCTGAGATACGATTGGGTAATTTTGAAACCGGTTCGGTGGACTTAAAAGAGGGACAACTTTTTACGTTAACGGTACGGGATGTTTTGGGTAACGATGAAATGGTTTCAGTTTCATATAAGGGTCTGCCCGATGATGTAAGCGTTGGGAACAGGATACTTATTGATGATGGTTTAATAGAGCTGTTGGTTAGAGAAGTGGACGGACCGGATATAAGGTGTGAGGTACAGAACGAGGGAAAAGTAAGCAATCATAAGGGTATAAATGTTCCGGGAGTATCCATTAAACTTCCGTATATGAGTGAAAAGGACAAGCAAGATATATGTTTTGGAATAAAAAACGATTTTGATTTTATAGCGGCATCTTTTGTGCGGACAGCCCAGGACGTATGGGAAGTGAGAAAGGTTCTGGAGCAAAATGGCGGTTCAAATATACAGATTATTGCAAAGATTGAAAACGGTGAGGGCGTTGCTAATATTGAAGAAATTCTTCGTTTTAGCGATGGGATTATGGTTGCAAGGGGAGATATGGGCGTAGAGATTCCGCTGGAGGAACTGCCCATCATCCAAAAGATGTTGATAGAAAAATGCTATAAGGCCGGCAAACCGGTAATCACGGCAACCCAAATGCTTGATTCCATGATTCGCAATCCTCGTCCCACAAGGGCTGAAACCACTGATATAGCAAATGCAATTTATGATGGAACCAGTGCCATTATGCTTTCCGGAGAAACTTCAGTGGGCAAGTATCCTGTTGAAAGTTTAAAGACTATGGCAAGAATTGCGGTGAGGACAGAGCGTTCAATTGACTATAGAAAAAGGTTTGCTCTGGAATCATTTAATGTGCAGCCTAATGTTACAAATGCGATCAGTCATGCAACCTGTACCACTGCTCATGATTTGGGTGCGGCAGCCATTATTTCGGTAACCAAGTCAGGGCACACAGCAAGAATGGTGTCAAAATTTCGTCCTGCCTGTCCCATTGTTGCAACCACTACCTCAGTTAAGGTATACAGGCAGTTAGCGATTTCATGGGGAGTTTATCCCTTGCTTGCAGATATCAAAGAAACTACTGATGATTTGTTTGATCATGCGGTAGAAAAGGCTTTACAGTCGGGTATTGTAAAAAACGGGGATCTGGTAGTGATTACAGCAGGCCTCCCGTTAGGTATTAGCGGTACAACAAACATTTTAAAGGTACATTTGGTGGGGCATGTGCTGGTGGAAGGTGTTGGAGTAAATAATTTATCCGTAAGCGGAAATGTATGTGTTGCAAAATCATGCGAACAGGCTCTTAGGGAATTTAATGAAGGTGATATTTTAGTAGCTGAGTATACATGCAATGACCTACTCCCTATATTAAAGAAAGCAGGAGGCATCATTGTAGAAGAGCCGGGTATGACTTCCCATGCGGCAATTGTGGGGCTTGCTCTTGATATTCCTGTCATTACAGGGGCAAAAGGTTGCACTCAGATATTAAAGAGTGGAACTACAGTTACCATTGACGGGGGAAGAGGTTTAGTATACAGTGGTGTGACAAAGGTATTGTAGAAGTGAAGGAAGGTTTTTTATGTATGTAAATGAAACACGATTAAGAGTCAGATACGCTGAAACGGATCAAATGGGAATTGTACATCATTCGAATTATTATGTCTGGTTTGAAGTGGGAAGAACAGAGTTCTTTAATCAAACAGGAATGTCTTATGGGAATATTGAAAAGCAGGGAATATTACTGCCATTAATAGAAAGCAGTTGTTCATATAAAGAACCAGCAAGATATGAAGATGAAATCATTGTGAGAACCTGGATAGAAAAACTGGGAGCAGTAAGAATAACTTTTTGTTATGAGATTATACGGGAAAAAGACGGTAAATTGCTTGCGTCGGGGAAAACCGTACATGCATTTGTTAATGCAGATCTTAAGCCGGTAAATCTTAAAAAAGTAAATGAAAGTGTTTTTGAAACCTTGGAAAAATTATATTTACAGTGAATAAAAATCATTCCCTTTTTATCTTTAATCGATGATGGGGTATACTATGTAATAAATATGTAATTCCATTTTATTTTTTTGAGGTGATCAATTGAATATTCCAAATATACTGACAATGTTTCGGTTTATGCTTATACCGGCTTTTATTTTCGTTTTCTTTTCAAAATTAGAATATAATTATCTTATTTCTGCATTGATATTTATATTTGCCGGTATTACCGATGTATTAGATGGACATATTGCTAGAAGATATAATATGGTTACTGACTGCGGAAAACTGATGGACCCTCTTGCAGATAAACTGATGCAGCTTACGGTAATTTTTTGCCTTGCATATAAAGGGCTCGTACCACGATGGGCAATTTATATTATTTTGGTTAAAGAGATATTGATGGTTTTGGGAAGTATACTGCTCTACAAGGATGAAATAGTGGTCAGTGCCAGTTGGTATGGTAAGGCGTCCACTGTGATGTTTTATCTAGCTATAATAATTATTATTCTTTTTGATCCATCAAAAATCGTTAATACTTTTTTAATTGGGATTGCAGTTGGTAGTGCCATTTTTGCATTTATACGATATAGCATAAACTTTAGGAGGATTAAATATTTAAAGAAAGCAAGCGGTTCCGTGTCGGATGTTTACAAAAAAAAGTGACCGTATTAAATTTTAGGTATTGAAAAATTTCTAAAAATACTTTATAATAAGACGAGGTCAAACAAAGTCCTCGTTTTTTATGTTTATATGAATGTGTACCGGGGTGTAGCTCAGTTTGGTATGAGTGCTTGGTTCGGGACCAAGAGGCCGTGGGTTCAAGTCCCACCACTCCGACCATATTTTTTCAATAGGGTTTAAATCTGCATAATAATTTTAGTGTTGTGATGCACTTTCTTTCGTATTGTTACAAAAGAAGGTGTGTTTTTTTATTCGCATAAAAATCTTACATAATACCTGACTTTTGTATTAAACATCAAAAATAAGACACAGCAAAACTTAAGCTGTTCTATGAATTCTATACTCGTTATTCCGTATACATGGGTGTTGAAACAGAAGAATAAAAAATGGCTGAAAAGAAGGTGTCCAAAAGGATACCTTCTTTATTTTGCGTAATATTATAAAAAAATTCACTTTATTATAAATACTTATACATTTTTTTGTTTTATAATTATTACAAAAGTAAAGATTGGTGTTTTAATTATAACAATAAATGTACAATAATGTACAATTAGTCATAAAATTAAAACATATTTCTCTTTTTACAAGTAATGTGTGTAATGTTAAACATGTAATCAAAAGGGGGGATGATTACAAGGGATTTGTGATAAGCCTCACATCATAGTTTCCAAGATGTTGTTAGAACTTTCTGATTTCATTGTCCCAGTTCTGATGGGAAAGGACGGTTATCTCATTAATAAATCATTGCAATCATTATGCCAGCATTGTATAAAAATTTAAATAATTTTACCTTTCATCACAGTTCATATTTTAAATAAATCTTGCACTTTTAAATTTTAAAATGCATTTATTGTGTTGGGATAACTGAGTAAAAGTTACAGGTTGCCGGTAAAAATTCTATATTTCCCTAACGTAATAGTATTTGTCTGTCAAAATTTCAAATTAAAAGTATCATGATTTGTCATAGTATAAGCAGTATAGGGAGCAGAGTGCTCTAAAATATATAAACCAGGAGTATGGCACAAGCTTAATTATATTATGTATATGAGTAAAATTTGTAATGAGTATACCTTTAGATAGCTCTGCTAAATGCAGCAAAAATATAATAAATGTAAATTGTGTTTTTGTAAAAGTAATATTGAAGGAGGATGACAAACAGTGAGAAAAAGAGTTTTATCACTATTATTGGTTATTACCTTTTTAATGAGCACATTGGTAAGCTTTCCTGTTTTTGCAGAAGAAGGCGGTGACCAGATGCTTGACGGGATAAGCGAAACCGACCTTATTCTGCGTTATGTATTTGATGGCAATGTAAATGACTGGACAAGAAATAATAAACACGCTACTTTATACGGTAATAACTCTGAATTTGTTTCTGGTACCCAGTTTGGTACGGTATTATCCCTTCCAGGTAGCAGCGGTCATTATGTTCGCATACCTGACGACGCATTAAATGGGTTAGATACCGTTAGTGTGACCGGTTGGATTTATTTGAGATCCAGTAGCAATTACCAAAGATTCTTTGATTTCGGACAAAACACCACTAGAAACTTCTGGTGTTCACCACGGGCTGCCTCAGGTAACAATGGCTACCGTGCTCGTATTACCGTTGGCGGTTCCGGTGCAGAATCAGGACCTATGACCAATGCTATTCCTAGAAATCAGTGGGTTCATCTTGCAATAGTATTGGATACCACTAATGAGACCCTAAGCATATATCAAGACGGTGTAAGGGTTGGACAAAGCACGGGAGTAAAATTGGGATTGGATGATGTACTTGATCAGGAAGATGCAAGTAATAACCGCCTATATATTGGTAGATCTTTCTATAATGACCCTTACCTAGGTGCTGACTTGTATGATTTCCGTGTATATAAGATTGCTTTAACTGATGAACAGGTTGCAACTATCCGCAATAATGCTTTAACCGATGAAGTAAGGGTTAATGCGGACATTAATAGTATAAACCTTGGAAACTTGAACAATCGAGTTACCGATATTGAATTGCCTACTGTCGGCCCTGCCGGAAGTATCATTACATGGGAATCCAGTCATCCGGAGTTTGTTTCCACTACCGGTAAAGTAACTCGGCCGCCATATACCTATGAACAAGAAACGGTTACCGTTACATTAACGGCTACTGCTACTTTAAATGAAGCAAGTGCTACAAGAGAGTTTACTGTAACTGTACCTCGCATGCCCAGTGATGCGGAAGTTGTGGCAAACGACAAGGCTGCTCTTAACTTAGGCAACCTTTCTGCTGTAGTAAGTGATATTACATTACCTGTAAAAGGTCAATTGGGTTCAGACATAACCTGGACATCCAGCAATGAAGCTGTTATTTCAAAAACCGGTAAGGTTACCCGTCCGGCTCCTGGTGCAGGTAATGCAGAAGTTAAGCTGACTGCTACCATCACTTATGGTACTGCCAGCGACACCAAGGAGTTTACTGCTACTGTAATTGCATTGCCTACAAATGAAGAGATTGCTCAGGCAGATTTAGCTGCTATTGACTTGGGAAATATTGATGATGTGACTGAAAATCTTGTTTTGCCTACGAAAGGTGCTTCCGGTTTAAGTACCCTTACATGGGCTTCAAGTGATGAATCAATTATATCTAATACCGGTGTGGTAAACCGCCCATCCTATGAAGTAGGGTCAAAGACAGTTATATTGACTGTAACTGCTACCGTAGGAGAAACTTCTGTTACAAGACAGTTTGAAGTAACCGTACGCCGCATGCCCAATGCTCCTATACTGATTGGAGTGCCGGATATAGAAGTGGATACGGTTGTGGGTGAACTGCCAAAATTGCCCAACTACATTCCCGGTGAATATAAAGACGGAGTAAAGGGACCATTGGTTCGTGTGAACTGGCCTGCTCCTACCAATAATAATCAGGTACGTCAGGTAGGTACTTACACTGTAACAGGAACAGTACCAGGTACCCAGTTCCAGGCTAAAGCAACTGTAAATGTAAAAGATCCTGAAGTAAGTGAAGGAACCTTCAAGATGACAACTAAATTCACATATGGAAGCGCAACAGCTACTAAGCTGGAAGGCGGAAAAATGCTGTCTGCCGATGTAACAGCTGAAAATTCAAGTGAAGAAGATTTGGACGCAATGGTTATTCTCGCTCTTTATGATCCAAGCAATAGGATGGTAAATGTATCCTACATTGCTAAGACCATAAAAGCAGGAGAAAGTGAAGACATGAGTGCCGGATTCATGCTTCCTGCCGATGTAACCGGTTATAATGCAAAGGTATTTGTTTGGGAAGGTCTGGATTTAAATAAAGCTTTTATTCCTTTGAGTGATGTTACTGAAATTAATACGAATGGAATAATTCGTCCTTCAGATAGAGGTCCGGAACTTACTTTGGAAGCATTCCCATTGGGCAATGTTATACTTGAAAAGCATGATAATGGAAATACCTCGAAATTTATGCAAAACCGCGACAAGTTTGTAAATACATTGGCGCAAACAAATCCTGACAGATTCTTGTATGTGTTCCGTCATGCGTTTGGTCAGCCGCAGCCGGCAGGAGCACAGCCTCTTGGTGGTTGGGATACCATTACAACCAAACTGCGCGGTCATGCTACGGGTCACTACCTGACAGCATTGGCACAGGCCTATGCAAGTGCTTCTTATGACCCGGCACTGCAAGAAAACCTAATGAATAAGATGAATTACATGATCGACGTATTGTATGATTTATCACAAAAATCCGGTAAGCCTGCAGTAGAAGGCGGAGAATTTAATGCAGACCCGACAAAAGTTCCTTATGGTCCTGGAAGAAACGGATACGATTCCAATTTCGAAAATATCCGTACAGATTATTGGAACTGGGGAGAAGGATTTATAAGTGCATATCCTCCGGATCAGTTCATTATGTTGGAAAACGGTGCTACTTATGGTGGTAGCGATAGTCAAATTTGGGCTCCATACTACACATTGCATAAGATTCTTGCCGGTTTGATGGACTGCTATGAAGTAGGCGGCAATGAAAAGGCATTGGAAATTGCAAAAGGTATGGGTACATGGGTTTACAAGCGTCTGAGCGTTCTTCCGGAATCCACCCTTATCAGCATGTGGAACCGTTACATTGCCGGTGAATACGGCGGCATGAATGAAGCTATGGCCAGACTTGCTGCTTTAACAGGTGATAATACCTACTTAGAATGTGCAAAACTGTTTGACAATATCAGCTTCTTCTTCGGTAATCAGAATCGTGAACACGGTCTTGCCAAGAACGTGGACACTATCCGTGGAAAGCATGCTAACCAGCACATTCCACAGATTACCGGAGCTCTTAAGACTTATGATGTTTCCAAGGAAATCCAGTATTACAAGGTTGCTGAAAACTTCTGGGATATGGTATACAATGGATATATGTACAGCATAGGCGGAGTTGCCGGTGCTAAGAATCCGAACAATGCCGAATGCTTTACAGCACAGCCCAATACCTTATTCCAAAACGGTCTTGCAACGGGTGGACAGAACGAAACCTGTGCTACTTATAACCTCTTGAAGTTGAGCCGTCAGTTGTTCATGCATGATCAGGATGCTAAATACATGGATTATTATGAACAGGCAATGTATAACCATATTTTAGCTTCCGTTGCGGAAAACAATGCAGGAAATACTTATCATGTACCGTTGAATCCTGGTGCAAGCAAGAGCTTTAGTAATGCAGACATGACCGGATTTACCTGCTGTAACGGTACAGCAATTGAAAGCAGCACCAAGCTTCAGGATTCCATTTACTTCAAGAGCATTGATAACACCGCATTGTATGTAAACCTTTATGTTCCTTCCACATTGACATGGACCGAGCGTAATGTAGTTATAAGACAAAGCGGTAACTTCCCGTATGATGACAAAACCAAGCTAACCATCGTTAGTGGTAGTGGCAAGTTTGATATTAAAGTTCGTGTACCTAAGTGGGCAACCAAGGGCTTCTTTGTAAAGATTAACGGACAAGAACAAGCTGTTGAAGCAACACCAGGCACATATCTGACATTGAGCAGAACCTGGCAAGAAGGAGATACCATTGAGCTTGAAATGCCGTTCAGCTTCTACCTGATGCCGCTCATGGATAAGCCTAATATTGCAAGTATATTCTATGGACCGGTATTGCTGGCTGCTGAAGAAACCAGGTCATTGCCTGACTTCCGTAAAGTAATCCTGGATGCCGGAGATATAGGTCTTGATATCGTTGGTGACCCAAGTACACTGCGCTTTACCATAAATAATAGCGCTAACAGTGACTACAACAACGACGGAGTAATAGATGAAAGGGATGCAGCTAGACTGAGACCGTTCTATGATTGCTATAGACGTCACTCCGTTTACTTGGATGTTGAGCTGAGATAATTATTATAGAATAGTAAAAGAAGGTGTCCTTTTGGATACCTTCTTTTATTCCAATAAAGTAAATATCTCGCATAATTGAACAATATTTATGAAAATTATAAATACACAGGGATTTGATTAAAGTATAATTTATTATGAATATACAAATCTAGTCATAATAAAGGGGGGAAGGACTAAGATTATTCGATCTGAACCGCATTTCCATATCCTTATTTTATGCAGCTAGTTCATTGTTCATGTTGAAGCAATATTCATCTATTAGTAATTATCTAATTTAATACTTATTAAATTTGTGTGGTTATATGCTGAAAAAAACAAGAGTAGGTAGTGTAATGGCTGGAAAAATAATTACAAGGAGGGATAACAGGTATGTTAAAAAGAGTACTTTCTTTAGTTATTATTCTTTCTATAGCAATGACCTTTATAAGTTTTCCAATTGCTGCTGAAGCAGAAGAAGGAGGACTTGCAGATAATTTAGTTTTGTGGTACAAGTTTGATGAAACAGAAGGAACCGTGGTTAGAGACTCGTCAGGTAACAACAATAATGGCGCATTGCTTGGTGATGCAACTTGGTCAACAGAAGGTAAAATGGGCGGTTCTGTCAGACTTGGAGGTAGTGACGGTTATGTGAGTATGCCCGAAGGCATTGTAAGCAACCTGGATGATATTACCGTTGCCATGTGGGTTAAGATGGAAAGCACCAGTAGTTACCTTAGATTGTTTGACTTCGGTACAGGTACCAGCGTAAATATGTTTCTTACCCCCAGCGGTTTAAATGAAGGAGCTGTGGGACTGGCCTTTGCTATCACAACATCGGGATGGCAGGAAGAAGAGCGCATGGAAAAGGGTACGCCTCTTGATACCAACGTGTGGAAACATGTAGCTGTTGTATTGTCCGGTGATACTGGTTTTATATATGAAGATGGGGTTGAAGTGGCCAGAGGTACCATTACATTAAACCCCTCGGATTTGGGAAATACCACTAACAACTATATTGGTAAATCTCAGTATTCCAGTGACCCTTATTTCAGAGGGAATTTTGATGATTTCCGTATTTACAGCAAGGCATTAAGTGCAGCACAAATTAAAGCACTGTATGAAGGTTCGGAGGGACCAGCTCCCACCATTATAAGTATTGATAGTGTTGAGGTTACCACCGCAGTTGGTAAGGCCCCGGTATTGCCTGCAACGGTAACAGCAAAGTATAGCGACCAAACTTCAAGCCCTGTAGAAGTAGTATGGGATGCCATCGACCCCGCTAAATATGCTGAACCCGGTACTTTTGAAGTGGAAGGTACTGTAGCAGGAACTGATATCAAGGCAAAGGCAATAGTAACGGTTATTGAAAAGAAGGATTTTGATATTAGCGTTACATTTAACGGGGACAGCCTTGTACCGAACCAGTTGCTGGAAGCCAAGGTAAAAGTAGAGAACAAGTCCGAGGATTATGAAGGCTCTGCCCTTGCAATTGTAGCAATTTATGATAAGGATGGAAAAATGGTTAATGTATCTTATGTGTCCAAGAAAATTTTACCTCAGAAAACCGAAACATTAAGTGCAGGATTCAAATTGCCGGCCAATGTAGAGGGCTATGAAGTAAGAGTATTTGTATGGGAAGGAACAAACCTGTTTACTTCCAACATGAAACCGTTGTCAGATGTAGTGATTTTAAAGTAAGCATATACTGAAATAAAAAATGGAGAGTAATACGACTCTCCATTTTTATTTGTTTCAGGAACATTTTTGTTAGTAGTCAGGGAAAGATGGATAAAATATATAAAAGGATGCTTATTGAAAACACAAATATATTAAATAATGATGATACAGGAGAGAAGGAAATGATTCAGTTATATGACATTACAATTGACAAGAAAGAGTTGTTTGATAAGTATTTTTCCATGAAGGAGTATGAAGTGTCCGATTTAACTTTTACTAACTTATTTATATGGCGAAAAAGTTACAGGGTAAAGTATGCACTGATAAATGATTTCCTTTGTATATTAGCAAGATATAAGGATAACGAACCTTTTGCATTAATGCCAATTGGAACGGGAGATATTGGACCGGTTATTGAAACATTAATTGAATTTTTTAAGGAAAGAGGAACTCCCTTGATTTTAAAATCCTTAACCAAGGACATGATAAGGGAGATTGAAAGCAGAATACCCGGAAAGTTTAGTTATAAGCCGGATCGAAATACTTTTGATTATGTATACCTAAGCTCGGATCTGATCAAGCTTGAAGGGAAAAAGTATCATGCCAAAAGAAATCATATCAATAAGTTTTTATCCCTATATGAATATACTTACCATCCCCTTACAGCAGACCTTATTGATGATTGCATAGAGGCTGCGGAAAACTGGTGCAAGAAAAAGAATTGCCAGGAAAGCGAAAGCCTGGAGGACGAAAAAACAGCTATATTGGAGGCATTGCGCAATTTTGAAGCTTTAAAGTTTAAGGGTGGTATAATAAAGATAAAGGATAAAACCGTTGCCTTTACTTTGGGAGAACAGATGACAAAAGATATGGCGGTTATCCATGTGGAAAAAGCTGATCCTGATATACCCGGCTCGTATGCTGTGATTAATCAGCAGTTTTGTGAAAAGGAATGGAGTAATGTGAAATACATAAATCGGGAAGAAGACCTGGGGATACCGGGATTAAGGAAGGCGAAAAAGTCTTATCACCCTGTCAGAATGGTAGAAAAACATGTGGCGGTACTTAAAGATAAAGAGTAGGTGAACATAATGGATATCAGATTTGTGCGGGAAAACGAAACCGAAAGAATAAAGGAAATATGGCGCTATTGCTTTAACGATAAAGAGAATTTTGTTGAGTGGTATTTCAAAAAAAAATATAATGCCTCAAACACCATTGCAGTATGTGAGGATGGTGTTCCTGTAGCCAATCTTCAGCTATTGCCTTACAGGGTAAAATTTCGAGGCAGGGAAATGGACGTATCCTATTTGGTGGGGGCAGCAACCCTTCCTGAAGCTAGGGAAAAGGGATACATGGACGCATTGCTTAAAGAGGCAATTAAGGTACTGCATGAACGAGGCCATTGCATAAACCTTTTACTTCCTTTTCAATATGCTTTTTACAGGAGATACGGCTGGGAGACTTGTTACTATCATTTATCTTATGAGTTGGAAATTACAGACGTGCGTCCGTTGGCCAAAAAATATGGAATATTAAGGCCTTTTTGCTTTGAAAAGGATATAGATGCAGTAAGTACCGTTTATAATGCCTTTATAAAAGACAGGCACGGCTGTATTTTAAGAAGTAAAAAGGACTGGGAAGGAATTCTCACGGATCATTCAATGGAGGGAGGAAAGGTATACCTGCTTTTTAATGAGCAGGGGATGCCTGAAGGGTATATCCTATATTTTTTGCAGTCACCGGTGTTTAAGATTCATGAGCTGGGTTACAGCAACAGGGATGCGTACAGGGGCCTTTTATGGTTTGCAGCTTCCCATTCGGCACAAGCGCAAAAGATTAGCTGGAAGGCACCTTCTGATGACCTGGCATATATTTTTATTGCCGAACCAAGACGCCAGATAGTGCATCAGCCTTTTGTGATGGTGAGGGTAATTGATGTACAAAAGGTACTTTCCATTATATGTGGTACTGCAGGGCAGGTTGATGAGTTTATCATGGAGATAGAAGACCCTATTGCAGAGTGGAATTCGGGAAAATTTGCTGTCCGTTCAGGGCAAGCAGAAAGAATTGAAGAAGGCGAAGCCAACCTAAAATGTTCTATTAATACCTTTTCCCAATTGGCAATGGGATTTATATCCGTTGAACAGGCGTATCAGGCAGGTGTACTGCAGGCAGCCGATGAAGACAGCATTGCAAAAGCAGGAAAGTTTTTTACAAAATGTAATAACTTTATAAACGATTATTATTAAAATATTAATAAAAAGGATGTGAAATATGTCAACTAAGATTGTTGCAGACAGCTGTTGTGATTTGAATGATGAAATAAAGAAAAATGTTAAAGTATCCATAGTGCCGGCGGTTATTCACTTGGAAGGGGAGACGTATAAAGATGACGAAAGCCTTGATGTAGCTGCTTTCCTAAAAAAAATGCGTAACAGCAAGGAAGTTCCAAAGACCGCGTGTCCTTCCCCTCAGGAATTTATTGAAAAGTACAAGGGAGAAGAAGATGTATTTGTTGTAACAGTATCATCTGCATTAAGCGGTACATATAAGAGTGCGGTTTTGGCGAGGGATATATTTTTTGAGCAAGTTGGGAAGAAGTTTATTCATATATTTGACTCCCTTAGTGCTTCAGTAGGAGAAACATTAATAAGTTTAAAAATCCATGAATTTGTCAAGGGAGGACATTTAAGAACGGAAATAGTGGATAAGGTGAATAGATATATCAAGGAAATGAAGACATTTTTTGTTTTAGAAAACCTGGATAACCTGATGAAGGCTGGAAGGATCAGTCCCATGGTTGCAAAGGTTTCCAATATTTTAAATATCAGACTCATCATGGCCGGCACGGAGGAGGGTACCATCCGGCTTCATGAAAAAGTTGTTGGTGCAAAAAGGGCTATTAAGAGACTTGCAGAACTGATTGGTGAACAAAGTACCCATTTAGAAGATAAGGTATTGGGCATTGCTCATTGCAACTGTCTGGAAAAGGCCTTGAAATTAAAAGAAGAAGTGATGAAAAGATATAAGTTTAAGGATATAATAATAGTAGAAACTGCAGGAGTCAGTACGGTTTATGCGAACGAAGGAGGCCTGATTATTGCCTTTTAGTCTATTGCATGGCTGGAGTGGATAAACAAAAACCCCGTGGAGCATAATGCTCCACGGGGTTTTTAAAATAAGGGTTCTATTTTTGCAGGTAATTGTATATCATTACGGCAGCCTCACCGCGGGTAAGTTTATTCTTTGGATAGAACATTCCGTCACTTCCGTTAATAATCTTTAGTCCGGTAGCAATGGATATATATCCGATTAAATCAGGGTTGGCATTGTCCATATCCTTAAACGGATACTGGTAAATTCCTTTAATATCTGCCACTTTATCGTATTTTAATGCACGTATAATAAATTTAACGCTTTCTTCCCTGGATACAACAGCATCCGGAGCTTTTTCGCTTTCTTTGACGATTCCTTCCCTGATGAGGAATCTATACATGTCATCCAATTCCTTTGTATCGGTTTCTGCAACGGGATAAGGTCCATAGTAATTCAGCGTCTTGGAAAGCAGGCGGAAGAAGTCTTTCTGCAAAATCTCCTGGTCCGGCTTAAATTCCGGCCCGTCCAAAGCAATGCCGAATTCTGAAAGAAATCTTATCTGCTTTTCTGCAAAATGTCCGTCTATATCCGTGTATTCCACCGGTTTATTTTCTTTATAAGGCTTTCCGCTATAGTCCAAAATGACTCCCGTATTGGCATCAAATAGCAGGGGCTTATCTTGCTTTACTCCGTATACCAGTTTAATCTGCATGTTTTTACCTTGGTAAGGAGGTACGATTTCACTGTATTTTGCATCTGCTTCATTTTTGTATTGTACCCTGTACTGCAGCTCCATACCTATTTCTTTAAACATTTTTTCATATATGGTATCCAGAGGCAGTGCCTGGTCTACGGAAGGGAAGTCAACATCGAACCAGTTCATATCGAAATAGGTAATTTTTCCGCCAACCGCATCATACCCTACACGAATATAGTTATTTGGAAATACAGCATTACCAACTTTTCTTATGTAAGAAAAACTATATTGTAAAGGATTTTCTCCGGTGCGGTAGTAAATCTGGTTTTCAGTGCCTATGTCAAACACAGTTTGGCTGAATTTGTCAGGATTGAATTGCTTTAAAAATGCTTCTACAGCAGCCCTGGACTCTTCTTCATTGTACTTGGCTTTTACGTTTCCTTCATAATATACGTCATTGTAGAAACTCTTAATTTCCCCTGTTTTTGCGTCTAAGCTTACATTGATATAAGCTGACCTTTCATTATCATTTTTAGCTTCTTTAGTAAAATACAGGTACCAAGTGTATTCGTCTTTCAAGGGCCAGTTCCTGGACAGATTTGCACTTCTCAGCTTAAATGCATTTGTAAGATTCAGCTCCTTTATACTTCTTGCTTTTGCTTCAGCCTTTTCCTTGCTGAGCAGCTTGGAAACCTGGTTAACGGCATTTATTTCTTCGGGAGATAATACCGGCTCTGCTGCTTGCTTTTCTGAAACAACTATTTTACCATTATCGTAAGCATATCCGCCGCCTCCGGCATAATATACGGGTTCCAGGTCAATTTTTTCGCCTGTAAAACCGTCAATATATGAGTTCATGACATATATTGGTGCATAGGCAGCAAATACTTTAATTTCTTCATCAATGACTGCATAATCATAAATCAGCCTTAAACCCAGTTTTTCCATGTATGCCTTTTGGGCTTCTTCCAAAGAAATAATATTTTTCGGCTCCGGGAATTCCAAGTTCTCCGACCAGTTGCAGTAGTAGCTTTGAACCTGGCCCGTCTGACGGTTTACGTCTATGGAAACGGTATCATTATAGAAGGGGATACCATTCACAATGCGTGTATAATAAAAGTAATAGTAAGGTTCTGTAATAGAAGGCTGTATGGTATCGTATTCCTTCAGCTGATATACAATTCCGGGGTTTACCTTTTCAATGAATTTGTCCGCTATCTCTTTTGCTTCCTGCCGGCTTATTTTTGGAAATTTTACATCATAGTTGTAAGGAGTATAATGATAATAATTTAATATGGTTCCATTGCTGTCAATGGTAACGCTTACATTGTCCTGGTCACCTTCTCTGTTGTTCCAGGATAGATACCAGACTTGTCTGTTTTCCTGCATATCCATGCTGTAATTGAAGTCGGTATAATTGTTGCCTATGGACAATTTTTCTTTTGCAATTTTTATCACTCTTTCCAGGTCCTTATCCCCCGCTGCAAATATTTGAGACGGGATGAACACTGAAACCAAAAGAACCAGTGATAGGAGTAAAGCAATTTTTCTTTTCATAAAATAACCACCTCTTTCTTTGTTTTTCATTTTTATAGACTGCGTATTTCGGGAAATGTTCCAAGTTTACTGAAAATTTCATTTTTTCATACAATATTTTGTTAATAATGTAATGACCCTAAGCATCCGTACACAGTTTTATATTTACGAAAATGGGTATATATAAATTAAGATAAATAATGACATATACGTTTGGATAATTTTTTATATATTTTATATAAAAAAGAATTCCGTTTTACATTAAATGTTGTATATGTCGCAGGAAAGGAAATATGAAAGAGGTGAAAAAATGGATGCTTGGAGAGGATTTAATAAAGGCAACTGGTGCTCAGAAATTGACGTACGGGATTTTATCATAAGAAATGTAACACCTTACGAGGGAGACAGCAGCTTTTTGGTTGGCCCTTCAGACAGAACAAGGAAAGTTTGGGATAAGGTTAGCAAGCTTTTGGAGGAAGAAAGGAAAAGAGGAGGAACGCTGGCAGTAGACGGGCATACCGTATCCACTATTACTTCCCATGCTCCGGGATATATTGATAAGGATAATGAGGTAATAGTGGGGCTGCAGACGGATGAGCCTCTTAAGAGGGCAATTATGCCCTTTGGCGGTATAAGAATGGTGATTAAAGGCTGCGAGGCCTATGGAGGTACCCTTGACCCTGAGATTAAAGAGATTTTTACCCGCTACCGCAAGACGCACAATGAAGCCGTATACGATGTATATACACCGGAAATGAGGAGAGCAAAAAAGGCAGGCATTATCACGGGATTACCCGATGCCTATGGAAGAGGAAGGATTATCGGGGACTACCGACGAGTGCCCCTCTATGGCCTGGATTATCTGATAAAAGAAAAAGAAGAAGAAAAGAGGATGATGGAGTATGATTATTTTGATGAAAAAGCCATACGGGAGCGGGAAGAAGTAGCGGAACAAATAAAAGCGTTTCATGAGCTGAAAGAGATGGGTAAAAGCTACGGCTTTGATTTATCCAGACCGGCTTCCAATGCAAGGGAAGCGGTACAGTGGCTATACCTGGCATATCTTGCAGCGGTAAAGGAACAAAACGGTGCTGCCATGAGCTTGGGCAGGGTATCAACCTTTTTGGATATATATATTGAAAGGGATTTGAGGGAAGGTAAAATAACCGAAGAAGAAGCCCAGGAACTGATTGACCAGTTTGTAATAAAACTGCGTATTGTACGTTTCCTGCGCACCCCTGAATATGACAGGTTGTTTAGCGGTGACCCTACCTGGGTTACGGAATCCATCGGTGGTATGGCATTGGACGGAAGGACGCTGGTAACTAAAAACTCTTACCGCTTTTTAAATACCTTGTATAACCTGGGTCCTGCACCGGAACCGAATATGACGGTGCTATGGTCTCAAAACCTGCCTGATAATTTTAAGAGGTTTTGTGCCAAGGTTTCCATCGACACCAGCTCAATCCAGTATGAAAGCGACGACCTTATGAGGAAATATTTTGGTGACGATTACGGTATTGCCTGCTGCGTATCTGCAATGAGGATAGGAAAGCAGATGCAGTTCTTTGGAGCAAGATGTAATCTTGCCAAGGCGTTGCTGTATGCAATCAATGGGGGCCGGGACGAGGTTACCGGCATACAGGTCGGCCCCAAATTTGCACCCATTAACTCCGAATACCTTGATTATGATGAAGTAATGGAACGATTTGATACAATATTGGATTGGGTAGCACGTTTATATATAAACACATTAAACATGATTCACTACATGCATGACAAATATGCCTATGAAAGGATTCAAATGGCGCTTCATGACAGGGAAGTTATTCGGACCATGGCATGCGGTATAGCAGGATTATCGGTGGTGGTGGATTCCCTTAGCGCCATAAAATATGCAAAGGTAAAGACCCTTCGCAATGAAGAAGGTATTGTGGTGGATTATGAAGTGGAAGGGGACTATCCTAAGTTTGGGAACAATGATGAGCGGGTTGACAGCATTGCAACTTATGTAGTAAAAATGTTCATGAATAAAATCAGGAAGCAAAGAACCTATAGGGATTCAATACCCACATTATCCATACTTACCATAACTTCAAACGTGGTATATGGTGAAAAGACGGGTAATACACCGGACGGGAGGAAAGCAGGAGAACCCCTGGCTCCGGGAGCAAACCCCATGCATGGAAGGGATATAAAAGGAGCACTGGCAGTTTTAAACTCTATTGCCAAGCTTCCTTATGAATATGCCCAGGACGGAATTTCTTATACTTTTTCCATTATTCCAAAGGCATTGGGCAAGGATTTGGATAACAGGATAAACAATCTTAAGGCTCTGTTGGACGGCTATTTTGCCAAAGGTGGGCATCACATTAATGTGAATGTGTTTGAAAAAGAAACGCTCCTGGATGCAATGGAACATCCGGAAAAGTATCCGCAGCTTACCATACGGGTATCCGGGTATGCGGTGAATTTTATAAAGCTTACCAGGAAACAGCAGTTGGATGTAATAAGCAGAACCTTCCATCAGAGCATATGATGCAAGAGTATCAACAGGAAAGGGGCGGCAATATGAGCAATCCGGTAAAAGGACGTATTCATTCGATAGAAACATTTGGTACAGTGGATGGACCGGGTATCAGGTTTATTGTATTTATGCAAGGCTGTCCCTTGAGGTGTTTGTATTGTCATAATAGGGATACATGGGACCCTAAAGGTGGCCGGGAAGTAACCGTGGATGAAATAATGGAGGAAATGCAGGATTATATTGAATTCATACGGGCTTCAGGCGGTGGTATCACAGTAACGGGGGGTGAACCAACCCTTCAATCGACCTTTGTTACAGAACTGTTTAAGAGGTGCAAAGAAATAAATATTCATACGGCATTGGACACCTCCGGTTTTGCAGATATTAAAAAGGTAGAAGAACTGTTAAGGTATACGGATTTAGTGCTGTTGGATATTAAACATGCCGTAAATGAAAAGCATAAATTTTTAACCGGTGTGGGAAATGATAAGATACGTGCTTTTGCATTGTATCTTTCGGAGATAAACAAACCGGTCTGGATACGGTATGTGCTCATACCGGGGTACACCGACGGTGATGACGATCTGGCAGCGGCAGCTTCCTTTATTGCAGAATTAAAGAATGTAGAAAGGATTGACGTACTTCCTTATCATTCAATGGGAGAATACAAATGGGAGAAGCTGGGGGAAAAATACGTATTGCACGGAGTACAGTCACCAACATCAGAACAGGTAAAAAAGGCAAGAGAAATCCTTGAGGGAAGAATAGCAAAGTAAAAATGTACGGGTTACTAAAGCCCGTACCATAGTGTAAAATAATTGTAGGACATTTTAAGGATAAAAAAACAAGAGATCCTCACTTTTTGATACAATAGAATCACCATCAAAAACCTTTGAAAAGGAGGATCTCTTGTGAATACTATTGTAA
>JAAYHJ010000085.1 GCA_012735465.1 Clostridiaceae bacterium
CAAGGACACATCCGCTGATATTAAGAACAACATTATTGAATCTAATTTAGAATTTGGAGTATGTATTGAACAAAATTCGTCTGCTCAATTAGAGCAAAATAACATTAAGCTAAATCAGGCATCCGGTATTTTGATTAGGGATGCTGGTTCTTCTGCTGTCATTAAAAACAATACTATTGAGTCTAATGTACGGTGTGGAATCTGTATTTTAAAAAATGCATCTGCCCAGCTTGATCAAAATACTATTCGATTTAATCAGTTATCCGGTATTTTGATTAGTGATGCTGATTCTTCTGCCATCATAAAAAACAATATTATTGAGTCTAATGTACAGTGTGGAGTTAGCATTATAGAAAAAGCATCTGCTCAATTAGAGCAAAATAACATTAAGCTAAATCAGGCATCCGGTATCTTGATTAGGGATGCTGTTTCTTCTGCAGTCATTAAAAACAATACTATTGAATCTAATGTAGAATTTGGAGTATGTATTGCAGAAAATGCATCTGCTCAATTAGCGCAAAATACAATTAGGCTAAATCAGGCATCCGGTATCTTGATTAGGGATGCTGATTCTTCTGCAGTCATTAAAAACAATACTATTGAGTCTAATGAACAGTGTGGAGTTGGCATTCTTGAAAGAGCATCTGCTCAATTAGAGGAAAATACCATCAAGCTAAATCAATTGTGCGGTATTGTTCTTAAGTATGTTGGTACCTCTGCTAATATTAAGAACAATACCATTGAATCTAATATATGGTTTGGAGTATGTATTGCAGAAAATGCATCTGCTCAATTAGAGCAAAATACCATTAGGCTAAATCGGCTGGCCGGTATTTTGATTAGGGATACTGGTTCTTCTGCCGTCATTAAAGACAATACTATTGAGTCTAATGTGCAGTTTGGAGTTGGCATTATAAAAAAAGCATCTGCTCAATTAGAGCAAAATGCCATCAAGCTAAATCAATTGTCCGGTATCTTGATTAGGGATATTGGTTCTTCTGCCGTCATTAAAAATAATACTATTTCAAATAATGGAGAACATGGTATTTATATGCTAAGAGGTGTAATAGCGGAAATAAAAGATAATGTCGTTACCGAAAACAGGTGTAAAAATATTAAAAAAAAGGGCTTTATATTCTAGAGTGGCATCTTTGTAACCAAATTAAACAGCAAATTAGAATTACATATAAAGGTGCCTGTTTTTTTGTACTTGCTAATCTATTGGTAATTTGCTATTTCAAGCAATATAAATTTATAATACTATTTTTATCTTGATTAAATACGAACCTAGTAAAACTTTGTTCAGGATATCTAAATCTTAGGAACTTCTATTCTTAAATATAAAAAATTTGCTTGCCAAATAATTTATGACAACCACAAAGAAATTAGCTATTATTTTAGTCAAAAAATCATCAACTTTAAATACGTCCACAAATAAAACCATGATAAGTAAGTCAACCATACCGGAAAACAATCGGCAAGTTATAAAATAAAACATTTCTCTGAGCATGTATGATATATTTGTATTCTTATTCTTAAAAACCCAAAACTTATTTGTTATATAAGCAAACAAAACGGAAAAGCACCAGGCCAAAATGGTAGAAATTACATAATTCAGTGTTAACACATTGGCAGAAACATAATAAGTTAATATATTAACGCAGGTGGTCAATACTCCAAAAAATAAATAAGCTGCCTGTTCCCCGATATATTTACATAAGGTTAATAACATAATTGTTTTCTCCCCATAACACAATCTCAGGTATTCATTTCTTTTTTATCATTGTATTCATCCACAAAATATAAGGGCCTTTGCTTTGTTTCATAAAAAATGCGCCCGATATATTCTCCAATTACGCCCAGGCAAATAAGTTGGATGCCTCCCAAAAACAGTATAAGGCTGACTATGGTAGGATAGCCCCGTACCACTTCACCAAAGCAGAGCTTTTTAAATATAACAACTGCCATGTATATAAAAGAACAAAAGGACACAATAATACCTGTTATGGATGCAAGTCTAAGGGGATATATGCTAAAGGAAGTTATACCGTCCACTGCCAAATCTATCAATTTAACGTAATTCCATTTGGTCTTACCTGCAGCACGGGGCGCTGTGCTGTATATTACCGGTTTCTTTTTATAGCCAATAAGACTATATAACCCTTTGGTATAACGCTGGCTTTCCCTCATTTTTTTCAACGCATTAACACAGCGTCGATCCAGTAGCCGAAAGTCACCGGCATTTTCCAGGACGGATACATTGGTCATTTTCTGCAACAATTTATAGTACAAGGTTGATGTTGTTTTCTTAAAAAAGGATTCCCCTTCTCTTTTCTCCCGTTTTATATATACATCATCATAACCTTCATTCCAGTATTCAATGAGCTCAGGGATTATTTCGGGCCTGTGCTGCAGATCCGCATCCATTATAATAACCGCATCCCCGGCTATGTAATCCATTCCTGCAATTAATGCAATTTCTTTTCCAAAATTGCGGGACAATTTAACGTAAGATACCCTCGCATCCTTTGCACGAAGGGTCTTGATTATATTTATTGAATTATCGGTACTGCCATCGTCCACAAACAGTATTTCAAATTGATATGCATTAAGCGAATCTATAACCTCTGTCAGCACATTATAAAATTCATTTAAAACATCCTCTTCATTATATACCGGAACCAAAATGGATATCTTTTTCATGTCCCATGTCCTTTCATAAACATATTAGCACCTTTAAAGCAGACCGAAATATACATTTAATTACAAAATACACAAATAAGGGCAGCCACCTGGTTGCCCTTATTTATCTGTATTTATATTTTTTCCTTTTCCACGTCTTTCCTTTCTGCATCTTCCTTTTCAACATCCTCTAATTTTTTACCCTGAAAAATTGCTTCAAACTCAGGCCCATCCAATTTTTCTTTTTCCAAAAGCGCCTGTGCAATATTATGAAGCTTATCCATGTTTTGTTCCAGAAGTTCCTGGCATCTCTTATAGGCTTTATCTATAATTCTTCTTATTTCTTCATCTATTTCTGCAGCTACATGTTCACTAAAATTCCTGGGTTGGGCAAGATCTCTTCCTATAAATACTTCTTCCTGTTCGGAACCAAAGGTCATGGGCCCTAATTTTTCGCTCATACCATACTTTGTAACCATTTTTCGGGCGATACTGGTGGCCCTTTGAAGGTCATTGGCAGCACCGGTGCTGATGTCATTTAACACAAGTTTCTCAGCAACGCGCCCACCCAACAGTGCTATAATATCTTCTTCCATTTCTGTCTTGGAAACATAGTATTTGTCTTCCTTGGGCAGCGACAGGGTATATCCTCCTGCTCTTCCCCTTGGTATAATAGATACCTGATGAACCGGGTCCTGCGTAGGAAGGAGTTTTGCAATTACCGCGTGCCCTGCTTCGTGGTAGGCTGTAAGTTTCTTTTCCTTTTCACTAATTACTCTCGTTCTTTTCTCAGGTCCTGCAAGCACCTTAATAATTGCCTCTTCCAACTCGAACATATTAATCTGTTTTTTATTACGCCTTGCGGCCAACAGGGCTGCTTCATTCATCAAATTCTCCAGGTCTGCTCCGGTAAAACCGGGTGTTGTCTTGGCTAATACGGATAAATCAATATCCGAACCTAAGGGTTTTCCTCTGGAATGAACCTTAAGTATTTCCTCCCTTCCTTTTACGTCGGGAATTCCTACAACTACTTGTCTGTCAAATCGTCCGGGACGCAACAGGGCAGGGTCTAGAATATCCGGCCTGTTGGTTGCTGCAATAATAATAACCCCTTCATTTGCACCAAAACCATCCATTTCAACCAACAATTGGTTCAAAGTTTGCTCACGTTCGTCATGACCACCACCTAAGCCTGCTCCCCTATGGCGGCCCACCGCATCAATCTCATCTATGAAAACAATACAAGGTGCATTTTTCTTTGCCTGTTCAAATAAATCCCTTACTCTCGAAGCACCCACACCTACAAACATCTCCACAAAGTCGGAACCACTGATACTGAAGAAAGGTACTCCCGCTTCACCGGAAACCGCCTTTGCCAACAGCGTTTTACCGGTTCCCGGAGGTCCTACCAACAACACCCCCTTGGGAATCCTTGCTCCCAACTCCATAAATTTTTTAGGCGACTTTAAAAACTCTACTATTTCTTTTAATTCTTCCTTTTCTTCGTCCGCTCCGGCTACATCATCAAAAGTCACTTTCTTTTTATTATCGGTGGACAGCTTTGCCTTGCTTTTTCCAAAAGACATAACCCTGCTGCCGCCGCCTCCCTGGGACTGCTGTAAAAAGAACACCCAGAATAATATAAAAATGACCACTAACCCCAGCGTAGGCAATATGGTTATCCACCAAGGCGGCGTTGGGGGTGGTTGATAATCCACTTTCAACCTGCCATCTGCTATCTGCGAAGCAATAGAGTCTCCCACATCTTCATATAATATATTCACACTCGGAATGGTTACCTCAATTGTATCGTTATTATTCTTGGTAGCAATAATCTTTTGATCTATAATTTGCATTTGCTTGATTTCTCCGCGTCGTATCAACTGAACAAGGTCAGAATACACAACTTGCTCCTGCTTATTAGGCAGGTTGTATAATGTAAAAATCATTAAAATCACTACAAAAAGCAATATATAAAAACTAATTCCCTTGAAGTACTTCTTCAAATAACTCCCTCCTCAATAACCGCCATACATCGGTAAACGGTCATGCCTTATGTTTATACTGTTCACATCGGAGCCTTCCAACCACTTGTCTAACAAGCATTCTTTATATGCTATATATATATTTCTATGCGAAACACAATATATATTAGCACAAATACACCAAAAAAACAACCAAATTCCTAATTGATCAATTTTAATATAAATTTCAATATTAAATGCCGTGCAAAATTTGGTAAATCCATTGCTTATTGGAATAAATTCTATGTATATACCGCCATTTCTATGGCTGACCTATAACCAAACATTCTTCTTGGATATTCATTAATCCATCTC
>JAAYHJ010000086.1 GCA_012735465.1 Clostridiaceae bacterium
GCATTCATCATTTCAAACAAATTATCTTCAGCCTGCCTGACATTTTTATCTCCAATGGCATCTTCCAGGCAAATCACTACCGATGTTAATGAAGGATATTTTTTATTAACCAATATTTCTAAAATATCTTGTTTTGTACCGGGTATATACAAGGTTGCTCCCAATGCATGGGCCAGAAAAGGCTTTGGACTGTCTAAAGACACTTCCCCCGGTTTTTTATAAAAAATTCGTTTTTCTTCTTCCGGCAGCAAATGTTTAAAATGTCTCATAATACTTCCTTTCTTTCATAAGTTATAGTAATTATTATACATAAAAAATACATAAAAATACAGGCAGGAGGCAAACCTCCCGCCTGCTTTAATCAGAAAATTAACCTACATTCATACATTTACACCATAGTTTCTGCAAAGAGCCGCCAGGCCTCCCTGGAATCCACTGCCTATGGCATTAAATTTCCACTGTCCCGCATGACGGTATAATTCTCCGACAACCAAAGCTGTTTCAACACTATAATCTTCTGCCAGGTCGTATCGTATGAGTTCTCTGCCGGTTATCTCATCAAAAATACGTATAAATGCATTGGATACCTGCCCAAAGTTTTGTCTGCGCACATCAGCTTCGTGAATGGTAACCGTAAAAGCAATTTTATGGATATGAGGAGGTACTTTGCTTAGGTCAACTTTTATTTGTTCATCGTCACCTTCCCCTTCACCGGTTAAATTATCTCCCTGATGGATTACAGAACCGGCTGCATCTCTTAAATTGTTATAGAAAATAAAATCATTATCGCAGGTTACCTTGCCATTCTCACCTAACATGAATGCGGATGCATCCAAGTCGAAGTCATACCCTCCGTCATACTTGTTAACATCCCATCCCAATCCTACAACAATCTTGGAAAGACCGGGATTATTCTTAGTTAAATCAACCTTTTGACCCTTAGTCAACGAAATAGCCATTCTTATTCCTCCCCCCACAAAAATAATTTATTTTATATAATCTTCAGCTGTTAATTGTTAATCCCCGGTATCAGCTTTTCAATCCACGCACGAAACCCACGGGGGTTTCTGGTTTGTATTAAAACAGTACCGGGACCCCTGAACCGGCACACAATCCCTTCTCCTGAGGTAAAACTTGAAATCCATCCTCTGGAAGATGCCTTTTCTAAATTGTATGTCATGTAATCCGGCCATGCAACCAGGTGTCCGTTGTCAATAATTACTTCTTCCCCTGCCGGGATATTTACCGCATGAATTGCTCCATAGGAATTTAAAAATACCGTTCCTTTGCCACTGATATTTAGTATGAAAAACCCTTCCCCTGAGAAAAGTCCTTTAAACAGGTTCTGCATTTGGGTAGAAACCTGCACCCCTGCACTAGCTGCCAAAAATCCGTCCTTTTGTACATTCAGTCCATAGGTTCCATCCAACTCCACATCTATTATGCCACCCGGTATGGAAGGGGCAAGCAGCACTTCCCCAGGACCCCTTCTCGCCGTAAGCACCTGGAAGAAAAACTTTTCACCGGCCAGCATCCTTCCAATTCCGCCAAGAATACCACCGCGATCCAAGGAACCTTCCACATCTACGGTAGCAGACATGCTGACCATGGCATCGGATTCCGCCTTAATGGTCTCCCCTTGCCTAAGCTGTACTTGAATTATGGGGAAAGCATCCTGATATAGTATTTTATATTCCAAAGTAACACCCCATCCCTACATATGTAATATTTATCGCTCACAAATAACTACTGATACCTTCTTATAATCTCGCTTAATGAGCCGTCTCTTGTGCCCTGGCCTATTGCAGAAAACTTCCATTCACCATTGTAGCGATATACTTCACCCACAATTAATGCCGTATACCCTGAATAGTCCTCGGTTAGGTTAAATCGCAGCATTTCCTTCCGTGTTGCAGAATTTACTATACGTATGAAGGCATTTTTGATCATTCCAAAATCCTGCCTTCTGTTAACACAATCATATATATTTACAACAAATACCAAACGATGTATTTCCGGAGGAATCCTGTTTAAATAAATATGAATCTGCTCATCGTCTCCTTCACCTTCGCCGGTAAGGTTATCCCCCATATGCTCCACGCTACGGGAAGGATGGCGCAGGTTACCATAGTATATAAGGTTGTTTTTATTTGTGAATTTGCCATTCGCATCCAGCATTATTACAGAGGCATCACAGTCAATCTGGGGGGTTCCGCCAAACAATCCTCCAAAGAGCCCTCCGGAACGTCTTACCGGGTCCCAGCCCAGGCCAACCATGATTTCATTAAGACCTGCATTGCCCTTAGTCAAATCAACCTTTTGTCCCTTTTGCAGTATAACAGCCATCATACATACCTCTCTTCATTCATCTTTATTATATAATAATTAATAATATGCCTAACCGGCCAAGCGTCTTGCAGCATTCCGTATGATTTTCCTGATAAGGTCAACAGGAATAATAAGCAAAGAAAGTGCTATAATAAATATCCACTCATCCATTACCAGGCCTGCTGTTCTTAGTATCGCTCCTCCAAAATAGGTCATGATGATTTGTATAACAAGTATCATGCCCATAACCCTGAGAAATCCCTTGTTTTCTCCCAAATGTTCAAACAGGTTTATACTGTCCGTCCTTGCATTTAATCCATTTACAATGCTGATAAACACGAAGAATGTAAAGAATCCTGTAAGATAATATATGTCCGGATTTCCTGCAGGGCCTTGGCGGAACATACTCCTGACCAAATCGGATTTTAAGAAGAATAGGCTCAAAGCCGAGATAAAGAGTCCGCCTGTCAGTATGGCACTCCACATATCCCCACTGACAATCGATTCGTCCCTTCTCTTTGGAGGCTCTTGCATGAACCGTTTTAACGCCGGTTCTCCACCAAAGGCAAGGGCAGCCAAAGTATCCATTACCAGGTTTATCCACAGCATCTGCGTAATATCCAGCGGCCTGTGAATACCAAGCAACGGTCCTACAAAGGATATCAACACCGCACTGACATTTATGGTAAGCTGGAACACAATGAACTTTCGTATGCTGTTGTAAATGGTCCTTCCATAAAGAATTGCCTTTGCAATGGACAGGAAATTGTCGTCCAATACAACAATGTCCCCTGCTTCCTTTGCCACTTCGGTTCCGCTTCCCATTGCAAAACCTACATCTGCCTTTTTAAGCGCCGGAGAATCATTAACACCGTCTCCCGTCATTCCCACAACCAGGTTAAGCTCCTGGGCAATGCGCACCAGTCGGCTTTTATCGGTGGGTAAAGCCCTTGCAATAACACGTATATTCGGCAGCATTTTTTTCAACTGTTCATCCGACAGTTTTTGAATCTCATCCGATGTAATTACCAGGTCGTCTTTATTTTTCAGGAGCCCGGCTTCCTTAGCAATGGCAACGGCTGTTTCTTTTCTGTCACCGGTAATCATTACTACCTGTACTCCTGCTTCCTGCACCTCTTTTATTGCGGTAATGGATTCGGGTCTCACTTCGTCCCGGATACCTACAATACCCACCAGTGTAAGGTCGTGGAAGGTCGTATCATCCGTCAGCTCTTCTTCAACGGTTGCAATCGCCAGCACACGTATTGCCCTGTTTGCCAGCTCGTTCATTCTATCTTCCAAATCTTTTGTACTCTTCAGAGGTTGTCTGACCCCATTTTCATCATAATAGTATTTACACTTGTCAATTATCCTTTCCGGGGCACCCTTGATAAGCGTAATATTATAGTCTCCCTTGACTTGCGTTGCAGAAAACTTTCTTTCACTGCTAAAAGGAACCGTATATACTCTTTCAACTTTTATATCCCTCTTCGTATCGGTTTGAATAAATCCAAGCACTGCCCTTTCAGTGGCATTCCCTCCGATTATTTTGGTGCATCCCTTTTCATCACATACAATTGCATTGGTATTGTGTGCAATGGATAGATGAAGAAGCTTTTTCAGCTCCTCGCTTATGTCGGAAAACTTATTGTACATCTTGTTTTCACCGTTTACAAATGTAACAACCTCCAGCTGACCCTTTGTAATGGTACCGGTTTTGTCGGAAAACAAAATGTTTAAGCTTCCCGATGTTTCAATACCTACCAGCTTCCTCACCAATATGTTGTCATTCAGCATTTTTCTCATATTTAAAGACAAAACCATAGCAATCATCATGGGAAGACCTTCAGGCACCGCAACCACGATAATGATGACCGCCAGTATTACCGCATTGACAATATCATTTACAGGGTTCTCCCAAGCCGATAAGTAGGCAATGATACGATTCATATCAAATCCGTTGTCCATGACAAAACGTTGGAATGTAAATGCAAATGCAATCAGTATTGCGCCTATATACCCAAACTTGCTTATGTTATCTGCCAGGTCTCTAAGTTTTACCTTAAGAGGGCTGTCCCTTTCTTCCGTTTGCATTTCCTGAGCCAGTTTGCCATACTGGGTATTATCCCCTACTGTTGTTACTTCCATTACTGCTTCACCGGAACAGACCACCGTGCCGCGGAATAATTTATATGGATTTAAAAAATCAACCGTTTCTTCATTATCCACATAATCAGGCGGCGCTACCATTTTTTTTGCTTCTTTTGATTCCCCGTTTAACGTAGCCTGATCCACTTTCAGCATACCTTCCACAAGTATTCCATCAGCAGGTATCTTATCCCCCGATTGTAGAATAACATGATCCCCTACCACAATATCATCAATTGGTACTTCTTCTATAACTCCGTCCCTATACACTTTACACTTTATTTTAGATGCTTCTTCCTGAAGTTTTTGAAAGGTCGACTCATTGCTGTATTCCGACCAGGTAGAAACAAGAGTGGCTAAAAGAACTGCTATGGCTATACCAAAGGACTCATACCATTCTGTTTTTCCCAAAAATACAAAAACCACATTGATGATCAATGCAACAATCAGTATTTTAATAATTGGATCATCAAAATTTCCCAGGAATTTGTCCCAAAAACTTTCTGTTTCCTGTTTAGTTAATTGGTTAGATCCGTATTTTCTTCTTGACTCCTCCACTTGTTGTGATGTCAAGCCTGCAGACTTTATTTCCATTACTTAAAAACCCTCCTAATTACTTTAGTAAATCATGTAATCTTTAACCTACCTGGATGCCAAAGTTATTGCAAAGAGCTGCAAGACCGCCCTGGAACCCGCTGCCGATTGCATTGAACTTCCATTCGCCACCATGGCGGTACAGTTCTCCCACTACAACCGCCGTTTCTATGCTGAAATCTTCTCCCAGGTCATATCGTATCAGTTCTTCTCCATCATCTTCCTTGAAAATGCGTATAAAAGCATTGGACACCTGTCCAAAATTCTGCCTTCTTACCTCTGCCTCATGGATGGTAACGGTAAAGGCTATTTTATGTATGGACGCAGGGACCTTACTTAAATCAACTTTGATTTGTTCATCGTCTCCTTCTCCCTCACCTGTCCGGTTATCCCCCAGGTGAATCACTGACCCTGCCGGGTCCTGCTTGTTATTGTAGAAAATAAAGTCCCTTTCACTTGTCACTTTCCCTGATTCTCCAAGCATAAACGCTGCAGCATCCAAATCAAAATCATACCCACCATCATACTTGTTGACATCCCAACCGAGCCCTACTACAACTTTTGTTAATCCAGGATTTGTTTTTGTTAAATCTACCTTTTGACCTTTTTGTAAACTGATTGCCATAAAATCATCTCCTTAAAATAGTTATGAATTACTTATTTAAAGTAATACTAAATCGCTTTGCTTCGTTATTATACCATATTTTTTACTTAATTACCAAAATTATTTTGGAAATACCCGAAAACACCTGCTATATTATTTGAATGTATTATGCATATTATATATACGTGCCGTTACTATAATTTGTTTCCTATTTTAGAGGATTTAAACGAATATTAAAACGAATATTAATATTTTATATCTTTAATCTCTCATTATACATATCAAGAAAATATGTTATAATATGAAATGCATGTATCGAATGAATTGGAGTGATAAGATAAAATGCAAAAAAATATTTTTGATGTTTTTTTTGAAAACCGCCAAAGTTTAATAGATCAGTACAATAAGGGTGATCTGACAAAGGAAGAGTTCATAGAAAGGAATTATTACTTTATACAATCCATCAATGCGAAACCTTTTAAAAAAATAGATAACATAAAAAAAGGATTATTTAATTATCAATACTACAATATGATTGCAAAGTATTACCAAAAGCGTGCTCACGAATCCCCCATGGGCAGCCTTCACAAAAAGGATTTCATGGAAAAAGCCAATTATTACTATTCTAAAAAAGATGCCATAACGATGAAAATTCTTGAGCTGCTTGATTATCGCAATATTGATGCATATTACGTAAAGGTACGTTCTGAAAACCTAAAAAATAAACTATTTGAAATAGTGCTATTGGATTATGAAAACGTCATTCTTCACTCAAAAAACGAAAAAATTCTTAAAAAGCTTATAGAAGAAGGTGTATTCAGGAACGAAAAGCATAAATCGGTCATTGACAGTTATATTAATCAAAAATATTGATGTACATCGCACCTAATATAAAAACAGGACAGCACAACTGCTGTCCGTTTATAATGCAACAGTATCCGCCACATACAGGGATGATACCCTTTAAAGCCTTATTCTAAAGTTGATAAGGACGGGATGGTGATGATATTTCGGAAAGCGCTTCCGAAGCCTCCATGTCAAAAGCCGGATTAACCGCCAAATCACCTAAAGCAACCATGCCCACCAGCGTATTGTTTTCCACAACCGGCAATCTCCGAATCTGTTTCTGGGCCATCATACGGGACGCTTCCCTTACATCCATATCCGGTGAAGCTGTTGTAACCTGGGAAGTCATAATATCGCTTGCCTTCAGTGTTTTGGGGTCCGTACCATGGGCAACATTTCTTACCACAATATCCCTATCGGTTATAATTCCCCTGATACTGCCGTTTTCATCACAAACCGGAACCGAACCAATATTATGTTTCTGCATCAGTTGGGCCACCTGCTCCACAGGTGTATCCATGCTGACATATACAACATTATTGGTCATGATATCCTTTAATCGCATAAAATCATCCTTCCATTATTAATAAATTAATAATATATTAACTTATCCCATTCATTATATTATCCCTAAATACAAAAATAATTCGATGTTATAACGAGTTATTATCCTTTGTTTAATAATTTAATACAGGGGTATATATATTTAGCATGATTTTTTGCTGGAAAACAGCTTTAAGTCTTGCTATGTATTCACAGGGGGGAATAATAATGAAAAAAATACCGGTGCACAGCATACAGTTTAAAATTACAGCCTTATTTATATCCTTTATAATCTTTTGCACAATAATAGTAAGTGCCATTGGATTCTATGAAGCAAAAGTCGAATTAACTGAGGCAGGAATCCGAGATATTACCCATTTACTAGATGCTTCCATTGTTATACTTGAATCTTTAAATGATCAGGTGGTTTCCGGAAACATGACCCTTGATGAAGCCCAGCAGAAGGCCAAGCTACTGCTAAACGGCCCTATAAATTCTAATAATGAACGGGATATATCCAAGGTCAAGATCAAGTACGAAAATGATGGTTATGTCTTTGCATTAAACAGCAATCAATTCATGGTAATGCATCCTTACCTGGAAGGCCAGGACATGCGAGGCCAAAAAAGCAAAGATGGAAAAGTGGATTTGATACATGAACTTGTCACCCAAGAACAGGAAATCGATGTGATATACTACAACTGGTATAATAAAGAAGGCGAGCCGCTGCAAAAAAAAGTTGCTGTAACAAGATATTTTGAACCCTGGGATTGGTATGTATCCACAAGTGCTTATATCCACGAGTTCGATTCCCATGCAAGCCATGTGATAAAGGCCTCAGTTTTACCTATTTTTGTGCTTATTATTATCGCTATCATTATTTCTCTAATTATAAGTTCAAGGTTAACAAAGCCAGTTATACAGTTTACTGAAGCAATGGAAACCTTCTCAAAAGGAGATTTAACCCATCAGATTAAAATAAAGGGCATAGATGAGTTAAGCCAACTGGGGCGGTATATTAATCATACCGCAGAAAAAATCAGCAATATGATCCGCGGTATTGCAAGAATTGCCGATAGCATGGCAGCCCATGCAAACATATTAAATAAAAATTCCGATGAAAGCAGTAAAGCCATGGAACAGGTGGCACAGACCATTGACAATGTAGCCCAGGGAGCTTCACAGCAGGCTTCTGCCGCCCAAAAAGGGGCCGAGATGATTGCAGAACTTGATAAGGAAATTAAAAGTATAAACAACTATGCCAGTGAAATGATAGAGGCCACCGAAAAAATGAATATTACAAACCAAGAAGGCATACAAGCAGTGGAAGTGTTGCAAAATACTTTTAACGAAAGCATAACAGCTGCTGGTAAAATTAATCAGGGGATATCCAGGCTAATCGATAAATCCCATGAAATAAATAAAATAATTTCAGTAATTGACAGCATCGCCAAGCAGACAAATTTGCTGGCTTTAAATGCAGCTATTGAAGCGGCAAGAGCCGGTGAATATGGGAGAGGTTTCTCCGTAGTTGCAGAAGAAATCAGAAAACTTGCCGAACAATCACAACAGTCAACAAAAAGCGTTGCTCAATTAATCAAGGATGTACAAGGGGAAATAAATGAAAATGCCTCACTGATTGAACAAATAAATGGAATAATTGAAAACCAGAAAAAAGCAGTAGAACATACCAACATGACATTCTCAAACATTACATTGGTCAGTGAACAGCTTGTGCACCGTATAGAAAACATTACTGCCTCCATAAACCAGATAAACAAAAGCTCATCGGAAATGGTTGATGTAATTAATGATGTATCCGCCGTATCGCAGCAATCCGCTGCAGCATCCCAGGAAGTGGCTGCCGCAACCGAACAACAAATTGCTGCCATACAGGAAATCAGTTCATCTGTAAATGTTTTAGCAGGTATGTCAAACGACCTGTGGGAAATGATAAAGGTTTTTAAATTGCAGTAATAACATCACCCCTCCTTTTAGAATATGAAAAGACATGTAACCATTCTGCAAGCGCATGAATAATATGTAATAGACCTGAACGAAAGGAGGGGGCATGATGGCAGACGGAGCAGTTGCTTCTCGCGGTATTTTTGGTTTTGACAGCGAAGTATTGTTTTTTATACTTGTATTCTTATTCTTGTTCTATAATGGATTTGGATATGGCAAAAAGTATTAATAATCCAATCTAATCTTTAATGACATTCTGCAGTGTTTTCATTTGCCTGTGTTGCCTGTTTTAGCAGATATTAAACCCCGCTGCAGAATGTCTTTTTTAATGCTTTAATTTACATTTAATTTCATATTCCTGCAGTTCTTTTATTACCGGATTTTCACCGCATAAAGGACATGTTTTCCTTTTCTTCCATGGAATTTCCCGTATATTCAAGTTTAGTCCGTCAAAAGATAGTATCCTTCCTGACAAGGTATTCCCAATATTCAGCAAAACCTTTATGGCTTCAAGGGCCTGGAGTGCGCCAATGGTACCGGCCACCGCACCTAATATGCCCATATCCACACATGTAGGTATTGTACCGCTTTGGGGCGGTTCCGGATACAGGCATCTGTAGCAAGGGGATTCACCGGGAAATATGGTCATAAGAATACCTTCAAAGCCAACTACCGCTCCTTCTATCAAAGGTTTTTTCATGAAATAACAACAGTCACTTATCAAATAACGGGCGGTAAAATTGTCCACAGCATCAATTATCACATCATAATCCTGTATGATTTCTTCTATGTTTTCCGCATTTATCCTGTATGGGTACTTTATCACTTTCACATCCGGATTTAGGTTTTTAATCTTTTCTTCCGCCGAATCCACCTTTTTTCTGCCGATATCCCGGGTAAAATGAAGTATTTGCCTCTGTAAATTGGAGATGGAAACGGTATCAAAGTCAGCTATACCCAATGTTCCAACCCCTGCCGCTGCCAAATAGTACAATACCGGAGACCCTAATCCTCCACTACCTATCACAAGCGCTTTGGATTTTAAGAGCTTTTCCTGGCCCTTATATCCTATATCCTTTAATATTATTTGTCTTGAGTATCTCAATTGCTGATTGCTGTCAAGCATCCTTTTCACCCTTGTTCAAATTATTTTTAGATTAAATCATTCTTTAATCCTGCTGGAAAAGAGAAGTGGACAAATATCTTTCCCCGGTGTCCGGTAGCAAAACCACAATAGTCTTGCCTTTATTTTCAGGTCGTCTTGCAATCTGAGTTGCTGCAAAGGTAGCCGCACCGGAAGAAATTCCTACCAATAATCCTTCCGTTTTTGCAAGGGCTCTGGATGTCTCAAAAGCTTCTTCATTTCGTATCTTATATATTTCATCAATGATTTTAAGATTTAGCACATCCGGTACAAATCCTGCGCCTAACCCTTGAATCTTATGGGGTGCCGGCTTACCTCCTGATAATACCGGTGAATCGGCAGGTTCTACCGCAACAATCTGAATATCTGGCTTTCTTTCTTTAAGCACTTCTCCTACTCCGGTAATGGTACCTCCCGTTCCTACCCCGGCTACAAAAATATCTATTTCTCCTTCCGTATCCCTCCATATTTCTTCTGCCGTCGTTCTCCTGTGAATTTCCGGATTAGCTGGGTTTTTAAACTGCTGGGGTATGTAAGAATTAGGAATTTGCTTTGCTAATTCTTCAGCTTTCTTAATGGACCCCTTCATCCCTTCCACTCCGGGTGTCAGTACCAACTCAGCTCCCAGGGCTTGTAGCAGATTCCTCCTTTCAATGCTCATTGTATCCGGCATGGTCAGAATTAACCGATACCCCTTTGCCGCTGCTACAAACGCCAATGCAATGCCTGTATTACCGCTGGTTGGCTCAATAATAACTGAGTTTTCATTAAGTATACCTTTTTCTTCTGCATCTTTAATCATCGCATAACCAATCCTGTCCTTTACGCTTCCTGCAGGATTGAAATACTCCAGCTTTGCAATCAGCTTTGCTTCAAGTTGATTAAGCCTGTTATAGTTTTGCAATTCAAGCATGGGTGTGTTCCCAATCAAATCGGTTAAATTCTTTGCAATGTTTTTCATTATAAAACCCTCCGTTTTAAACTTTACTATAGGTTGTCAACTTTATTTATTTTATAATTACTTTGCAATTGCTTTTTTCCCTTTTCGGTATTCTCCCGGCGGCATACCTAATATTCTCTTAAAAGCAGTACTGAAATAGTGTTGGCTGCTATACCCGACCCGTTGTGCTACCTCATAAAGCTTTATGGAAGGATCATTCATCAGTTCCATAGCCTTTTTTATGCGGACCTGAGTCAAATAATCTATAAAAGATAAACCGATTTCCTGCTTAAGCAGCCGGCTGAGATAAGTTGCGCTAATCTGCATCTCCTTTGCAACTTCAATCAGCGATAGATTTTCCTTAAAATAATGGGTATCGATATACTTTCTTGCCAACATCACAATGGGCGTACTGTTACTCTTATTCTTAATATCCTGCAACAAGCTATGGTAAACAGAAGGTATACTTTTTATGCCATTCTGCATTTTTGCCTGGCTCACCAACACCGTTTGCTTTAAATAATGTTCAACCGTACTTTCCAGCTTAACACCCAGATGAACCCATTCCTTTAACTCTTCTATCGGCAATATGGCAACAATATTGCTCTTGCTATCCTCAAATATAATATTGGGCTGCCATTCCGCCAACAATTCCTCTACAATATTTTTAATCGCATAAATCAGCAGGTCCTTGTCCCACTCTTCCCCAATTTCATCCACAGCAATACGCTCGGCAACCTTAATCATAATCATACCGTACTCACCATCAAGATTCATATCAAAAAAACGTAATTGTTCCTCGATCTGAACATAGGACAATGAACCATTGATCCATTCATTTAAAAACTGTTGCTTGAGCAAGCCACGATTTTTTTCCAACTGTTGTTTTGCCCAATTAAAATATTTATTCTTTGAATATACTTTATCCAGTTCTTCCTTAGCTTTAATTAAAACGGAGCGTAACTGTTCTTTTGTTACAGGTTTCAACAAGAAATCAAATACTTTTAAGCGAACTGCCTTTTGAGCATAACTAAACTTATCATGTCCCGTAATTACAATAACAATACAGTTTTCACAAATCTCGTTTAATTTTTCAATAAATTGGAGTCCATCTAAAAAGGGCATACATATGTCTACGAGAGCAATATCCGGATGTGAAGCTTTAGCAATTTCAAGAGCAACCTCTCCATCTTCTGCTTCCCCGATAACTTCTATGTCCAAAGCATTCCAGTCCAATCCATTTCTCAAACCTTGCCTTATCTTAGGCTCATCGTCTGCAATAAGCAATTTCCACATAACACCACCCCTTAGCCTACAGTGATTGAAAGCCATACCCCAGTAACAGCACCTTGCATCCAATGGCTCCCTTGGTGTTATACCCACACCATAAAAACACAACACCATAAAAACGCAAATATTCATTAACCTCTTTTTTATTCACCATTAAATTATATTTAAAACTATGCTAACATAATTAATTAAAGAAATATTTTATGTATTTTGATTATAGTACTATTATAACTGATTGTACTAATTTTCGCATTAATAATTTATAAAAATGTGATTTTTTTTATAATAATCTATAATAATCTTAATTATTTAACATTACCTTCAATAATCCATTTTAAATATAAAAAGGAGGTATAGGATCGGATCCTATACCTCCTTAAACTTTAACTTTATAATTCTATTGAAGTGTTACTACACCGGAAAGGGGCCTCATGCTAGTTTCTCCAAGGTTTTTACCATCCCAAACGAAAACCCTTACTTCATGCCCGTCTACATCAGACGGCAGCCTAAATCCTGCACTTAATACTTCTGTTTTTCCCCTTGGAACAGCCTTTGAAATGTATGATATATTTACCATTCTTTCTTCTTTATCATACAATGCCACTATCACTAATACCGCGGATTCGTCGCCTGCATTATTTGTAGCCTTTACGGTAGCATTCACCAAATTATTAGGCTTAAGGCTATCCAAATTAAATGTTGTTTCCAAGGTATATTCAGGCAACAAGGCATATTCAGGCAATGTGGATGCAAAAATTGCATTGGACAGGAATCTGAAACTGTTTTGCGGATGAGCCCTGTTTGTAATTGTATTGGCAAATACAGTAACTTTTGCATCTCCCACATCCTGGGTAATCGCCAGTGCTTTTCCTTTTGCTTGTTCATGTCCCGGCCACCAGCCTGCAATAAAGAAGTCCTCTTCATCGCTGACAGAAGCCAATACCTTTGCACCTTCCGGTACGGAGCTGATCCATGCTCCTGTAGCAGTATATAACAACTCGTTCTCGCTGTATCCAGCCGTTATTAAATCATCGGTTGCAATCTTCCCTTTTATCAATCCTTCATGATATGAATTGGTCAATGCAAAATCAAATCCAGGAAGAATATTTTGTCTCTTGATAAAGTTTAGTGCATACATACCAATACCGATATACGACTTGCCATTATCAATATCCTGTTTATTTCCATTACCATTATTATCTACAACAACATCCGCCTCTTCTTTATTTCCAACCAAATTAAATCCGAGTTCTTTGAGCACGAACCGGACCTCGTCGCTTCCGGCATTATACACCTTCGGCTGCTTCAGCTCAATCGCCTTTGCCTTACCGTCGTATTCAACAACCTGCAGGAAATATTTATCTTTAATTGCTTCCAGGTCCTCTCTGTTTACAATGTATTCGCCTATTCCATAACCTTCCCCGGCTTCTATTGTATACTTCACTTTCTTCCCTTGTGAAAGCAATTCATTAACGGCTTTAACGGCATGGTTATTTGAATTCCTTATTACATATTGGTCAGCATTGCCCTTAATAACCGTGGGCGGTACGGATACACTTTCAACTTTTTGGGTCTTACCGTCGAAAACATTCGGAGTACGGATAATATCAACATCAAATCCCCTGAGAGCCGGGAAGTTCATTACTATTTCCGCATACATCTCATCGAAATCCGATACGTCAAATCCTTCTGAAAGAACTGCATTAGCATACCCGCGTTTAGCCTGGCGCATGTTAACGACATACGTTCCTTCAGGATACTCCTTACCGTTTACCACTACAGCTTCTGTAGTTTTATCTACTTTAACTCCGTTTCTTAACAAATACTCAACTATATTGTATACTTCCAATGGATTCTTCTGTAAGTTTTCAGCTACAGGCAATACATAATAATCCGGGAAGTAATTTTCATTGTTACCCCTGTTTCTTCCAACAGACTCGCCCTTAGCATTTACCAGCCATGTATCAACGCTTCTGTCGTCTATTCCTTCAACACCACGTCTGTAATATTCTAATTGATTTAAGAACAATTCGTCCTTTCCATCCAGTACAAACTTTGTAGCTCCTAAAATAGCATATACCAGTGCATCATGAGAATCCTGATTCAATTCAGGTATCTCAATGGTATGCCCCATTGCACCATGGTGCATTGCATAGGTTGCCGTATAGGCAGGTGTTGCATCATCCCATCCGCCGGGATAGTCAAACATAGGAATTATGTAACCGTTGTATTTTGTATTGGCAATACCTGCTTTACCCATTGCATGGGCTTCGTCAATCATTCCTTTCATTAAAAGGTCATATTCATAGTTCGGGTCATGGGGAGGAGTACACGGCTCAATTAAGAATGCGGATACGAACCCATGTAAATCAAGGAACGATATGGGATTCCATTTTGCAATTTGTCTTACAACAATTCGTGACTCTACCTGTGTTTGATAGCCATTGTCACGGTTTACATCAAAACCATTTGCATTGGCCCTGGTATTATAGTATCTTCCGTCAGGGTTTTCCGTTAAATTCATAAGGAAGATAATATTATCCAGCACCTCATTCATATTTAAGCTCACTTCTACCGTATTGCCCTCTTTATCGGTGGTCAAAAATTCGATAACATCTTGAGTTGCAAGCATTTCTAACGTTGTCAGCTGGGCATCAATTCCCGGAGCTTCATCGGGGTGAATATTGTTAACAAAAATAGGAACCTTATAATCACCCATAGTACCGTTCTTAATTCTGTTTTGTAGCTCCTGCGGATTTTCCAGCATAAGCGGAACCGTTTCATTTAGGTACTTATCTACAGACGCTTTGTCCTTGGCAAGTATAATAAAATGCAAATCCCTGCCTTCAACCGATTGTCCTATTACCTGGTATTCCAAATAACGATCGCTCTTGGCCTTACTGAATATTTCATCCACCGCAGGCTTTAGCTCATCATATTTATGATAAGCATCGTAAACATTCAGTTTCATGTCAACACTTGCTTTGGCCCCGGTAGATTTATCCTTTACTTCCAAAGCATAAACTCCAATTAATGCCGGATATGCTCTTCTAAGGGTACTGCTGCTCAAATTTACTGTTCCATATACAAGGTCGGATTTTATTTTAGCTTTTACCACATTTCCTTCAATCACCGGTTCCTGGGTAAATGTGATAAACGGAGCACCGGTATAATTCCTGGCCTGATTATTCCATTTCTTCCATTCACTAAAGCTTAATCCTCCCAGTGTCCACTCCAGGTTTTCCAACTCGGGAACATATCCTAAATCCACTATTACATCAATTTCCCTTGCTTCAGTCATAGAAAGTTTATTATTACTAACATAGATAGTTCCATCTTCACTAAATAGACTAAATCCCTGGTCTTCAACATCTTCTGATTTTTTTACTGCACCAAAAGGATTGTCAAAGCTTACAGCATTGATTGCGTCCTCCGGCGCCTGTCTTGCCCTATCACTGTCCTGGAAATCAACTCTGCTCTTACCTGGCATGTTAACCTGTGCAAATGCGGCAGGCATAACAGCAGTAAACAATACAGCAAACACTAACACCAATGCAGTAATTTTTTTATTCATAAAAGACCCTCCTTTAATATTTTTTTTACTACTCGGGAGATAAATAATATTGAGCAGTCATTATTTTCCTATGATTTTAACACATTAAGACAGTAAAGTAAATATGTTAAGCTAATAAATTTACATTAATTCGAATAATTATTCAATAGAATTTTACTTCTTTTTATATTACTTCGTAATTTGATAATATTTCTTTTATTTTAAAAATAAAAAAGCAGAAAGGAACCCGCTTCCTTCCTGCTCTTTAAATATGTAACTTATACCGATATTTCGCTTTCCTGCATTTCCGGATTGAAAAATCTCTGCTTTTTATAATTGGCTTCTCTTTCCAGATACCTGGTCATGACACGTCTTAAATCGAGCACATCGCTCATTTCAAAAAAGCCCACCTTTTTATTAATGAACGACACAGCCTTGATTGCTCCTACTGCAAATGCCGTCCTCGTAAAAGATTCATGAACTATCTCGACCTTGTCATATTCCCCTGCCATGATAACATGATGTTTACCGATGATCCCTCCAGCTCTTACGGAACGAATAGGTACATCGCTATAGTCCAAATCATGGGCGGCAATATCTGTATTGCCTGACATTCCTTTTAACACTTCTTTTGCTATTTTTTTTGCCGTTCCGGATGGTGAATCCTTTTTGTTTTTAAAATGAGACTCGATAATAGTGCAGTCATATCCTTCTAAAATACTGGCAGCTAAATTAGTAAGGACCATCAATACATTTACACCCAAAGTGATATTGGGTGCATAAACAATGCCTATCTTATGTATCTTGGAAATATTCATGAGCTTTTTTATTTGGAATTCTGTAAAACCTGTAGTACCTATAACCATATTTACTTTTCTTTTCCCAAGTATCTCAGCATTTCTCACTGTTGCATTCGGATCAGAAAAATCTATAGCCACATCGGGTTTATACTTTAATATGTTTTCATCCAGGGCATCACAACTATCTATTATAATTCCTGTATCTCTTGAATCTATAATCTGCCCAAGGTCCTTACCGATCTTATCGCTTCCGCTACTACATACGGCCATAACTATATCCATGTCCTTCCGCTTTAACAATACCTTAGCTACCTCTTTACCTGTCCTACCCAAACCAATCAAACATAAGCGAATTATATCAGCCATCACTAACCCCCCTTTTACATTAATTTATTTGCATCATGCAAATCCGACAACTCTATTATATGCTTGGAGTTGTCACTTGTCAATATTTGATGTATATGTTCTAAACAGTGAGTAAATACGATTTAAACATGTTAACGAATATAAAATTGTATTATCGTACTTTCAGGCAAGTAATAGGCTATAAACCTATTTTCAAATGCAACATAAATCAGATATAATGTAACAAATAACATTATTATAGTTTTTTCGGAGGGAAATAATGCTTAAAAACGGTCTGTCAGCAAGATATCAACAAATTGCTCTCGATATTGCACAAAGGATTGTGAATAAAGAATTTAATGTTGGGGAAAGAATTCATGGAAGATCCGTACTTGCAAGCATGTATAACGTATCACCTGAAACCATAAGAAAGGCCGTAGCACTGCTTCAAGATATGGAAGTACTGCAAGCCTACCAGGGCAGTGGAATTATAATAAATTCAATTGATAAAGCATACAATTTCATTCAAAGATTCAAATACCTTGATTCTATTAGTTCACTAAAGCATGATTTTGAAAAACTCATGGAAGAAAAAAAGAAGATTGACCTTAAATTACAGGAAACACTGAATAGTATCATCGAATATTCGGATAAATTGAGGAACTTATCCCCCTACAATCCCGTTGAAATTGAAGTAAAAAAGACATCTCGATTTATAGGCAGTAATATTTCCGATATTAAGTTTTGGCAAAACACAGGCGGAACTGTAGTGGCACTTCGAAAAGGAGATAATATAATTGTTTCCCCCGGCCCCTATGCGGTATTGGAAGAAGGCGATGTTATTGTCGTAGTAGGAGGAAACAATATTCTAAAGGATGTAGAAACTTTTATCAATGGTTAAATAACAAAAGACCTACATTTGCTAAGTAGTAAATGTAGGTCTTTTGTTATTTTGGCTCCTCAAGTAGGACTCGAACCTACGACCCTGCGGTTAACAGCCGCATGCTCTACCGACTGAGCTATTGAGGAATATATTATACATACAGGGACTTGACCTGTATGGGTTTTAAAATCCGGCAGCGACCTACTTTCCCAGGGGGTCGCCCCCCAAGTATCATCGGCACTGCGAAGCTTAACTTCCGTGTTCGGAATGGGAACGGGTGTGTCCTCCGCGTTATTGCCACCGGA
>JAAYHJ010000006.1 GCA_012735465.1 Clostridiaceae bacterium
ACAATAGTATTCACAAGAGATCCTCCTTTTCAAAGGTTTTTGATGGTGATTCTATTGTATCAAAAAGTGAGGATCTCTTGTTTTTTTATCCTTAAAATGTCCTACAATTATTTTACACTATGATACTGAATTCTGTTGACAGGGGAACGGAAAAACATATTATTGAGACATTAGAGATTGAAGACACGGATTTGGCAGAGGAAATAAAGAAAAGAATGTTCACATTTGATGATATTGTTACTCTGGACAACCGTTCTATTCAAAGATTCCTTAGAGAGGTGGATAATAATCAATTGGCATTGGCACTTAAAGGTGCCAATGAAGAAGTGCAAAAGGTTATCTTTAGCAATATGTCTAAACGTTTGGCTGAAATGATCCGGGAGGATATGGAATTTATGGGGCCTGTTCGCTTAAGGGATGTGGGAGAAGCACAGCAAAAAATTGTTAATGTTATCAGAAGGCTGGAGGATGCCGGTGAGATTGTAATTTCACGGGGCGGAGGGGATGAAATAATTGTCTAGAGTAATTAAGTCTTTTCAGGTCACCCTGGGAATCCCCTATAGCATTTCCCAGCCGGTTGAAGCTGAAAATGAGATGAAAGTGAAACAAGAGGATTTAGAATCTGTTTATATTGATAAGTATAAAGCAATGTTGGAAGATGCAGCAAAAAAGTCGGAGGAAATCATCAATGATGCCAGGGAAAGAGCAAAAAAAATCCTTATGGATGCAGAAAAACAATCCAGGGAAATGAGCGATAAACTGTTTCGGGAAGCCAGGGAAAAAGGGTACGATGAAGGATATCGTGAAGCTGAAAGAAAAGCCCGGTCAATACTGGACGAAGCAGAAGAAATAAGGAGACAGGCACAAGAACGGTATAATTTGGTCTTGGATTCCGCAGAACAGGACATTATACAGCTTATATTGGATATATCGCGAAAAGTCATAGGTGATGAATTGGATTCCAGGCCGGGTTCGGTAGGTTTATTGGTCAGAGAAGCATTAATGCAATTAAAAGGTATAAAAAGCGTGGATGTATACGTATCGGATGAAGATTATGAGGCGGTATGTGCAGCTAAGGAACTCATTGCAAAGGAAAGCAGTTATTATGGTGAAATAGATATCCAAAAGGATTCTTCCCTTAAAAAGGGAAGTTGTATCATTGAAAGTGCTTCAGGTATTATTGATTGCAGTGTGGAAACACAATTGGGAGCTATTGAGAAAGCATTTAATGATTTATTAAATATAAAGAAAGAGGGATAAATTGGCGTCAGCTATAGATTTTCAAAAGTACCGGAATGTTGTTTCAAAGGGTTCTTTTTTGAAGTATCAGGGAAGGGTTACACAGGTAGTAGGGCTTACTATTGAAGCAAATGGCCCTGCCGTAAACATCGGTGATTTGTGTTATATTCATACAAATAATAGCAATGAGGCAATTCTTACAGAGGTTGTGGGTTTCAAAGAGCAAAGGGTATTGTTGATGCCGTTGGGGGAAATGGACGGTATTGGTCCGGGGAGTATTGTTACTGCCGCAGGGCATGTATTGCGTGTTTCTGTGGGACAAGCATTGATAGGAAGGGTGCTGGATGGCCTGGGGAATCCTATTGATGGAAAGGGTCCGCTGGAATGCAGCGAATTTTATCCAGTCAATAATACTCCTCCGGCACCTTTTATGAGGGAAAGGATTTCAAAGATACTTCCTTTGGGAATAAGAGCAATTGACGGGCTTTTAACCGTTGGAAGGGGTCAGAGATTAGGCATTTTTGCCGGTAGTGGCGTGGGCAAAAGCACTCTGCTGGGAATGATTGCCCGTAATTCTTCATCCGATGTTAATGTAGTTGCCCTTATTGGAGAAAGAGGAAGGGAAGTAAGGGAATTTATAGAAAAGGATTTGCAGGAAGAAGGTCTGAAGCGTTCTGTTGTGGTTGTAGCTACATCGGATCAACCGGCATTGGTCAGATTAAAAGGTGCTTTATTTGCAACAGCCATTGCTGAGTATTTTAGGGATCAGGGGAGAGATGTTCTTCTGCTCATGGATTCCTTAACACGTTTTGCAATGGCCCAAAGGGAAGTTGGATTAGCCATAGGAGAGCTGCCGGTTTCCCGGGGATATACTCCTTCCGTGTTTGCATCCATGCCTAAACTGCTGGAGCGTGCGGGTTGTTCCGATACCGGCTCCATCACGGGCCTGTACACCGTATTGGTAGAGGGTGACGATTTAAATGAGCCTGTTAGCGATACGGCAAGGGGAATCCTGGATGGGCATATTGTGTTGTCGAGAAAGCTTGCCAATCGAAATCATTATCCTGCTATTGATGTTTTAGCAAGTGTGAGCCGTGCGATGAATGATATTGTTAGTAAGCAACACCGCGTGCGTGCTGCAGAGATAAAAAAGGTTATGGCTGTTTACAAGGATGCGGAAGACTTGATAAATATAGGTGCGTATGTGAAGGGAAGCAATCCAAATATTGATTATGCTATAGATAATATCGACGGGATCAACTCATTTTTACAGCAAGATATAGATGAAAAAGTTAGTTTTGAAGATGTAATTTTGGAAATGAACAATCTGTTGACCGATGGAGGCTGATATGATTAGATTTAACTATCGTCTTCAACCCTTATTAAATGTAAAAAGACAAATGGAAGATATGGCAAAAAACGATCTTGCAAAAAAAATTATAAAGCTCCAGGAAGAACAGGAAAAATTTAATGATGTGGTAAATAGAAAAGAAAACTGCTTAGACAGGATTGAAGAAGAAAGTGCCAGGGGAGTAAGCGTAGGCCGACTCCGTCAGTATAATGACTATCTTTACTGCATAAACCAAAAATTGCAGTTTCAGCAAAAAAACGTCGATATTGCATCTCAGGAAGTGGAGATATGTAGGGATAAACTGATTGAATGTGTAAAAGAAAAAAAGATACTGGAAACTTTGAAAGATAAAAAAATGCAGCAATATATGGAAGATATGATGCGGGCGGAAGAAAAGATTGTGGAAGAAATAGTATACAGTAAATTCATAGCGAGCAAGGAGGAAGTAAGCTCATAAGGATGTGGCAAAAGCCATAATTTGTATATACATGGAATGGAGGATACGGATGCCAGGTTCAAGAGTGGGTGGCGAAAGGTATGGTGCAGTTGGTACCGTTGGGCGTACAAAAGACATAAAAAGTAAAGCAAATGAATCTTCGAGCCAGTCGATCCAATATGCTATTATTGCTAAGTTTATTTTAATTATGATAATATTACTGCTCATAAGCATACCCATATTGATGATAAGGTTCAATGTATTAGGGGTTGGTGAACAGGCAAGGCCTTTTATTGAGGATTTGCCTTACCTGAACAAAATATTGCCGGAAAAGCCCGACCCACAGGACCCGAAATACATGAACAAGGCAGAATTAACTGAAAAATACTTGGAATACAAACAAAAATATGAGCAGCTTATTGCTGAAAGGGATACTTTGCAGGAACAACTTAAGGGTCTTAACAATATAAAGGAAAATTACGAATTGTTTGTACAAGACCAGCGAAAGCTGCAGGAGGATCAATTAAAACTGCAGGAGGAAAAAGCTTCCCTTGAGAAGGAACGGGAGAATTTTTTCAAGGAAATAAAAGAAGCAAAGGAAAGTGATTTTAAGGCATACTTTGAAAAGATATACCCGGAAAAAGCAGCTGAGCTATATAAAGAAATACTGGAAGAGCAAAGGATTAATGAACAAATTAAAGAATCCGTTTCCTATTATGAAAATATGGATGCAAAGAAAGCTGCAAGGATTTTTGAGGAAATGAGCAAAAACAATATGGATATGGTTGTAAATGTATTAAAAAACATGGACAGGGAACAAGCCTCAGAAATACTAGCTAATATGCAGGTAGAAACAGCTGCACAGATTAGCAGTATACTGTTAGGTGAATATCAGACTAACACGCCATAATATAATGATATCCTGAAAGGAGGTGATGTTGTGAATGTTAAAGATGTTATGGCTACCCTGTTTGGTGCCTCCAATCTTGCGGATGAATATGTTTTCGATTCAAGCAAAGGTTCAAACTGGCAGTTTAAAGATGTGCTAGATAATTCAATAATGAAAGCAGGAATGAAAGCAGGCTTGGTTGAGCAGCACAAAAATGTTAAAACGGGTAACCCTGTCCCCAAGAGCCGGACAGATATGGACTTTCTGAATAAAACCAATTTTCATCTTCCCAGGAATAAGGCAAATGATGGACCAGCAAAAAAAGACTCGAATGCGGTAGACAATACGTATAAAAATGAACGTAATCAGTCCGATTCCCCGATAAGTGATACCCAAAAGGCAAATAATTGCAATAAGGGTACGGAGGAAAACCATTCCAAAGAAAAGGAGAAACCAGAAGATGTTTTTGAAAAAGTAAAACAATTGATGGACAGGCTTTCGCAGGAAAACCTATCACAAGATGAAAGAATACTTTTGATGAGTGAATTAAGCTTGGCTTTACAGCAGCTCATCGGTCTGATAAATCAACATGGCTTGCAGTACAATTTTAGCGATATATTAAGCCATCAGTTTTTTGAAGAAGGGGTAGAAGGAAGCACTGCAGATACAATTGTTGATATACGAGACAGAATAAATGATATGATAAAAAGCCTCAATAATTTAATCAATGAAAAATCTGAAGAACTTAAAGCAGAGGGTGATTCAATAAAAGATTCTGTTTTTGGTATGGATGGACTTGAGGTAACTGAGCAGGAACCAGGTGCCGGGTTGCAAGGTGGTTCAAAAAATGGAGATTTGGGAATGGCTACATTGGCGGAAAAAACAAAGGTGATAGACCTTCGTAATGCAGTAAACACATCGATGCAATCCCCGGTATTTACAGCCGGAAACGATATGTTTACGTCAGAAGCGGTTAAGGGGCAGGAAGTATTTAACAGGGAACAGGTCTTTAAACAGGTGCTTGAGCATGCTCGTTTGACTCTTGTTACCGAAGAAAAGTCAGAAATGTTACTTCAACTAAAGCCCGATTATCTTGGGAAGCTATCTTTGAAGATAGTGACCGAAAGAGGTATTCTTATAGCAAAGTTTACCGCAGAAAGTCAACAGGTAAAAGAAATAATAGAAGCAAATTTGGATCAGTTAAAAGATGCCCTGGAAGCTCAGGGGTTAAATGTAAAAGGGTTTAGTGTATCTGTTGGAGAACACGATACTCAAGATGTGAATTATGGCAGTAACAGGCGTCTATCAAAAAAGCCGCTAGGTGAAGAGGATTCGGAGAGCACAAAAGGTATTTCAAGCTATGATATCACAAGTACAAGTATAAACCCTTATCATGTTTCGAACAGCAGTATTGATTTTACTGCATAGGAGGAGAGGGAAGAAATGGCTACAAGTTCAATACAGGGGCAGGAAATACAAGAAATAATAGAAAATAATTTTACGCTGCCTTCCAAAAGGAATACCGGCACGCTGGGTAAGGAGGATTTTTTAAACCTTCTTGTCACGCAGTTAAAGTACCAGGATCCTTTAAAGCCCATGGAAGATAAAGAATTCATTGCGCAAATGGCACAGTTTTCATCTTTAGAGCAGATGCAAAATTTAAATGCAACCTTTAACAATATGAAGGCCTTTAACATGATTGGAAAGGAAATCTTAGCCACCATTGAAGACGAAAATACGGGAACAGTAAAGTATGTTGCAGGAGTTGTGGAGAGCGTAAAAATGCAAAAGGGAAAAACATATGTAGTTGTTGACGGAAAGGACGTATTATTGGAAGACATATCCGAGGTATTAAATGCATCGTCACCGCCGTCCGACAGGATTACGGATTTTGCAGGTATGATTGGTAGGAAAGTGACCGGGCTGTTTATCGACCCTGAAAGCTTTGAATTAATGGAAATTGTAGGGGAAGCCGGTGCGTTGCGTATTATAAATGATTCCGTATATACTGTAATAAATAATGTCAGTGTAAAAATATATGATGTGGTTCTGGATGGAGAAGAAAAAGCCAATTTTACCGATTTAAAGGCTTTTCTGGATGAAAAGATGGAAAAAGGTGAAGAAATTATAGCGGTGCTTACAGGTAAGGATCCCAATGGTAAAGATGTGCAGGTGAAGGTTAAAGGCACAGTTAAGAGTTTTGAAATGGATGAAGAGGGTAGATATGCCTCTGCAGTCATGGATGGAATTAAAATTCCGGCAAGAAACGTTTATATGCTGGAGTAAGTAAATAAGTTGGTGATAAGATGAACGATATATCAAGAATATTTGGAAACAGAATAATAACTGCCGGAAGGCCTATACACACGGCGGGCGAGCAAAAGGTACACAGCAAAAGTGACAGTCCCATTCCTTTTGATGATATTTTAAGAAAACAAGTTTCATCTTTCAGAGAACTAAAGTTTTCCAAACATGCTGAAAACCGGTTGAAATCAAGAAATATTACCATTGATACGGAGCAAAGACAAAAAATTAATGATGCGATATTAAAAGCAGAAAAAAAGGGTGTTAAAGAATCATTAATTTTAATGGAAAACCTTGCGCTGGTAGTAAGCGTGGAGAACAGAACCGTTATTACGGCAGTGAGCAGTGATGAACTAAAGGATAATGTTTTTACAAATATTGATGGAGCGGTAATTATTTGAGTAGCTGGACCTTAACAGGAGGCTACCTATTCCTGAACGACGGAAGGAATAGAAGTATAATCTAAGGAGGTCATTTTTATGATGCGATCAATGTTTTCTGGTGTTTCCGGATTACGGGCACATCAGACCAAGATGGATGTTATCGCAAATAATATTGCAAATGTTAATACAGTAGCCTTTAAATCTAGCAGGGTGACTTTTCAAGAAGTGCTTAGCCAGACCATACGAGGTTCTTCCGCACCGGACAGTGTTAGCGGAAGAGGTGGAACAAACCCAATGCAAGTTGGATTGGGTGTATCCATAGCTTCCATTGATGTCATTCATAACCGAGGGGGATTACAAAGGACCGACAACCTGACGGATATGGCTATAGATGGGGAAGGATTCTTTATTGTTAAAAGTCCTAACAGTGATTTATATCGTTTTACCCGTGCAGGAAATTTCGGTCTGGATAAATTTGGGAATCTTGTAACCGCCGACGGTTTTTATGTACTTGGTTGGCAGAAGAGAAAAGAAGGAAGCGTTACAGAATTTGATACGGAAGAACCGGTGGAACCGCTAAATATATATGAAGACAGCCATAATAACAACAAGAGGGAAATTCCTGCAAAAGCTACCACTTTTACAAAATTTGCCGGAAATCTTGATGCAGGATATTTTTCCCGTGTAGGTTCTGAAGCCTTATTTCCATACGGAGGAGGTTCGGATCAGGGAAATTACTCTTACCAGGAAATCATCAGCAGGATATCTGGTGAGGAGGTTTTTAAGGTTCCCTATACGATATATGATAAATTGGGAAGGGAGTATTCGGTCACAATAAATTTTGTAAAAAATTTAGTAGATAATGTAACGGATCCGGACAATCCAACGACCCAGTGGTTTTGGTATATAAACGACGAATCGGTGCCGGATGAACAAAAAACGGGAGCCCCTGCACAAGGTGTCATAACCTTTAATGAAGAAGGAAGGTTAATTAAGGTGGAACCGGTTTCATTGCTTCAGCCGGACAAAGGATTTGCAAGCGATATTAAAGTGGTACCATTGAGTGATTATGGTACGGACGATTTTTATGTTACCCTGGACTTTTCAGGCCTGACCCAATACCGGTCAAAAAGTACGGTAGTAGCTACAGACAGCGATGGATATGCTTCCGGTAAACTGGTTACCATCAACATTGGACCGGATGGTGTCATTATGGGCATATATAATAATGGACAAAAGCAAGCGTTGGGCATGGTAGCCCTTGCTTATTTTGAAAATCCTGCGGGTCTTGAAAAGCTGGGCTCAAATCTGTATGCCGAATCCATAAATTCGGGGCAGTTCACCAAGGGCATTAAACCGGGAACAGAGGCAGTCGGTAAAATAAGTTCCGGGATGCTGGAGATGTCCAATGTGGATTTGTCCTATGAGTTTACTGAAATGATTACTACCCAGAGGGGATTCCAGGCAAATTCAAGGATTATAACTACTTCTGATGAAATGCTACAGGAGTTGGTTAACCTTAAGAGATAAAAGATGAAGTGAACACATGAAGTGGGAAAACTAGTACCCACTGATTTTCCCACTTCTGTTGTTCCATATAGGGGGTCTGTGTTATGATAGAAGTAACACGCTTTAATGGTAAAAAATTTTATATCAACAGCGATCTGATAGAATTTATCGAGGCAACTCCGGATACTGTTATCACTACTACAAGTGGTAAAAAAGTGGTTGTTACAGAAACGGTTGAAGAGGTTATTGAGCAAATAATTAATTTTAAAAGTAAAATCTACTGCCTTAAGGATAAGCAGTTAAGAAAAGCAGAATAAACTAACTGTGCTAATATGTAAATATAAAATATTAGCAGGTTATTGCTAAGTGGGGTGTCTTAATGGATATTGCAACAATTCTAGGATTTATATTTGGAGCTTTTTTTATTGTATTTGCCATATCAAATGGAGGACCTCTGGTCTGGTTTTATGACTTTGATTCCATATTAATTACCATCGGCGGAACCATTTGCTCTACAATGGTATATTATCCAATGAGTAAGTTTATTAATTCTCTTAAAACGGTTAAGCATATTTTTAAATCAAAGCAGTTACGGCCAATGGAGGTTATTGAAAGGATTATTTATTTGGCAAATATTGCAAGAAAAGAAGGTCTCCTTGCGCTTGAAGAAGCAGCATCTCAAATAGATGATGTTTTTTTACATAAGGGAATTTTGCTTATAGTAGATGGTACTGATCCGGAACTGGTAAGGAATATTCTTGAAACAGAACTGGCTTTTATTGAGAACAGGCACAAGGAAAGCCAGGGATTTTTTGAGACCATGGCTACCTTTAGTCCTGCATATGGTATGATTGGTACCCTCATAGGACTGATACAAATGCTTTACAGGATGGATGACCCATCCACATTGGGACCTGCTATGGCAGTAGCTCTCGTAACTACATTTTATGGGTCCATGATTGCAAATTTTATTTGTCTACCTATTGCAGGAAAGCTAAAGATACGAAGTTCGGAAGAAATCCTCTTAAAAGAGGTTATGATAGAGGGACTCCTGTCCATTCAGGCAGGGGAAAACCCAAGAATTATTGAAGAAAAACTAAAAGCCTTCCTTCCACCCAGTTCACGGATGGGTGTTAATAGCAAAAAGGAAACCGAAGGTGTAGGTGTTAATAATGAGGGATAGAAAAAAAATCGAAGAATCTAAAGGCAGTACTGCGCGATGGCTGAATACCTATGCGGATATGGTTACACTTTTGTTAACATTTTTTGTAATGCTTTTTGCCATGTCCAATATAGATGCACAAAAATTCCAGGAAATTATCCGATCGTTTCAAGGTACTCTGGGTATCAACTATGGAGGAACATCAGTTAGAAGCAATGAAGTGATTTCTCAAAGCATGGATCATTTTGCCGATATAGATGAATATTACAGCGAATCCAGAATTATTGCCGGCATAAACGAAGAGATGCAAGAGATTGAGGATATGGGGAAGATATACACCCAGGTCCAGGCATACATAAAAGATAATAATTTGATTGATTCGGTTGAAATATTGAATGAAAAAAGCGGTTTATTAATAAGGTTTAAGGAAAATGTGTTATTTGATTCAGGAAAGGCGGATCTGAAAGAAGATGCAAAGGAAATACTAAAGCGTATTTCTCAGATTCTTAGTCAATTTAACAATGATATACGCATAGAAGGGCATACGGATAATGTGCCCATGAACACTCCGGAATTTCCAAGTAACTGGGAGTTATCCACTAAAAGGGCAGTCAATGTACTCAAATACTTCATTGAAGAAAGTGGTTTTGATCCGGTGCGATTGTCAGCGGTTGGATATGGTGAATATCATCCTGTAGCTGATAATGATACGGTAGAAGGTAGGAGAAAAAACAGGCGCGTAGATATTGTGATTTTAAGAACCTATACATTAAATGAAACTTCTCCTAAGAAAGGAGTCAGCGGAACAAATGAGCAAAGGTAATATAGTTTTATTGAGCATTATTTTGTTCTTAATCCTATTTATTTTCTTTGGAATAGGATGGTTGATAATTTCCGCAAGGCAGGAAAATGTACAGCAAGCTAATGCGGAACAGGGATATGATTTGAGAAAAACTACAATACATCCTGTTGCTGGTGATGCCATAGTTACAAATCTTAATACCGGTGATGTGAATGATAAAAGGATTATACGGGTTAGTGTGCAGTTATTGGTAGTTGACGATGAAATAGTGAAAGAGCTAAAGGACTTTAATGGGAAAGTGCGGGATATTATAATATCCGTATTAAAATCAAAAACACCAGAAGAGGCTATCAGACCGGATGCGCAAAAAGTGATAAAGAATGAAATTATTAATGCTATAAATGATGCGTTTAATACTGATAAAGTATTGGATTTGTATTTTGAAGAATTTATAATACAGTAGTAAAGGGGTGGTTAAATGGGGGACATTTTATCACAAAGTGAGATAGATGAACTATTAAAAGCACTCAATGCGGGCGAGATAGATGTAAATCAAATCAAAACCACCGAAAAGGAAAAGAAGATCCGAAATTATGATTTTAGGAGACCAAGTAAGTTTGCAAAGGATCATTTGAGGACTTTAAATATTATTCACGAAGATTATGCAAGATATGTAAACAATTATTTGACTGCTTATTTGAGAACCCGGGTAAATGTTGAAGTGATTTCTGTGGAAGAAATCAGCTATTATGAATTTAGCAATTCAATTGCTAATCTATCTGTTTTAGCAATTGTTGAGTTTATTCCATTAAATGGATTCATACTATTTGAAATGAATCCCAGTATTGCTTTTGCTTTGATTGACAGGATTTTGGGAGGAAAAGGCATAAGTTTAGAAAAGATTAGGGGATTTACTGAGATAGAACTGTCCATTATTGAACGCATTATGAACCAGATGCTGGGATTACTGCGTGAACCATGGGAAAATGTCGTTAGCCTTAAACCTAGGCTTGACAGGATTGAGACCAATTCCCAATTTGCCCAGATTATTTCTCCCAATGAAATGGTTGCTCTTGTTACGCTGGATACCAGGGTGGGAGATGTGAAAGGTATGATGAACATATGTATACCCCATCTTGTTGTTAGACCGGTGTTGCCAAAATTGAGCACAAAGTTTTGGTTTTCCTCTTTTGAAAAAGAGGTATCTTTCGATGTGGTTAAAGATATTGAAAGAAAGATAGAATACACCAGTGTTCCATTGAAAGCAATACTGGGAAAGACGCATATTACGGTTGGAGACTTCCTTGAGCTTCAGGAAGGTGATGTTATTATGTTGGATACACCCGTAAATTCGGATATAAGTTTAATGGTTGGAAATATTCATAAGTTTAACGGTAAACCCGGTGTAAGAAAAAACAGGATGTGCATTAGGGTTACAGAGATAGTTCGTAAGGAGGATGATGAAGCGTGACTGAAATGCTTTCACAAGCTGAGATAGATGCCTTATTAAATGACAACATGGATATTGATAATGAAGCAGAAGGAAAAGAGGATTTTACTGCAGATGAAATAGATGCATTGGGTGAAATAGGTAATATAAGTATGGGCACCTCAGCTACAACACTTTATACATTGCTTGGGCAGAAAGTGATTATTACTACTCCCAAGGTTAGTGTTACGGACTGGGACACACTTGCTAATGAGTATCCCATTCCCTACGTGGCAGTAAAAGTTGAGTATACAGAAGGGCTGAAAGGTGTAAATCTTTTAATTATAAATATTGAAGATGTTAAAATAATTACCGACTTAATGATGGGAGGAGATGGAACTAATATACCAGGGGAATTAACGGATCTTCACTTGAGCGCTATCGGAGAAGCAATGAATCAGATGATTGGCTCTGCTGCTACATCCATGTCATCAATTTTTAAGAAAAAAATTGATATTTCTCCGCCAAGTGCCTTTGTAATCGACTTTAACAATAAGTCGTTTTTAGAAAAGTTACAAAACGATTTTCAGAAAGATCAAAAAGTTGTCAAAGTTGCATTTAAAATAGTAGTTGGTAAATTAATTGACAGTGAGATTATGCAACTTATTCCTATTGATTTTGCCCATTCCATGGTACAAAGCCTGTTGGCTGTGGATGCAAATGAGGTTACTCCTCAGAAGGCACCGCAAATTCCTCCTATATCTTCGGAACCTTATAAAACAGAGGAGCCTCCTAAAAATTCAGAGCAGAAAACATATGAAGAACATTCCCAGATGCACCATCAGGATCCAGGTTCCCAAAGGCGGGATGATCCTTTTATGTTCGGAGGAAAACAAGATACAAAGATGCATGCCCAGCCGGTAAATGTTCAGCCGGTACAATTTCAGGACTTTGATGATACGGGCATGACAGGTGAAAAAGGGAATATCAGCCTGATAATGGATGTTCCCCTGGAGGTTACGGTAGAACTGGGAAGAACCCATAGGATGATAAAAGATATACTTGAATTTGTACCCGGTTCTATTATTGAGTTGGACAAGCTGGCAGGGGAGCCAATTGATATTCTTGTAAATGGAAAGGTTATTGCCAAAGGTGAAGTGGTTGTAATAGATGAAAATTTTGGCGTCCGTATTACAGAAATTGTAAGTCCATCAAAGCGATTGTAGATTTAGCACAAGGGTGGGGTATTAGGGTTTATCTGGAGCCATCAGAGGTAACTACCTGGTAGATTACCATGGTTGTTATTAATATAATACTTGAATAATAAGGAGAGGAATTGCAATGGGTAAAAGGATACTTATTGTCGATGATGCAGCATTTATGAGAATGATGATAAAGGATATATTGACTAAAAATGGTTATGAAGTGGTTGGAGAAGCCGATAACGGTGCTAAGGCGGTTGAAAAATACAGGGAATTAAATCCGGATCTGGTGATTATGGATATTACCATGCCTGAAGTGGATGGTATTAAGGCAGTAAAGTTAATTAAGAAAGTGGATGCAAATTCTAAAATCATAATGTGTTCAGCTATGGGCCAGCAAGCCATGGTGATTGAGTCAATACAGGCAGGAGCAAGGGATTTTATTGTTAAGCCTTTCCAGGCTGAACGTGTAATAGAAGCAGTAAAAAAGGCAATAGGATGAGTTGGATAGAAGGGATTATACATGTCAACTGAAATAAATATTATAATAAATCTTTTCATGGGACTTATAATTTTTAGTTGTATTATTTTTTTAGCTTATGTTTTTACCCGCTTCATAGGCAAGAAAACCAGTTTGGCCATGAAAGGGAAACACATGCAGGTAGTGGAAACCATGTCATTGGGAATTGATAAAAATCTATATCTTATAAAAGTTGGTGGGAAATACATCCTTTTGGCTACAGCGGGTAAAACAGTCCAGTTTTTGGCCGATGTAGACTTGCAATTTGAAGAGGGTATTCTGGAGAAAAAGGAGGAATCGCCAAGCCTGGTAGGGGTATTTGAAAACTACTTGCGAAAATTTTTTAGGGTAGATGGTTCTTCACTTTTCTACAGGGCAGAGGGGAAGAATTCCAAGACAATACCTCAAAGCAACAATAAAATTCCACAGGATATTCAAAAAATAAAAAGTACATTAGAAAAACTAAATGGTAACGGTATAAGCGGAGATGACAGTAGCCATGAATAAGAGATTTTGTAGTAAAAGGGGTTTAGTAATAATACTGGTTTTGGTTTTTGTTTTTGCTGTATTGATGCCTGTGGCGTATGCGCAGCCAGAGAATTCTGATCCCCAATCAGGAATAAATCTGGGAGAGTTTGCCGATAGCCCTGAAGATGTTGCTGTAAGTTTGCAGGTTCTAGTACTGTTAACCATTTTATCATTAGCTCCGGCAATATTGATAATGATGACATCTTTTACACGGATCATCATCATTTTGTCATTTTTAAGAAATGCTCTTGGTACACAGCAAATGCCTCCCAATCAGGTGCTGATAGGGCTGGCGCTTTTCTTGACCTTCTTTATAATGGCACCTATCGGTGAACAAATAAATGCTAATGCTATACAACCTTATATAAGGGAGGAGATAACTCAAGAAGAAGCGTTGAAAAAAGCTATGGAACCTTTGCGCGAATTTATGCTGAAAAATACCCGTGAAAAAGATCTCGCACTCTTTGTTTCCTTGTCAGGTACTGAAGAAATTGAAAATGCTGCTGATATACCGACAAGAGCAGTCATACCCGCATTTATTATTAGTGAGCTTAAAACAGCATTCCAGTTTGGTTTTGTAATATATATTCCTTTTTTAGTTATTGATATGGTAGTATCCAGTACACTTATGTCAATGGGTATGATGATGCTTCCTCCTATTATGATTTCTTTGCCTTTTAAAATACTCTTGTTTATAATGGTTGATGGGTGGAATTTGATTGTACAGTCAATCATAACCAGTTTTAAATAATATGTAAGGGGTGCTTATGATGGAGCAAGGGTTGGTTATTGATTTGGCAAAGGATGCATTATATATGGTGTTGCTGCTATCGGGGCCTATGTTGGGGCTGGGGCTTTTGGTTGGTCTTGCGGTGAGCATATTTCAGGCAACCACGCAAATACATGAGCAGACATTGGCTTTTATCCCAAAGATTATTGCTGTATTTGGAGCAATTATACTTTTTGGTCCATGGATGCTTTCGGTGGCGGTAGAATTTGCACATAATCTTTTTGCTAATGTTAATACATATATTAGATAAGGACAAGCACTATGAATAATGTACTTTATCTTATATCGAATTATATAGAAGTTTTTTTGCTGGTATTGACGCGGACTACTTCCCTGTTTATTATTTCTCCCATTTTTGGAAGAAGAAACATGTCCAATATGGTAAAAATTGGGCTTGGGTTTATGATTGCACTAATAATAACACCTGCATTGGATGAGATTCCTCAGATAAGGGATATGCATTTTTTAGCCTATATGGGTATTATCATAAAAGAATTTGCTGTAGGTTTGATATTGGGCTTTATTACATATATTACCTTTTCAGCCCTTTATATTGCAGGGCAGATAATTGATATGCAAATTGGTTTTGGTATGGTTAATGTTTTTGACCACCAAAGCAATATACAAGTTCCAGTTATTGCAAATTTATACACGGTAATTGCTACTTTGATGTTTTTATCCATGAATGGACATCATATGATAATTTCATCAATATTTTATAGTTATAAAATTATACCCATTGGTTCCTTCATAATGAGTGAAAGACTGCTCGGAGATATTATAAGAATTTTTGCTGATGCCTTTGTAATAGGTTTTAAAATTGCTGCTCCAGTTATTGCTACTATCTTTATTACAGATGTTGTATTGGGTATCCTTGCCCGAACCATACCGCAAATGAATGTGTTTGTTGTGGGTATGCCATTAAAAATAATTATTGGAATGTTTACATTGGTATTGTCCGTAGCGGCATTTTCTATTATTATGGAAGTGATGGCAGAAGGAATGTACAGGGATTTGGAAACCGTGATAAAGGATATGGTTAAAAGATGATTAATGAGCGGTTTAAGATAAACATACAGCTATTTGCAGACAGGGACGATAAGACGGAAAAACCTACTCCGCGGAGGCGTCGGGAAGCGCGTTCCAAGGGACAGGTTTTACAGAGCAAGGAAATAAAGTCCGCAGTGCTTCTTATTATAGCCTTTGTAACTTTAAAATATGCAGCGGGATATATGTACGAAACCATTGCACAATTCATGCGCAAGGTTTTTATACACTACGCTGTGGATGAAAACCTTATGTACAAACCCGATTTTTTTTCGCTGGCAATGGAAGTTTTATTGCTTCTTTTTAAAGTATTGTTGCCTGTATTGGGAGCTGTATTTATAGGGGGGCTTGTTTCCAGTTATATGCAGGTGGGTTTTCTGTTTACTACCAAGACCCTCCAACCCAAATTTGACAGGTTAAACCCCATACAAGGGTTTAAAAGGCTTTTTTCCGCTCATGCATTTATGGAATTGTTAAAATCCATTGCAAAAATTTTTATTGTTGGATATATAGCCTATGCATATGTAAAAAAAGAAACGGAAAGCGTTGTTGCCCTTTTGGATATGGAAGTGATGCAGATTGTATCGAATATTGGAAATGATGCGGTGAATATTGCACTCCGCATGGGAATGGTACTGGTGGTTTTAGGAGTCATTGATTATATTTTTGAATGGAGACAGCATGAAAAAAGTTTGATGATGTCTAAGCAGGAAATAAAAGAAGAATATAAGCAAACAGAAGGTAACCCCCAGATCAAATCAAAGATTAGGGAAAAGCAAAGGCAGATTTCCATGAGGCGCATGATGTCCGAAGTACCCAAAGCAGATGTGGTGATAACCAATCCTACTCATTATGCCGTTGCTTTGCTTTATGATATAAAAATTGCCGACGCGCCTGTTGTATTGGCAAAAGGGCAGGATTATATTGCCCTTAGAATCAGGGAAATAGCAAAAGAAAATAAAGTTGAGATTGTGGAAAATAAAAAATTGGCAAAAGCCTTATATGAATCAACAGACTTAGGCGAGAAAATACCGGCTGAATTATTTCAGGCAGTAGCTGAAGTATTGGCCTTTGTATACAGCTTAAAGAACAAGGCTATCTAGGGAGGGAAAAGTGTGAAGTTTTCGGATATATCCGTTGCAGTATTAATTGTAGCTATAGTAATAATCATTATTATTCCTGTACCACCTTTTGTGCTGGATATATTGCTTTCCATAAATATATCCCTTTCAGTGGTAATTTTACTAAATACCGTATATGCAAAAGAAGCATTACAGTTTTCGATTTTTCCTTCTTTACTCCTTATTACAACATTGTATAGATTAGCACTGAATATTTCCTCAACCCGTTTAATACTTGCCAAGGGCAATCCCGGTTCGGTGGTAAAAGCTTTTGGTGAGTTTGTAATTCAGGGAAATGTAGTGGTTGGACTTATTGTCTTTTTAATTATAACAATTGTTCAATTCCTTGTAATTACAAAGGGGTCTGAAAGGGTTTCAGAAGTAGCTGCCCGATTTACATTGGATGCAATGCCTGGAAAGCAGATGGCTATAGATGCGGATTTGAACTCCGGGCTCATTAATGAGGCTGAAGCGAAAGAAAGAAGAAAAAATGTCCAAAGGGAAGCGGATTTTTACGGAGCAATGGATGGAGCAAGTAAGTTTGTAAAAGGGGATGCCATTGCAGGAATCATAATCACTTTTATTAATATAATCGGCGGATTTGTAATGGGGATGATAAGGCAAGAAGGGGAGATTCAGGACATTATTAACAAGTATATTAATCTTACTGTAGGGGATGGTTTGGTAAGCCAGATTCCAGCCCTTCTTATTTCCACTGCAACCGGTATCATTGTAACAAGAGCGGCTTCTGATTCTAATCTCAGCGTGGATTTGGTAAAACAGATCTTTCAAAACTATACAGTAATGTATATTGCTGCCGGCATAGCTGCCCTGTTGGCTGTTGTTCCCGGTTTACCCTTTTTACCTTTTGCCATTTTGGCAGTTGTGCTTGTATTAGCAGGATACAATATTCGTAAGCAGATACAGCGTGCAGAAATAAAAGAAGAAATACAGGTTGAAGAACGGGCAGCTGAAGAGATTAGGAAGCCTGAGAATGTCATTTCCCTTTTACATGTGGACCCGATTGAACTGGAGTTTGGATACGGCATTATTCCTCTGGCGGATGTTAACCAGGGCGGGGACCTGTTGGATCGGGTGGTTATGATCCGAAGGCAGCTTGCACTGGAATTGGGTATAGTGGTACCAATTATCCGTTTGAGGGATAATATCCAGCTCAGTCCCAATGAATATGTTATCAAAATAAAAGGGGTGGAGGTGGCACAGGGTGAATTAATGTTTGATCACTATCTTGCAATGAATCCAGGGACAGTGGAAGAGGAAATTGAAGGCATAAGAACGGTTGAGCCTGCCTTTGGCCTTCCTGCAATCTGGATAGACGAAAAACAAAGGGAGCGTGCCGAAATACTGGGATACACCGTTGTTGATCCTCCGTCCATTATTGCAACCCATCTGACAGAAATAATTAAGAAGTTTGCCCATGAGTTGCTGAGCAGACAGGATGTGCAGACGCTGATAGATAATGTGAAGCAGAGCCATCCGGCATTGGTTGAAGAACTCATTCCTAAACAAATGTCCATCGGTGAAGTACAAAAGGTACTGGCAAATTTATTAAAAGAAGGCGTGTCTATAAGGGATTTGGTTACCATATTGGAGACCTTGGCAGATTATATTGGGGTAACCCGTGATACGGATATATTGACCGAGTATGTCAGGCAGGCCTTGGGTAGAGCAATTTCCAGTCGGGTTATAGGCAAGAATAAAGCAAGTGTAATTACCCTTGATCCCAAACTTGAGCAAACAATTATGCAATCGGTTCAAAATACTGAACATGGAACCTATTTGGGCTTGGATCCGGCTGTAACACAAAAGATTATTAATTCGTTGCATAAGCAAATCCAGAAGGTGTTAGCTTTAGGACAGCAACCTATTGTATTAGCGTCCCCAATTGTAAGACTATATTTTAAAAAATTAACGGAACAATCTATTCCCGGATTAACTGTTTTATCGTATAATGAGATAGATTCTTCTGTTGAAGTACAATCAGTAGGAATGGTGAGTATTTAAAAATGAAGATAAAAAGATATGTGGGAAGAGATATTCAAGATGCTATATTAAAAGTAAGGATGGATTTAGGCAGTGATGCCATCATACTGAATACAAGAAAAATAAGACAAAAGGGCATAAAGGGGTTTTTCTATAAGCCTGTAGTTGAGGTGCTGGCAGCGATAGATGAAGGGGTATCTCCTGCCCGCTCCCAGGAGGTAGGACTGGTAGCGGCCAGGAATCATAATAAAAAAGATGACACGGGTATACACCAGGATAGTGACTCGGCAGAAATCAGGGAACTGCAAAAGAAAGTAAACGATATAGAAAAGCTTGTGGAAAAGATTTACCAGCAAACGCAAAACATGTATGCGACAAACAAGTATAATGGGTTGCAGTCAAATCCAGCAGACAGGACATCAAGGATGATGGAGATTTTTTACACCAATTTAATTGATAATAATGTGGAGCCAGCCCTTGTAGATGAGCTGATAAATGAGATTAAAGGTACCCTTTCCAATAATGCAAGTATGCATGAGATTGCAGCAAGAATGTATGCTTCCATTGCTTCTTTATTGGGCAAACCCCAGCCTATTGGCATGGACAATGGCTCAAAAGCAAAGGTAGTAATCTTTGTTGGTCCTACTGGCGTGGGTAAAACCACAACATTAGCCAAGCTTGCTGCAATTTATTCGATCCAGTATAAAAAAGATATAGGCATTATTTCTACTGATACATATAGGATTGCTGCTGTGGAACAATTGAAAACTTATGCGGATATACTGGGGCTACCCCTGGAAATTGCTTATTCACCTGAAGAAGTTAAGGATGCTATAAATAAGTTTAAGGATAAAAACTATATATTCATAGATACGGCTGGTAAAAGTCATAAAGATGTCCAGCAGCTTGAAGAATTGAAAAGAATTATTAAGATAAGCAACCCGGAAGAGATTTTTTTGCTTATAAGTTTAACCACCGATAATAATGTATGTAAAGAAATTATAGATAGCTATAATTTTCTTAAGGATTATCGCATAATATTTACCAAAATGGATGAAACAATTTCATTGGGCGTTATTGTAAACGTTTTAAAATACTCTAAGAATAAGTTATCATATATTACGACAGGACAATCAGTTCCGGATGATATAGAAATTGCAGATGCCGATAAAATTATAAAAAAACTATTAGGGAGTATCCAATATGAGAGATCAGGCAGATAGATTAAGAGAGATAATAAGCAGGCTTAAGACACAGAAAGAAGAAAGCTCACCTCTAATGGAAAGCACTCCTAATCAAAAAAAGTGCAGGGTATTAACGATAACAAGCGGTAAGGGTGGAGTGGGGAAAACAACTATTTCCGTAAACTTAGCGTTAAGCTTAGGTAAAATGGGATATCGGGTTGTTATTTTGGATGCGGATCTTGGCTTGGCAAACATTGACGTATTATTTGGTATTTCCCCTTCTTATACCTTGTTGGATGTTATTAAAAACGAGAAGACGATATTTGATACTTTGACCGAAGGCCCAATGAATGTAAAGTTTATTTCCGGTGGATGTGGTATGCAGGAAATGGCAAACCTTGAAAAAGAGCAACTGGAATCTATAATTGAAAAAATTTCTTTCTTGGAAAATGTTGCCGATATTATTCTAATTGATACAGGGGCTGGTATATCTGAAAGTGTTATTCGATTTGTACTTGCAGCAGATGAAGTAATATTAATTACCACTCCTGAGCCAACATCAATCATGGATGCTTATGCACTGGTAAAAACGGTATCATATAATGATAAAAACAAGATAATACAGTTAGTGGTAAATCGTGCTCGTAGCGAAAAAGAGGCTTTACATGTGACAAGGAAGCTATCTAATGCAGTGGAGACATTTTTAAATATAAAACCCTATAGTCTGGGGTACATAATGTATGATAGCAATATTGAAAAGGCAATAAAAAGCCAGGAACCATTTATTATTAGCCATCCCAGAACACTGGTGTCCAGGCAATTCAGTGAAATTGCCCATAAACTTATGCGGGTTAATCAGGACCGATCTAAAAATACTTATGGCTTAAGAGGATTTTTGCATAAGTTTATTAATGTTAATAATGCATCATGGTACAGGTAAGGATGGTATAATGAATATCAGAGATGTTAGTATAGGAACAAAGCTTGAGCTTACTTTATATGATATTAGAGGAAAGGAAAAGGAAACAACTTATGTTAGCCAGCTTGAAGAAATATTAAATTCGGAGCAAATCCTTATTGCTGCTCCGATATACCAAGGAAGGTTTATATATGTTCCTAGGGGCAGCAGGCTAAAGGTGGTATTTCCTCATGAGGTCGGTCTATTCTCTTTTTATGGCGAAATCGATGGATATCGAAAAAAAGGGAATGTAATAGTTTATAAACTCCGGATAACTACGGAAATCACCAAGATACAAAGAAGAGAGTATTATAGGTTCAATTGTGTAGTTCCTGTTAAGATAAGAGTTGTATCCAGTGCTGACGATAATGATGATAATAATCGAGAGGATTCCAGATCTTTTGTTAATGAATTAGCAAGGGATATAAGTGGAGGCGGAATAGGATTTTTTTCAAATCGTGTTTATAATATGGATGAAGTTTTGGAGCTAGAGGTAGATATTGAAGGAAATATAATAAAGACTCTTGGTAAGGTCGTTCGTTGCCGTTTATTAAATGATGAAAAGAATCTATATGATGTGGGCATCGTATACAAAGATATTAATGAAAGAGACCGTGATGTGATCATTAAATTTATTTTTGATAAACAGGTAAAATTGATTCAAAAGGGAATGTTGTGAAATGGCAATACGAGTAATTGTTGTAGATGATTCAGCTTTTATGCGAAAGATAATATCTGATGTATTAAATTCAGACAAGGATATTCAGGTAATATATGCTGCTTCAAATGGTAAAGAAGCGTTGGAAAAAATAAAGCAATATTCTCCGGACGTAGTCACATTGGATGTTGAGATGCCAACAATGGATGGATTGGAATGTTTAAGGCATATAATGAAGGAACATCCTCTTCCTGTTATTATGATTAGCAGCTTAACAAGCGAAGGTGCTGAAGCTACCATAAAAGCATTAGAACTGGGAGCTATTGATTTTATAGCAAAGCCACTGAATTTTTTCAATATAAACAGTGATAGATTCAGAGAGGAAATGATAAGGAAAATAAAAGTGGCAAGGAATTCGATGGTAACTCCCTTTACGTACCAGTTAAGGAGTAGAAGCAGTGGTAAGACCAAACACAATAGCAGTTTAAAAAATATAGTTGCAATTGGTACATCAACCGGTGGGCCCAGGGCTTTGCAGCAGGTAATCCCATTAATACCAGGGAATATTCCTGCTGCATTTACCGTTGTACAACACATGCCTCCTGGATTTACAAAATCTCTGGCTGCACGATTGGATGGTATGAGTGAGCTGTCGGTTAAAGAAGCAGAAGAAGGTGATGTTTTACAGGCAGGTAATGTATATATTGCACCGGGTGATTATCATTTAAAGGTTCATAAAGACAATCTAAGCGACCGTTTGGTAATACATCTGGATAAAAGTGATTCCAATGATGCAGGAAGACATAGACCTTCTGTTAATGTTATGATGAATTCTTTATCAGACACAGGGCTTAAGAATATTATCGGTGTTATAATGACTGGCATGGGTAACGACGGATGTGAAGGATTGAAAAAATTAAAAGAAAAAAATAATGCATATATTATTGCGCAGAGCAAAGAATCTTGTGTTGTATATGGCATGCCAAAAGCTGCTGTTAGTGCAGGTATTGTTGATAGGATCGTGCCGCTGGATGAAATCAGCAATGTCATTACAAAAATGGTGGGGGTGTGAGAAGATGGATATGAGTCAATATCTTGAACTTTTTATTGATGAATCTAAAGAGCATTTGCAAAGTCTTAACCAGAGTTTGCTTGAGCTTGAAAAAAAACCTGACAGTATGCCCACATTAAATGAAATTTTTCGGGTTGCCCATACATTAAAAGGCATGTCAGGTACCATGGGTTATTCAAAAATGGCTGCATTAACCCATGATATGGAAAATGTTCTTCAAAAGATAAGAAATGGCAAGATAAAAGTAAATTCAGAAGTAATAGATGTGCTCTTTAAGTGCTTGGATGCCCTTGAAAACTACTTGCAGAGTATCATTAAGACAGGTGCTGAAGGAGAGGATAAATATGAGAATGTTATCAAGATGTTGAACAAATTGCTTGAAACGGAAAAAACAGGAGACACTAATCCTTTTGTAGCAAATACAAAAAACCAGCTTCCACCCCTGGAACATGCAAGTGCTTCTCTGGAGTTGGATGAATATGTGCAAAATGTAATAAACAAGGCTATTGATATGGGTATGAATGCCTTTAGGGTTACCGTTCGACTGAATAAAGGCTGTGTATTAAAATCTGCCAGGGCATTTATTATCTTTAAGGCTTTGGAGAATAATGGAAGTATCTTAAAATCTGACCCGAAGGTCGAAGATATTGAAGATGAAAAGTTTGATTTTGAATTTACCGTAGTCATTGTATCAAAAGAAACCAGTGAAAAAATATCCAAAGAATTATATGGTATTGCAGAAGTAGAAGAAGTAATAATTGATCCAATATATGCAAGTTCGGTAAGCGAGAAAAATAATAATCAAGTTTTACAAAATGAAGCCTGGGAGTTGGAAGGGGAAGAGGAACAGGTTAAAGAACAAAAAAATAAAGAAAAGGGCAGAGCAAGAAAAACAGTAAGGGTAGATATTGACAGATTGGATAATTTGATGAACCTGGTCAGTGAGCTTATAATAATAAAAACCCGCTTGGAAGACATTGATGTGGACGATTCAAATCAGGGTTATAGTGAAGCTGTTGAGTACCTTGAAAGGGTTACAACAAGTTTACATGATGCCGTAATGAAGGTGCGCATGGTGCCTGTGGAAATGGTGTTCAATCGCTTCCCCAGGATGATAAGGGATTTATCAAGGGAACTGGGCAAACAAATAGTGTTAAACATGTATGGTTCTGACACGGAAGTGGACAGGACAGTCATTGATGAAATCGGAGATCCACTTATTCATCTTTTAAGAAATGCTGCAGATCACGGTATCGAGACTCCTGAAATAAGAGCTAGCAGGAATAAGCCAAAAAGCGGAACAATTAACCTGAAATCCTATCATGATGGGAATAACGTAATTATTGAAGTACAGGATGACGGAAATGGTATTGATATTGAAAAGGTAAGGAAGAAAGCTGTTGAAAAGGGGTTGGTAACCAAGGAAGTTGCGGATTCCCTTTCAGAAAAAGAAGTTCTTGATTTTCTGTTTCGCCCAAGTTTTAGTACGGTAGATAAGGTTACCGACATATCAGGCCGGGGTGTCGGTTTGGATGTGGTAAAAACTAAAATAGAAGCCCTGGGTGGTGTTATAGATATAGAAACGGAGAAAGGGAAAGGCAGTAAGTTTATAATAAGGCTTCCTTTAACACTGGCCATAATTCAGGCATTGATGGTTGTGTTGGGGGAAGAAAAGTATGCAATTCCTCTTAACTCCATTAAGGAGATTATAAAAATAAAGCCTGAAGATATTAAACTGGTTCAGAAGCAGGAAGTGTTTTTGCTCCGCAATAGCGTTATACCTCTTATTCGCCTGGACCGTATTTTGGAAGTTCCCAAGAGTGAAGAAAAGGAAAAGAAGCAAGCAACAATTATAATTGTCCGAAAAGGAGATAAACTTACTGGCTTCATGGTGGACAAGCTTATTGGACAGCAGGAGATTGTCATAAAATCTATTGGAAAACACCTTTCAGGTATAAAATACATAGCCGGTGCTACCATTCTTGGTGATGGACAGGTAGCTTTAATCCTGGATGTCAATTCATTGGCAGTCTGAAAGGGGGGATCATAGTGAATGATTCATATTCAAAGCAGTATGTTGTATTCACTCTGGATAAAGATGAATATGCAATAGATATTCAAAGGGTTGTAGAAATAGTTACACCCACGGCAATTACAAGAGTTCCAAAGGCACCCGGTTATATACGAGGCGTGATTAATCTACGAGGGGAAATTATTCCCGTGATGGGACTCAGAGAAAAATTTAATATGCCACGGGAAGAAAAATCAGAAGATGTTCGCATCATAATTATTAAGGTTAATGATGCTTCTATTGGTTGTTTTGTTGATTCCGTGCTGGAGGTTATAACTCTTGAAAGTGACCAGATTGAAAGCATATCAAATTATAATAATGATGAGTCCTTTGATTTTATATATGGGGTAGGGAAGCTGAACCAGCGGGTTATAACATTAATAGATGTGGACAAGTTGATGTATTAGTAAAAATATAGAATATATATTATTTGAAATTTTAATTAAGGAGGATAGTATGTCAATATCAATAGAAAACTTAAATGCCCTTCAGTTAGATGTGCTTAGAGAAATTGGAAATATTGGTGCAGGCAATGCCGTAACTTCCCTTGCAAAGATGCTTAACCGTAAAGTGGATATGAATATTCCGAAGGTTCAAATTCTTGAATTCAAGGAAATAGCCAATTTATTAGGGGGCGCAGATAATACTGTCACAGGGATATTATTTAGTGTTTCCGGGGGTTTAGATGGATATATTATGTTTGTGTTCGAACAGAAATATGCCCATACGCTGGTTAATATGATAATGGGGACTCCGGAAGTAGAAGCTTGTGATTTTAACGAGATGGAAATTTCTGCCCTGAAAGAAGTAGGTAATATACTGGCAGGTTCCTACTTGTCTGCCCTGTCAACCTTGACTAATTTAAGAATTATGCCATCGGTCCCTTATTTGACTATTGATATGGCAGGAGCAATACTCAGCGTTCCAGCTATCGAATTTGGTAAAGTAGGTGATTCTGTCCTGTTTATAGAAACGGAATTCAGTGATTGTGATTATAAAATCCTGGGAAATTTCTTTTTAATACCTAGTGTAGGGTCTTATGAAGTATTATTAAAATCTTTAGGGGTAATAAGTTAATGGACAATTTAGTACGAGTGGGAATGGCGGATCTAAAAGTTGCAAAATATCCTGGAATCCTTACTACTTTAGGACTTGGTTCGTGTGTTGGAATAGCTTTGTTTGATCCATCCTCAAGAATTGGGGGTTTGGCTCATATTATGCTACCCAGTAGTAAACAGGTGAAAAACAATACGAATAAGGCAAAGTTTGCAGATACCGCAATAGTTCAGCTATTGGAAGAGATGCTGAGTATTGGTGCAAAAAAAAATAATATAATTGCAAAGCTGGCAGGTGGTGCTCAAATGTTTTCTTTTTCTCAAACAAGCGATATAGTGAGAATTGGAGATAGAAATGCGGCTGCCAGTAGGGAAGTACTGCAAAGTTTATCCATACCTATTGTTGCAGAGGACACGGGAGGTAATTTTGGTAGGACAATAGAATTGTATACTGAAAATGGTATTCTTGTTGTGAAAACGATTGGACATGGTATAAGACGTTTGTAAAAGGAGAACCATGTATGAGAATATTACACTATATTCCTGGTTTTTTATCCCTGATAGGTGCTTTAATCGTAATTATTGCAAGTTTATGTCAGCAAGTACCATTTTCTGATTTGTGTATATATACCTCCATTGTTCTTATTGTATTTTATATCATTGGTTTATTTGTTCGAAAAGTGTTTTCAGATGCTTATGAGGAAATTAAAGAAAAGGAAAGACGTAAAGAAATAGAAATAGAGCTGCAAAAGGCAATAGAAATGCAGAAGGGAAAAGACAAACAAAAAGAAACAGAAGTGCTCAAAGAAAAAAGCGAGTCCAAGACATTATCCGATAGGGATAAATAAAATAAATTTACAAAAATAGCAATATAACATTTAGGAGAGAAAGTAAACATGTCTAATGATATCTCCAGACAGATGGATTTATGGAAACAGTATTATGAGACAAAAAGCAGTGCAATCCGGGAAAAGCTTATTATTGAATATTCTCCGTTGGTAAAATATGTTGCCGGTAGATTAAGTATATACTTAGGGAATAATGTGGAGTATGAGGACTTGTTAAGTTATGGTATTTTTGGGTTGATTGATGCCATAGATAAGTATGATTTGTCAAAGGGAGTAAAATTTGAGACTTATGCATCTTTGAGGATAAGAGGCGCTATTATTGATAATATTCGTAAACTGGATTGGGTTCCCCGTTCCCTAAGGCAAAAAAACAAAGAAATAGAAAGAGCCCAGGCAGAGCTGGAATCGAAATATGGAAGGCCGCCAACGGATAATGAAGTGGCTGATTATTTGGGAATGGACCTGGATAGTTATAGTAAAATAGTAAGTGATTTAAATATTTCCCATCTCATATCATTAGACGAGTTTATAGAACAGAATCATGATGGAAAGGATGTACTGTACAAGGATGATAAATCTGACAGCCCCGCCAGCATAATTGAAATTAATGAAATAAAGAATACGCTGTCCGATGCTATTGATAAGTTACCGGAGAAAGAAAAAAAAGTTGTCATCTTATACTATTATGAGGATTTAACAATAAAAGAAATTAGTACTATTATGAAGGTTTCAGAGTCAAGAGTTTCCCAATTGCATTCAAAAGCAATTATGAGGCTTAGAAATAAATTGGGAAGATATAGAGGTATTCTATATGAAGGGTAGGTGATAGGAAATGGATAATAAGGGATTTAGGATAGATTATCGTTCTGATGGTGTATTTCTTACCGTGTTTCCACCTATAAAGCCGCAAAAAAAGCTGGGGCTTTCAGATGTTCTAAGTTATATAGAAAGAAAAGCAATACATAATTATGATTTAACAGCAATTAATGAAGCTGTTAATAAGAGTGATGGTTTTGAATATAAAATTGCTGAGTCTCAGGAAGAAAAAAAATTTGATGCAGAGATAGTAGTGAAAGTCACAGCTGATAAAATGAAAGCTTTGCTCAGCCTATTACCTCCGGAAGGTGGAAAAGAGGCTACTTATCAGGAAATGATTGATGCACTTTTGCAGGAAAAAATCATATTTGGGATAAATCATGATGTTATTGAGAATTTAGCCGGTAATCCCGTTTATAATAAAGAGTTTGTGGTTGCAGAAGGTATGGCGCCTGTTAATGGAGAAGATGGAAAAATCCAATATCATTTCAACTTGGTAAAGGACAGAACCCCAAAGCTGTTGGAAGATGGAAGGGTGGATTTTCATCAGTTAAATTTAATTGAAAATGTGCGTGCCGGAGATATACTTGCAACTGCTATTTTGCCTACACCGGGTACACCGGGGAAAAATGTATATGGTGAAGATGTACCGCCCAAACCTGGTAAGCCGGCTGTATTGCCAAAAGGTAAAAACGTACTGATTTCGGAAGATGGACTTCAGCTTATAGCTAATGTGGATGGACAGGTAGTTATAGAAGATCAAAAAATTAATGTATATCCCTTTTATGAGGTTTCAGGGAATGTGGATAATTCTACCGGTGATATAAATTTTGTAGGTAATGTAATAATAAAAGGAAATGTTTTGACTGGTTTTTCAGTGGAAGCAGGGGGCTGGATCGAGGTATATGGGGTGGTCGAAGGTGCCACCCTTAAAGCAAAAGGGGATATAATACTGCATAGGGGTATGCAGGGATTGATGAAGGGCACTTTGATTGCCAATGGAAATATTGTAGCAAAATATATTGAAAACAGCAATCTGATAGCCGGTAAGGATATAAAATGTGATGTTATAATGCATAGTACTGTACAGTGCGGTGGGAAATTGGAATTAAGCGGGAGAAAAGGGTTGATTGTTGGCGGTGCAGCAAGGGCATTGAAAGAAATAAAGGCAAAGACGGTTGGTTCTCCAATGTCCACTGTTACCGAATTGGAAGTTGGAATTGATCCTAATTTACGTAAGCGGTATAAACAATTGAAGAAAGAAATAGCTGCCATTGAAGACGATATAAAAAAAGCGGACCAGGCTATTGAAATGTTTAAAAAACTGGAGAGTTTAAATAGATTGAATAATGGTAAGCGCATTATGATGATGAAAGCCTTAAAAACAAAAATATTCTTGAGCAATAAACTTAAAGATTTGAAGAAAGAATTTGAAGAAGTTGGAGATATAGCGGAGGAAGAAGTTAGAGGAAAGATAAAGGTATATAATATAACATACCCGGGAACCAGGATAATAATAGGCTCAAGTATGCTTTATGTGAAGGATAATATCATGCATGCCACCTTTTATAAAGATGGGGCGGATATTAAAATAGGTGTTTACGAAGACTGAAGCCGGTATTTATTCTTGTAATAGCTACTATAAGGTGTGGCTTTACAATATTAGTATAAGGGGGAGGGATTATGAAACCGATAGATTTACAGGTAATGATGCCCAGGACGATGGATGTATCAAAGGTACAAAATGAATTCCATCAAAGAAATTATGCAGTTCAACAAAATATTTCCCACTCGTTGCAACAGCAGGCGGAGCAGTCAACAAGGAGAATAAATTCGGTAGACAAGTCCTTTGAAGTAAAGATACGTGAAAAGAATGAAGAGAGAAAAAGATTTCAAAAGGAAGAGCAAGCGGGAGAAGGACGAAAAAATAATAAAGAAGTTAAGGAAATTAAAAAAGAGAAAGGCAAAGGGTCAAAGAAGAATCATGTAATTGACATATTTATATGATATGGGACGCATTTATACCAAATTTTTTTATGTTATATTTGTATAAAACGATAGCGAGAGGAGAAGAACATGCAGTATTTCTTATGGATTGTCGTCTTTATATTAGTTAATTTATTCTATTTTTTGGTGTATTTATATATAAATAAAAGGATCCTGCATGGTGAAGTGTCCCTATTGGAAGATAAGATAAAGCACCTGGAAGAAATGCTTGAACAAGCGGACCTGATGGTTAATGAATTGAATAATGTTTCCGATTATGTTGCAACCCGTGTGGAAAGGGAAAATAATAGCTTGCTTAAAACTATGGATGAATTAAAAGAAAAGATGAAAGAAGTTGAAAAATTAAAGGCAGGGTTAAATGATCAAGTTGTTCAATGTGGACATCTTATTGAGCAGTACAAAGAGACAATAAATAATATGAATAATAAGTATGCAATTAATGTAGAAGAAAACCTTTCAAAAAGGATTCCCTTACATCCAAAGTATAATGAAGTAATGAGGCTTGCAGAAAAAGGAAACAGTATAAAAGATATTGCCCGGGAATTACATATTGGACAAGGAGAAGTTAAATTGTTGTTAGGTATAAAAAAATAGTTGCGAATTCTAAATAACTGTGGTAAACTACTATAGGAAAAATACACACATCCTATGATTTTTAAAAGGGTGCCTGACTAAAGGCCTTTTAAAAAGATGATTAGGATGGAGGTATAAAAAACCAGGAGGTGAAAGTATGTCAGTTATTTCAATGAAACAGTTGCTGGAAGCAGGTGTGCATTTCGGGCACCAAACAAGAAGATGGAATCCTAAAATGGCTGAGTACATCTTTACTGAGAGAAATGGTATTTATATCATTGATCTTCAAAAAACAGTCAAAAAAATAGAAGAAGCTTATTACTTTATAAGAGAGCTTGCCATGAATAATCAAGATGTTCTGTTTGTTGGAACTAAGAAACAGGCCCAGGATTCTATCAAAGAAGAAGCAGAAAGATGCAATATGTATTATGTAAATGCAAGATGGTTAGGTGGTATGCTAACCAATTTTAAAACAATTCAAAAGCGTATTGAACGTTTAAATCAGCTCTTTAAGATGGAAGAAGACGGGACATTTGATTTGCTTCCTAAAAAAGAAGTAACAAAGCTCAAGGCTGAAAGGGAAAAACTGGAAAAGTTTCTTGGCGGTATCAAGAACATGAAGAGGCTGCCGGGTGCTTTGTTTGTTGTTGACCCGAGGAAGGAAAGAATTGCCATTGCGGAAGCCAGGAAATTAGGAATACCTGTTGTCGCAATTGTTGATACAAATTGTGATCCGGAAGAAGTTGATTATGTTATTCCAGGGAATGATGATGCTATAAGAGCTGTAAAATTGATTGCATCTAAGATTGCGGATGCTGTTCTTGAAGGAAGACAGGGAGAACAGGTTGTTGCTGAAGAATAAGACATATAGCCCAGTCTTCGGTCTGAATTGTGAAGACTGAAGATTGGGTTTCTTCATGATTTTGTTAAAATAGCACATAATAAGAATAAACATATATTAAATCTGACTATAATAGGAGGCGTGAAAATGTTTACTGCTAAAGACGTAAAAGAACTGCGTGAAAGAACCGGCGCGGGGATGATGGATTGCAAGAAAGCACTTTCGGAAGCAAACGGGGATATGGAAAAAGCAATAGAGATATTAAGGGAAAAGGGACTGGCCGCAGCTGCTAAAAAGGCAGGTAGAATTGCTGCAGAAGGAATAGTAGATGCTTACATACATGGAAACGGAAGAATAGGTGTTTTGGTTGAGGTTAATACTGAAACTGATTTTGTAGCAAGAAATGAAGAATTCAGAGCCTTCGTAAGGGATATTGCAATGCAAATTGCTGCTGCAAATCCTCAATATGTAAGAAGAGAAGAAGTGCCTGCCGAAGTAGTGGAAAAAGAAAAAGAAATTTTAAGGGCTCAGGCTTTAAATGAAGGCAAGCCGGAAAAAATTGTTGAAAAAATAGTGGAAGGTAGACTGGAAAAATTTTACAAGGATGTATGTCTCCTTGAGCAGCCGTTCATAAAAGACCCTGACAGGACAGTACAGGATTTGCTTACGGAAAAAATAGCAATTATCGGAGAAAATATCAATATACGTCGTTTTGCGCGGTTTGAAAAAGGTGAAGGTTTACAGAAACGGGAAGATAATTTTGTTGACGAAATTGCAAAGATGCTTAATTAATGTAGCTCTTTGTACCAGGAAGACCGTCAATAACAAAAAAGGAACACTCATGTGTTCCTTTTTTGAGAATATTAGAAGGAGTTTAAAATTTTTTGTAGAACTAATCATATTTAGTTAGATGGAGGAAATGTTAATGGTTCCAAAATACAAACGGGTAATGCTAAAAATTAGTGGAGAAGCATTGGCTGGGCAAGAACGTTTTGGATTGGATCCCCATACTATAAACGCGATTTCTCAGCAAATACATAAATGTGTACAGCTTGGAGTACAGATTGCAATAGTTGTTGGAGGAGGTAACTTCTGGAGGGGAAGAAGTGGCGAAGGTATGGACCGGACCACTGCTGACCATATGGGGATGCTTGCAACGGTTATCAATGCTCTGGCTTTGCAGGATGCGCTGGAATCGAGGGGAGTACCTACCCGTGTTCAGACAGCAATAGAAATGAGGCAGATAGCAGAACCGTACATACGCAGAAAAGCTGTAAGGCATCTTGAGAAGGGCAGAATTGTGATATTTGCCTGTGGAACCGGTAACCCCTTTTTCTCAACGGATACGACTGCTGCATTAAGAGCTGCTGAAATTGATGCGGAGATCATTCTTCTTGCCAAAAAGGTTGACGGGGTATATGATTCAGACCCTAAGGAGAATCCCAATGCGACAAAGTTTGAAGAATTGAGCTATATTGATATATTAAAGCAAGGCTTGGGTGTGATGGATTCTACAGCCACTTCTCTATGTATGGATAACAATATACCTATTATAGTATTTGGGCTTTCGCAGCCTGAGAACATTCTTAAAGTAATTTTAGGAGAAAAAATTGGTACATTGGTAAAGGAGGAGGGGAAAAAATGAAAGACGATTATAAGGAAATAGAAGGAAAAATGAAGAAGACCATCAGTATTCTTGCTGAGGATCTTGCCGCAATTCGTGCGGGAAGGGCAAATCCGGCAATCCTGGACAGGGTACATGTTGATTATTATGGTGTTCCTACTCCCATCACGCAGCTTGGGAATATTTCTGTTCCTGAAGCAAGAATGCTGGTTATTCAGCCTTGGGACATGAAGATTGTTAAGGATATAGAAAAAGCCATATTGAAATCCGATATAGGCATTACCCCAAACAGTGACGGAAAGGTTATCAGGCTTGTTTTTCCACCTCTGACGGAGGAAAGAAGGAAAGAACTGGTGAAAACGGTACATAAGAGAGGCGAAGAAGCAAAAGTCGCAATCAGGGCTGTTAGAAGAGAGGCATTGGAACGCTATAAGGCGCAGAAGAAAAAGTCAGAGATCACCGAAGACGACTTAAAAGATATAGAAAAGGATATTCAGAAATTGACGGATCAGTATATCGACGAAGTTGATAATATTATAGCAAAGAAGGAAAAGGAGATACTGGAGGTATAAGCCGCTTTGGACATACTAGGGTATGAGTTGGAAAAAGCAAAGGAAATTTTGAAAAAGGCCGGATATACCAATATATTTGTTTCGTATACCAAGTCACCCTATGGACAGCCTGAGTCCGGACTTTCTGCTACCTATAGAGTTTTAAGGATTAGTAAATTGGAAGATTCTTCTGTGGAAATCTTAGCTTGTTATATGTAATTATATTGATTATTGCTATTATGGTATTTAAATATGTTATAGAGTGCATTTTTACCCCTCAAAGAGGGGTATTTCTTTAGATTTAGAGTGTGGGAGGACTGTATTATTTTGAAATTCTCATTACGTAGTTTAAATCTGTTTTCCAGAAAAAATATTTCCATCGATTATTCAAATCTGCCGGAACATATTGCAATTATTATGGACGGAAACGGAAGATGGGCAAAAAAGAAGAAGCTTCCCCGTTCGGTAGGACACAGGGCTGGGGCTAATACACTAAAGACAATCACTGAGTTTTGCGATAAAATAGGAATAAAGGTGCTTACGGTATATGCATTTTCTACTGAAAACTGGAAAAGGCCCAAAGAAGAAGTGGATGCACTTATGGATTTACTGCTTGAATACTTAAGGGATGCAGAGAGGCAACTGGCAGGGAAAAATGTGGTAATCAAGGTGATAGGGGATATTTCAGTGCTTTCCAAGGAAATACAGGAGCAAATTATAAAAACTGAAAAACTTACGCAATCTAATACAGGATTGCTTCTTAACATTGCCATCAATTATGGAGGCAGAAATGAATTGGTTAATGCGGTAAAAAACATTGTTAAGGATATAAATGAAGGTAAAATAAGCGTGGATGATATAAATGAACAATGTATATCAAATTATTTGTATACCCGTGGTATAAAGGACCCGGATCTCATTATACGTCCAAGCGGAGAGCTGAGACTAAGCAATTTTTTATTGTGGCAATCAGCATATTCGGAGTTTTGGTTTTCAAACATATATTGGCCTGATTTTAAGCCAAAAGATTTATTAAATGCAATTCGTGATTATCAGCAGAGAGATAGAAGATTTGGAGGAGTATAGGTGCTTACGAAAAGGGTTATTAGTGCAATTATAGGTATAATCATTCTTATTGCGGTGGTTTTTGGGGGGAATGTATTTATCCGCATTGGTGTAGCCCTTCTTTCCCTTGTTGGGCTATACGAATTGTTTTCAGTTACCGGGATCATAAAAAAGAAGGGCCTGGCACTTATTGGATACCTGGGTGCATTGGTTATTGCGGTGGAAGATATAATTGGCAGGGATAAAATAATAATGTTTTTCTACGGGTATGTTATTTTGCTGGCAGTATATATTTTGATAAATCACAGGAAAGTCTCCCTACAGCATATTGCCATTGTATTTTTTGCTCAAATATACATATGTTATTTCTTTTTCCATATTGTACTTACAAATGCATTGCCTTACGGGAATGTTTTTATATGGATGATTTTTTTAGGCGCATGGACAACGGATACCTTTGCCTATTTTACGGGCATGTTATTAGGGAAAACTCACCCTTGGCCATATATTAGTCCTAAAAAAACATTGGAAGGCTCAATAGGGGGAGTGGTAGGATGTGGCCTTTCTTTTCTCTTGTATGGGTATATATTACAAGCCTTTGGCGGTTACAGAATACATTATACCCTTCTTTTTTTATTGGGACTGCTTTGTTCGATCATATCCCAGATAGGCGATCTTACGGCTTCTGTCATTAAAAGGCAGTATAATGTAAAGGACTATGGTTATATTATGCCCGGTCATGGGGGCGTTTTAGACCGATTTGACAGTATCATATTTGTTGCACCATTGGTATACTATTTTGTCAAATATATTAATATTATAATATAAATGAAGGGAATAATATAACGTATGATAAAAAACATATCAATTCTTGGGTCAACTGGTTCAATAGGTACTCAGTCATTGGAAGTTATTGAAGGTTTGGGAAATATAAAGGTATGGGCATTATCTGCCAATACAAGGATTGATTTGCTTGAACAGCAGATTAGAAAGTTTAAACCTGTGGTGGCCGCAGTCATGGACGAAGAAAAGGCACAGGATTTAAAATACCGAATTAGGGATACGGGCACGAGAGTTGTTGCGGGACAGGAAGGGTTGGTTGAGGCTGCCACCCTACCGCAAATTGATATGGTATTAACATCCGTTGTGGGGATTGCAGGCCTTGTGCCCACCCTTGAAGCAATACGGGCCAAAAAAAACATTGCGCTTGCAAATAAGGAAACCCTGGTAACTGCAGGGGAGATGATAATAAAGGAAGCAAAAGAAAAAGGGGTAAACATCATACCTGTGGACAGTGAGCACTCAGCCATATTCCAATGTTTGCAGCAAAAAGGTGCCGCATGTGCCGTAAAAAAACTCATAATTACTGCTTCAGGAGGACCATTTCTGGGTAAAAAAATAAATGAACTGGAAAATGTAACTCCGGAACAAGCTTTAAGGCATCCCAAATGGAATATGGGAAGTAAGATCAGCATTGATTCCGCTACCCTGATGAATAAGGGCCTTGAGGTTATTGAGGCAAAGTGGCTTTTTGATGTGGATATTGAAAAAATACAGGTGCTTATACACCCCCAAAGCATTATTCATTCCATGGTGGAATTTGTTGATCATTCCATACTTGCCCAGTTGGGAGTGCCGGACATGAAGATTCCCATCCAGTATGCCCTTACTTACCCGGAACGCATGCCTTCAAACAGCGAAAGCTTGGACTTTATTAAAAACAACACCTTATCTTTTATTGAACCGGATATGGATACTTTTATATGCTTAAGGCTGGCCTATGAGGCAGCAGTACAGGGAGGTACCATGCCGGTTGTGTTAAATGCAGCCAATGAAGTGGCAGTACAGCTTTTTTTAGAAAGAAAAATACGCTTCGTTCAGATTGCTGAAATCATTGAGGAGGTTATGGGAAGGCATGATACCCTTTTGAGCCCGTCTTTAGAAGATATTTTATATAGCGATAGTTGGGCCAGGGAAACGGTGTTAAATGAATTATCCGGAACTTGAAAATTAAACTGGGTTTCTCTTTGTAGAAAGGTTTGGTGATAAATTTGACGACTCTAATATCGGCAGTAATTGTATTTTCATTATTAATTTTCTTTCATGAATTAGGGCATTTTAGTGTTGCAAAGCTTGTGGGAGTAAAGGTACATGAATTTGCAATAGGCATGGGTCCCAAGCTGTTAAAGCATAAAAAAGGGGAAACGACCTATTCGTTGAGAGCCCTCCCAATAGGTGGCTTTGTAATGATGGAAGGGGAAATGGAAGCCTCGGATGATGAAAAGGCTTTTAATAAAAAGCCCATATGGGCAAGGATGGCGGTATTTGTAGCCGGTGCAGTAATGAATTTTGTGCTGGGTTTTATAATATTTGTAATATTAACTTTAATGCAGCCCGTTGTTACACAGCCCGTTATAGGAGAGCTGACCCCGGGCTTGCCGGCAGAGAAAGCAGGTCTCTTGCCGGGGGATAGGATTATTAAATTGAATGATTACAAGGTGCATATACAAAATGATGTAAGGTATTTTCTTGATAAGAATGGGGATAAACCTGTTGACATTACGGTTTTAAGGAATGGTGAGAAGCTCATATACAGAATTGTTCCTGAATATGACCCCGGATATCAAAGCTACATGATTGGATATACCGCAAAGGGAGTGCCTAAAAACCTGTTAAACGTTCCTAAAAATGCATTTTATCAGACGGTTTTTTATAGTAAGGTTATTGTGAAATCGCTGGTGGATTTAGTGACAGGGCGCGAAGCATTAAACCAGCTTTCGGGTCCTGTTGGGATGGTACAGGGTATAGGTACGGCAGCAAGAAGCGGATTTGAGAGTGTGGCCCTTCTTGCCGCATTTATAAGCATAAACCTTGGGATTTTTAACCTGTTGCCTATTCCGGCGCTGGATGGAAGTAAGATTTTATTCTTGTTAGTGGCAGGAATAAGAAGAAAACCAATTGACCCTGAAAAAGAAGGGATAATAACAGTTATTGGTTTTGGCTTCCTAATCTTGCTGCTGATTTATGCAACCTTTAATGATATTCTCAGGATTACGGGGCATTAAGGAGTAACTTAAGATGAACAAATACGTTATACCACGTAAAAATACAAAAGCCGTCAAAGTTGGCAATGTGGTCATAGGGGGCGGTGCGCCCATTTCCATACAGTCGATGACCAATACGGATACCAGGGACGTTAATGCTACGGTCAGTCAGATAAAGGAGCTGGAACAAGCAGGCTGTGATATTGTACGCATTGCAATACCTGACATGGAAGCTGCCCGTGCCGTTGCCCGGATTAAAAAAGAAACTAAGATACCGCTGGTGGCCGATATCCATTTTGATTATCGCTTAGCCCTGGAATGCATGGAAAGGGGCATAGATAAGATTCGCATTAATCCCGGGAATATAGGTGGCGATGGACCGGTTAGGGAAGTAGCCCGTCTTGCGAAGCAAAGAAATATTCCCATACGAATTGGAGTAAATTCCGGTTCTATTGAAAAGGAACTGCTCATAAAATATGGAGGGCCAACCCCTGAGGCAATGGTGGAAAGTGCTTTGTACCATGTTTCATTGCTCGAGAAGCATGATTTTAATGATATAGTTTTGTCCCTGAAGGCATCCAGCGTACCCATGATGATAGAGGCTTACCGCCTGATTTCACAAAAAACCAATTACCCCCTGCATTTGGGAGTTACGGAGGCCGGAACCTATTGGTCAGGTGCTATAAAATCTTCCATCGGAATTGGAACATTGTTGATGGAAGGAATAGGGGATACGATAAGGGTATCCCTTACCGGTTCACCGGTGGAAGAGGTAAAAACTGCCATACAGATATTGAAATCCCTTGGCCTTAGGGAAAAGGGAGTGGAAATAATTTCATGTCCAACCTGCGGGCGCTGTGGAATCGATTTGGTTGGCATAGCCAATGAAATAGAGAAAAGGGTCAGCAATGTTGACAAGAATATAAAGATTGCTGTAATGGGGTGCGCAGTCAATGGTCCCGGGGAGGCAAGGGAAGCGGATGTAGGCATTGCCGGGGGAAATGGAGTTGGGTTAATATTCAGAAAAGGAGAAATAATTAAGAAAGTGCCGGAACAAGAGCTGGTTGAGGCACTTATGAGAGAGATCGAAAGCATTTAAGCATTTAGACAAGGCCAAGAAGGAAGGATGAATAAATGCGTATTTGTGCTATAATACCGGCATATAATGAAGTACGTACCATAGGAGAAGTGGTTAGTGTTACATCCCATGTTCCTGAAATTAAAGAAGTCATTGTTGTAAGCGATGGCTCCACCGATGGAACTGCAGAGTTGGCAAGGCAGTGCGGAGCAAAGGTGATAGAGCTTGGGGAAAATGTGGGTAAAGGTGGTGCGATGAAGATAGGCCTGGACCATTGTAGCGCAGATATAGTATTGTTTTTGGATGCAGATTTAATTGGCTTAAATGAGAACCATGTAATAAAACTTTTGCGTCCCGTTATGGATGGAGAGGTGGATATGACCATTGGCGTCTTTAGAGGCGGACGCTTTACAACGGATATTGCCCAAAAGGTTTCACCTTTTTTATCCGGGCAGAGGGCTGTGCGAAAAAGCGTATTGGACCGGATGAACAATATGGAAATCACAAAATTTGGCGTTGAAGTTGCGTTGACCAGCTTTGTCAGAAAAAATAATATTGCCTATAAAAAAGTGGTACTGGAACAAATGTCCCATGTAATGAAAGAAGAAAAACTGGGTTGGAAAAAAGGAGTACAAGCCCGGCTTAAAATGTACTGGGAAATCATGAAAGGTATTTATATTGCAAGGAGTGAAGAGTAAAGGAGAAAAAAAATGTCAGTTCATGCATCCAATCCTTTAAACATACTGCATTTATTTCCAAATGTTGCATTCAGCGAATCGGCTATAAAAGTTTTAAAAGATTCAAAAATTTTATCTGTCAAGGTATACAGGAAAACCCGAAAAGTTCATCTTGTTATTGGCCTTAAAGACTTATTGGATAAGTGGTATGTTGATGAAATGAAAAACAGTATAAAAACAGCATACCACCTTTCTGATGTACGGATAAATATAAAATACCTGGACCTGCCGCAAAAGGAATCTGCATTGCAGGATTATTATAAGAGCATCCTTTATTACCTGCAAAACCAGTTTCCCATTTGTCGTAGCTTATTGTTTGGAAGTACATGCCAATATAAAGACGGAAGGCTTGAAATTTTTATTAAATATGGTGGTGGGAAGCTGCTTGAAAAAAGCGGATGCGCCGGACATGTGGAAAAGCTAATCAAAGAAGAATTTGGACTCGATGTGTCAGTGGAGTTTATCGAGAAGCATGAAGAGGAAGAAGGCTCGGACGATTATCTTGATTTTAAAGAAAAGCAGGAAATTCAGATTGTAAATGAAATAATAGCGGCTAATGGTAAAGAAGGCAAGGAAGATGGCATTTCGTCGGGGAAAAAACAGGATGTTTCCGAATCTCCGGTTATTTTGGGGAAGCCCTTTAAAGGGGACAGCATACCTATTTCTTCCGTCACTTCAGAATCCGGAAAGGTTGTACTGGAAGGGGATGTATTTTCCAAAGAAATTAAGGAGACTAAAGGAGAAAAAGTTATTGTCTCCTTTGATATTACCGATTATTCCAGTTCCATTACCGCAAAATTCTTTATTGATAAGGATAAATCCAAGGAAATTGATGATAGATTAAAGACAGGAATACGTGTAAGAGTTAGGGGAGAAGCCCAATATGATAAATATGCCCGTGAAATAATTGTTTTAACCTATGACATTATGCAGGTTGAGAAAAAAGAAAAAAAGGATGGGGCGAAAAAGAAAAGGGTTGAACTGCATTTGCATACCCAGATGAGCGCGATGGACGGGGTTTCTTCCGTAACCGACCTGGTCAAAAGGGCAGCCCAATGGGGGCATCCTGCCATTGCCGTTACCGACCATGGCGTTGTGCAGGCATTTCCTGAAGCTTGTGAAGCAGGTAAAAAGAACAATATTAAGATAATTTATGGAGTGGAGTGCTATCTCGTTGATGACAGCATACCGGTTGTATATAATGCTAAGGATGAAACTCTGGACGATGGCTTTGTGGTGTTTGACATTGAGACAACCGGGTTAAATGCCCAAAAGGATGCGATAATAGAAATTGGTGCAGTAAAGGTACAAGGGAATAAGGTTGTAGACAGATTTAATTCTTTTGTAAACCCTCAAAGGAATATACCTGATAAAATATCGGAACTTACGGGTATTACGGATGAAATGGTAAAAGAAGCACCTTCTATAAGGGAAGTTTTGCCTGCTTTTTTTGATTTTTGCAGAAATAGCGTTTTGGTTGCTCATAATGCCCAGTTTGACGTTGGTTTTATAAAGGAAAATGCAAAAAGCCTGGGACTTTCCTTTGAATACTCCTACTTAGATACTCTTCAGTTATGCCGTGCCTTATTCCCTGAACTGAAAAGCCACAAGCTAAATGTGGTTGCCAAGCATCTGAACGTATCATTGGAAAAACACCATCGGGCAGTGGACGATGCAGGAGCGACCGCAGAGATATTTATAAAGTGCATGGAGATTTTAAAAGGTAAAAACATATCTTTTTTAAAGGAAATAAATTCTGCACTTTCGGAAGTAAAAGATATAAAGCATATGAACTCATACCATGCTGTTATCCTTGTAAAAGATTATACGGGGCTAAAGAATTTATACAAGATTATTTCCGAGTCCCATTTGAATTACTTTTATAAAAAGCCAAGGGTACCAAAAAGTTTGTACATGCAATATAAGGAAGGGCTTATTATTGGTTCAGGTTGTGAGTCAGGGGAATTGTACCGGGCTGTACTGGAAGGTAAACCTCCCGAAAAAATAATTGAGATAGCAAAGTTTTATGATTACTTAGAGATACAGCCTCTTGGAAACAACCAGTTTTTAATTGATACCGAAAAGGTTCAAAATCTGGAACAGCTAAAGGATATCAATAGGGAAATAGTACGTTATGGAGAAAAATTAAATAAACCGGTGGTGGCCACATGTGATGTTCATTTTTTGGATCCCCAGGATGAGGTGTTTCGCAGGATTCTGATGGCCGGCCAGGGTTACAGCGATGCGGATAAACAAGCCCCCTTATATTTCAGGACCACTGATGAAATGTTGGAGGAGTTTAGCTACCTCGGTAGTGAAAAGGCGTGGGAGGTAGTGGTTGAAAACACCAATAAAATTGCGGAATCCATTGAAAACATAATGCCAATCCCTGATGGTACCTTTCCACCGGAAATTGAAGGGGCGGAGCAGGAAATACAAGACTTGTCCGTCTCCAGGGCGGTGGAGATTTACGGCGACCCGTTGCCGGAGATTGTACAAAAAAGAATGGAAAAGGAGCTTCATTCCATCATAAAAAATGGTTTTTCAGTAATGTATATCATTGCCCAAAAGCTGGTGGCAAAGTCATTGAGCGATGGTTACCTGGTAGGCTCAAGGGGGTCGGTGGGTTCTTCCTTTGTGGCATTCTTGATAGGGATTACGGAGGTAAATGCCCTTCCACCCCATTATGTTTGCCTGGAGTGCAAATATTCCGAATTTATTACCGATGGTTCCGTCGGGTCAGGGGTTGACATGCCGGACAAAGAATGTCCCCGATGCGGAAAACCCTTATATAAGGATGGTCATGATATCCCCTTTGAAACCTACCTTGGATTTGGCGGGGATAAGGAGCCGGATATAGATTTAAACTTTTCCGGGGAATACCAGCCCATAGCCCATAAGTATACGGAAGAGCTGTTCGGGGAAGGACATGTGTTTAGAGCCGGAACAATAGGTACCATAGCAGAAAAGACTGCTTATGGTTTTGTAAAAAAATACCTTGAAGAAAGGAATATGGTTGTCCATAATGCGGAGATCAACCGTTTGGTTAAAGGGTGTACGGGAGTAAAACGTACAACCGGCCAGCATCCGGGAGGCGTTATGATTGTGCCCAGAAAAAATGAGATATATGAGTTTTGCCCTATTCAGCGGCCGGCAGATGATGTGAATTCCAATGTTATAACCACCCATTTTGATTACCATTCCATAAGCGGCCGATTGTTAAAGCTGGATATACTGGGGCATGACGACCCAACCATGATAAAGATGCTGGAGGACCTTACCGGGGTGGATGCAAGAAAAATACCCATTGGCGATCCGGATACCATGAGCATTTTTACCAGTACCAAGGCATTGGGGATTACACCGGAGGATATTAACTGTGAAGTGGGTACCTTTGCCATACCCGAGTTTGGTACGAAATTTGTGCGCCAGATGCTGGTGGATACACGACCTAAGACCTTTGCAGAGCTCGTGAGGATTAGTGGGTTATCCCATGGTACCGATGTATGGCTGAACAATGCACAAGATTTGGTGCGTAATGGCATTGCCACTCTTTCCGAAGTAATATGTACCCGGGATGATATCATGGTGTATTTAATGTATAAGGGACTGGCACCTAAGCATGCTTTTAAGATTATGGAAAGTGTGCGTAAAGGGAAAGGGCTTAAAGAAGAAGACGAGGCAGCAATGCGTGAGAACAATGTTCCGGAATGGTATATTGAATCTTGTAAAAAAATAAAATACATGTTCCCGAAGGCTCATGCTGTAGCCTACGTCACCATGGCCTTTAGGATTGCATATTTTAAAGTGCACTATCCGGTGGAGTTTTACATTGCTTACTTTACCGTAAGGGCTGATGATTTTGATGCCGAGCTTATGACCCATGGAGTGGATAAGGTGAGAAGAAAGATAAAGGAACTTGAGGCTAAGGGCAATGATATGAGCGCAAAAGAAAAAAATATACTGACAATACTGGAAGTGTGCAATGAGATGTACAGCCGTGGTATAAACTTTTTACCTGTGGATTTATACAAGTCCGATGCAACTAAATTTCTTAAGACCGAAAAAGGGATACTGCCACCCCTTAGTGCATTACAGGGAGTTGGGGAATCGGCAGCAAAGAGTATCGTGGAGGCCAGGAAAAAAGGTAAATTTACTTCAATAGATGATCTAAGGATTCGAGCAAAGGTGAGTAAAGCAGTAATAGAAGTTTTACAACAACATGGGTGCCTGAAAGGTTTACCTGAAAGCAGCCAGTTGGACTTATTTTCATTGGGTTTAATATAAGGGGGTTGATTATGAACAAATGGATTAGAAACACTTTAATAATTTTAGTTGTTGCGCTTGTTTCTAGCGGTTTAGGGATTTATGTGGCAAGAATGGATTTTTTTATGGAAAAGCCAAAGGAAGTGGACACCTCAACCATTGCTAATGAGATGAAAAAAATTGCTGAGCTGGCAACATATGAGTATACATATACGGATGTGGTATTTGTAAAAGCAGATAAAAAATTTAACGGAATAACCCTTCCTCTCACCAAGACATCTTTTTTGGCAAAGTATGACGGATACATTAAAGCAGGGGTTAATTTACAGGATGCGGAAATAGAGGTAAATGAGGAGCTTAATGAAATTACCATAAAGGTTGGCAAGTCGGTGATTTTGGAAAACGTAGTTGATACCGACAGTATTGAAGTGCTTGATGAAAAAAGTTCACTTTTTAATAAACTGGAAACACAGGAAAAGATAGAAGAAATAAATGCCAATAAAAAGAAAATGGAAGAAAAAATAATTGCAGGGGGATTCTTAGATAAGGCAGATGAAAATACAAGATTGTTGCTTGAGAGTACGTTTAAAATGGCAGGTTTTGATAAGGTAAATGTTGTATTTAAATAAGCCCGGGCAGAAAACAAGCAGGAATTATCCTGCTTGTTTTTTTAAAATAATGCAGGAAACAAACCTCTTAAGAAAGCTGCTGATATAATAAATGCGGCAAAAAAAATAGCAATTTTGATGATAAGCTTCAATGTTTTAGAAATGAAACCCAGTACCATGAATGAGATTAAGGCTGCGATGATATATCCCGTCACAATAACACCCCTATTCAAATAATTCTTAGTATATTATATAGGACCAAAGAGTCTTATACAACAAAAATTCAAATCTTTTCATTGAATGTTTTATTTATTATGTAAAACAATAAATAGAGGTAAATTTTATTTTTGGGGTGGTAATTAAATGAATAAAAGAAGGATTGTATTTTTATCAATATGCACCTTGGCCATTGTTATTTTTGCCATATCCTGTTCAAGTAAGAGGCCTGAATCGAAAAAAACACCATCACCTAAACAAATTGCTACGCCGGCACCGGAGCCAAAGCCTGAACCAAAGCCGGAGCCGCAGCCACAACCTGAGCCTCAACCGGAGCCTGAACCACAACAACCGCAGCAGCCTGCCGGAGAGTTGGAGGTGATAGCTTCTTTTGAGACGACAATCCTGGATATGAGCGAATCCAGGCTGAATAATATAAATATTGCATCACAAAAAATAACCGGGCATATTGTGCAACCGGGAGAAGTATTTTCCTTTAATGAGGTTGTCGGAGAGCGAACGTCTGAAAGAGGATTTCAAAAAGCCACGGCCATTATAAGAGAAGAAAAGGTGTATGAAGAAGGTGGCGGGGTATGCCAGGTCAGCAGCACCTTGTATAATGCTGCACTAAAAGCAGGAATGGAGATTATTGAAAGGCATTCCCATTCAAGGGATGTTCACTATATTCCGCAGGGCCAGGATGCGGCAGTATCCTATGGCTATAAGGATTTTAAGTTTAGAAATACCAAAGATTTTCCCATCAGGACGGAAGCCTATGTTAAGGGCAATAAAATGATAGCAGCCATTTTGCGTGCAGAATAAAAATGTATTGGGTGAAAATATCGCCCAATACATTGTTTATACCTTATAAAATGAAAATCTTAATTTGCTTGCAATAATATTTTTTATTTATTATCATAAATTAAAAGGGTATATATCATAATAAAGGTGAAGATGTAAAAATGAAAAAAAATACTGTTAACAGGGCTCAAAATTATCGCGTATTGGCAGCTCAATTTTATGAGCAAGGGAATTACGAAAAATCAATTCAGTTTTTAGAAAAATCCATTTGCATGGACTCAGAGGATCCAATTGCTCATTTTATGATGGGAAATATAATGGAGGACTTGGGTAAAATATCCGAAGCCATTTCTGCGTATAAAAAAACTGTTAAAATTGATCCTAATTTTGCAGAAGCTTATTACAACCTGGGTATTTTAATGGATAGGAGAGGCTACTCAAATAAAGCTATAGAGATTTATAAGAAAGCAATTGAAAAAAATCCTCAGATTGCAGGAGCTTATTATGGAATAGCAATAATATTGGATGATAAAGGGGAAAAACATGAGGCTCTAAACTATTACAATAAAACAATTGAGTATGATCCTACATATGATCGAGCTTACTTCTATATTGCTAATTTATATGATGAGTGGGGCGATAAAGAAACAGCGTTAAAATATTATAATAAAGTGACTGAGCTTGTACCTGAGGATTATATTGCGTTTAACAATATTGCAAGTATTTTAGAGGAATTGAGGCGATATGAAGAAGCAATTGCAGCAATACAAAAATCCATTGACATTAATGGGCGTTATTACAGGTCCCATTTTAACAAGGGAGTTATTTTAGATAAATTGGGGCGGAAGCAGGAAGCACTGTGGTCCTATGACAGGGCTATTGAACTATATCCTTATTGTTTGGAAGCGTATCATAACAAGGGCGTGATTTTGCTTGAGTTAAAAGACTTGAATAATGCTATAAGCGCATTTAGTCAGGCTATTCGATTGAATTCGAGACACGAGGCCAGTTACTATAACAGGGCATGTTGTTATGCATTAAAAGGGAATGCAAAAGAAGCAATAAAGGATTTGCAGGTAGCCATTAGCCTAAATCCAAGGAATATTGAATATGCAAAAAAATGTAGCGATTTTGACTTGATCCGGGAAAAAAGCGAATTTAAAGGGATAATACAATCGGGTACAAAGGACAATATTAATTAATGTGTTTCATACCAAATTTTGCGACGTATAAGGAGGGATTGTACTGCAATGAAAGGATTGGTATTTGATTATTCAAAGGCTCTTTTATTTTTTCAAAGGCACGAGTTGTCCTACATGGAAGAAATGGTAAGGGTTGCCCACAATAAGTTGCATAAAGAGAAGCGTTCGGAAGATGATTTTTTGGGTTGGATTGATTTGCCGATAAATTATGATAAAGAAGAATTTGAACGCATTAAATCGGCTGCCCATAGAATTCAATCCAATTCGGACGCCCTGGTGGTAATTGGGATTGGAGGCTCTTATTTAGGAGCAAGGGCGGCAATTGAGATGCTCGGCCATTCTTTTTACAATTATCTGCCTGATTCCAGGAGAAATACACCTGCCATATATTTTGCAGGTAATAATATCAGCTCCACGTACCTTTCCGATTTACTGGAGTTGCTGGAAGATAAGGACATTTCGGTAAATGTGATATCCAAGTCCGGTACTACTACGGAGCCTGCAATTGCCTTCAGAATATTCAAATATCTACTTGAAAGGAAATATGGGAAGGATGGAGCAAGAAACAGGATTTACGTAACAACGGATTCCCAAAGGGGTGCACTTAAAAGATTGGCACGGGAAGAAGGGTATGAGACTTTTGTCATACCGGACGATATTGGAGGAAGATATTCCGTATTGACTGCAGTGGGCCTTTTGCCAATTGCAGTGAGCGGTGCGGATATTGATGCCATTATGCAAGGGGCAAAAGATGCGTGCCTGGAATACAACAATCCCTCTATTGATGAAAACATGTGCTACCAGTATGCTGCTATACGAAATATACTTTATAGAAAGGGAAAAACCATAGAGTTGATGGTAAATTATGAGCCGGCTTTGCACTACTTTGCAGAGTGGTGGAAACAGTTGTTTGGTGAAAGTGAGGGAAAGGACAAAAAGGGTATTTTCCCGGCATCAGTGGATTTTTCAACCGACCTTCATTCCATGGGTCAGTATATCCAGGAAGGGCTGAGAAATATATTTGAAATAGTTTTAAATGTGGAAGAAGTAAAAAAGGATATTGTTTTAAAAGAAGAGAAGGAAAATATTGACGGGTTAAATTTTTTAGCGGGAAAAACAATAAGCTTTATAAATAAGAAAGCCTTTGAAGGTACGCTTTTAGCCCATACCGATGGCGAGGTGCCCAATTTAATCCTGAATATTCCTAAAATTAATGAGTATTACTTTGGACAAATGGTTTATTTCTTTGAAAAAGCCTGTGGAATCAGCGGATATCTGATGGGGGTAAATCCGTTTAACCAGCCGGGGGTGGAAGCATATAAGAAAAATATGTTTGCACTGCTGGGGAAACCGGGTTTTGAAAAAGAAAAAGAAATGCTTGAGAAAAGGTTAAAAATGTAGGGCGCATGGAATGCGTCCTGCATTGGTACTATTAATTTTATATAAAAATTTTTTATTTATTATTACGATATTTTAACAAAATGCATAATAGCCTTGAAAAAAGTATGGAAATGTAGTATCTTTAAGTTATACTATTTAATTAATTTTAAAGGAGGAATGCCCCATGATAAGGATTATCTTGGACAAGGAAGGTACAGGCAAGACAAAGAGACTTATTGAACAGGCCAACCGTGCTGCATTGGAAGATGGCGGTGATATAGTCTACATCGATGATAACAAGCATCATATGTATGAGCTTAATTATAAAATACGTTTTATAGACACTTCCGATTTTGTAATTAATGATTTTTGTGTATTCCATGGATTTATCTGCGGTATCATTTCTGAAAATTTTGACATTTCTCAGATTTACATAGATGACATTTTTAAAATTGTAAAGGATACAATGGATTCTTTCGATAATTTCCTGAAAGATATTGATGATCTGTCTAAAAGGTTCAATATTACCTTCACCCTTACTTTGAATGGAGATCCCAATACAGCTCCTGAATTCCTTAAAAAATATGTATTGATTTAAAGTACCCTGATGACAATTTTATTCTTTACAAGTGCATTGATTTGTATTAGTATTATATAAAAGATGTTAATGCATTGTAGAGAATTTCTCTTTTTTTTGGAGGTTGCTTTATGTTATACCAAAGTACCAGAGATAAGAACATGGTGGTAAGATCAGCAGAAGCAATTAAGTTAGGGATTTCACCCGATGGAGGTTTATTTGTTCCCCAGGAGAAGATTAGATTATCACCGGCTAGTATTGTAAAGCTTTCTGGCATGAATTATTGTTCAAGGGCAGTGGAAATATTAAAATTGTTTCTAACGGATTTTACTATAGATGAACTCAGGGAATGTGTTTCAAAGGCATATAATAAGGATAAATTTGAAACAGACAGTATTGCACCGGTGTATAAGCTTAATGATCAGGTTTATTTTCTGGAATTATGGCATGGTCCAACTTGTGCATTTAAAGATATGGCACTTCAGATCCTGCCCCATTTATTAACCAAGTCTTTATCCAAGACGGGGGAAGATAAGGAAGTTGTAATACTGGTTGCTACTTCCGGTGATACTGGAAAGGCAGCATTGGAAGGTTTTAAAAATGTAGCCGGGACTCGTATCCTTGTGTTTTATCCTGATAATGGCGTGAGCGAGATACAAAAGCTCCAGATGATTACTCAGGAAGGCGAAAATGTGGGCGTATGTGCAGTTGAAGGAAATTTCGACGACGCTCAAAACGGTGTAAAAGCCATTTTTACCGATGCTGAATACGAGAAGTTGCTGGAAAAGCACAATTTTAGGTTATCTTCTGCAAATTCGATAAACTGGGGAAGACTGGTCCCGCAGATTATTTATTATTTTTCTGCCTATTGTGATTTGATTAAAAATGAGGAATTGACTTTAGAGGAAAAGGTTAATATTGTGGTGCCCACAGGAAATTTTGGGAATATACTTGCAGCCTATTATGCGAAAGAAATGGGTCTTCCTGTAAACCGCCTGATATGTGCGTCCAATGAAAACAATGTTTTAACGGACTTTATCCGAACAGGGGTTTATGATCGAAACAGGGTCTTTAAGACAACTTTGTCCCCTTCAATGGATATCTTGATATCCAGTAATCTTGAAAGATTGTTATTTGATATTACCGGCCGGGATGATGTTCGGGTGAAGCAGTGGATGCAGGAACTTAAAGAAAAAGGCAGGTATGAGATACCTGATATTACAAAGCAAAAGCTGAAAGATTTGTTCTGGGCAGGATATTGTGATGATGAGGCCACAATGCAGACCATAAAAGAAACTGAAGCAGATTACAGCTATGTAATTGACACTCATACTGCGGTAGCAAAAAACGTGTATGATCAGTATGTAAAAGAAACAGGGGATTATTCTAAAACCATTATAGCATCAACTGCAAGTCCCTTTAAATTTAATCACAGTGTAATGACTGCATTGGTAGGACCAGAGGAAGTGGAAGATAAAAGCGAGTTCCAGCTTCTTGAAATGCTGGCGGAAAAAAGTGGCGTAAGGATACCCAGAGCATTGGCTGAGCTGCAAGGGAAGCCTGTGCTTCACAATTTAAAGTGTAAAAAGGAAGAGATGCAGCAAGTAGTAAGCAATATGCTTGGAATAAGCTAGTAAAAGGCATGTGTCATTGGCTTAACATAAACATGGTAGAAAAAAGGCTAAAGTATAAACTTTAGCCTTTCCTTTTCGTACTTTATAATATATAATAATATGAAACAAATTTAGCATTACAACAGGCATATTAAGGATGAATCTGACATGGCATTATTTGCAATTTCCGATTTGCATTTGTCCCTGGGTGTCAATAAACCCATGGATGTTTTTGGGGATAAGTGGAACAATTATATGGAAAGGATTAAAGAGAACTGGGAAAAACAAGTTGAGGATACGGATTATGTGGTATTGCCCGGTGATCTTTCATGGGCTACATACCTTGAACAGTCCTACTCGGATTTCTGCTTTTTAAATGAACTGCCAGGTTTAAAAATAGTATCAAAGGGTAATCATGATTATTGGTGGACAACAATGAGCAAGCTAAATAAGTATATTCAAAGAAACAAATTTGATAAAATTGTGTTTATGCATAATAACAGCATACTCTACAAAGATATTGCCATTTGTGGGACAAGGGGATGGAACTGCCCCGGTTCGGATGGTTTTTCAAAAGAAGACGAAAAAATATATTTGAGGGAATTACAGAGATTTGAATTATCCATACAGGATGGTTTGAAAAACAACCCCCGTGAAATTATTGCAGCCTTACATTATCCGCCGTTTACTAGGAGCGGTGAATTGCAATCGGGTTTTATTGATTTGCTAAAGAAGTATGATATCAAAACCTGTATATATGGACATTTACATGCCGATTCCCACAAAGATGCAATGAATGGAGAATATGACGGTATACGGTATTATTTGGTATCATCCGATTATGTTGATTTTACCCCAGTAAAAATCAGAGATTAAAGTTGAAAATGTAGAACATTTAGCAATAAATATTGGAATTTGGTAGCTTGTGTGCTATAATGAAATAGTTATAGCAAGTGATGGAATACTCATCCGTTAGGATGTTTTTTATAGATTAATAGATTAGTTTAATATTCAAGGAGGACTACAGAGTAAATGAATGTAAAAGTAGAGCAACTAGAAAAAAATGTGGTACAATTAGAAATAGAGGTAGATGAAGAGAAGTTTGAAGAAGGAATGCAAAAAGCCTATATAAAAAATGTTAAAAAGTTAACTGTTCCAGGTTTCAGAAAAGGCAAAGCGCCTCGCGGTGTCATTGAGAGATATTATGGGAAAGAAATTTTTTATGAAGATGCAATTAACATTATATGCCCTGAAGCATATGATGAAGCAGTGGAACAAACAAAAATTGAGCCGGTGGATTACCCGGAAATAAACATTAAGCAGATTGGTGACGGGAAAAAACTTATATTTACTGCTAAAGTAACGGTAAAGCCGGAAGTTGAGCTGGGAGTTTATAAAGGTATAGAAGTAACCAAGACGGAGTATAATGTAACGGAAGAAGATATTGAAAAAGAACTAAAAAGGATGCAGGAACAAAATGCCAGACTCATTACCGTTGAAGACCGTTCTGTGCAATCAGGAGATATTGCAGTCATCGATTTTATAGGATATGTGGATGGAAAACCTTTTGAAGGAGGAGAAAGTTCTAACTACAGTCTTGAAGTTGGCTCTGGACAGTTTATCCCCGGTTTTGAAGATCAGTTAATTGGAAAAAATGCAGGAGAAGAGGTAGAGGTAAACGTTACCTTCCCTCAGGAATACCATGTAAAACAATTGGCTGGAAAACCCGCTCTTTTTAAAGTTAAAATCAAACAAATTAAATACAAGGAATTACCGGATATAGATGACGAGTTTGTAAAGGATATCAGCGAGTTTGATACACTGGATGAACTAAAAGAGGATATCAGAAAGAAGCTGGTGGAAGAAGCTGAGCATAGAGCACAACATGAATTGGAAAATGCCATAATCGGTAAAGTTGTAGAAAATGCGGTAGTGGATATTCCCGAAGTGATGATTGAAAACCAGATCTCGAATATTATAAGGGATTTGGATATGCAGGTAAGAGCACAGGGGTTAACTCTTGAAAAATATTTGGAGCTGTCCGATATCAGTATGGACGAATATAGGGAAAGATACAGAGAAAAGGCAAGGGAACAAGTAAAAACAACCCTGGTCCTTGAAAAGATCTCAAAAGCGGAAGCAATCGAGGTAAGTGATGAAGAGCTTGAAAAGGAGCTTGACCGGCTTGCAGAAAATTATAAAATTGAAAAAGATAAGCTAAAAGATATATTAAGACCCGAGGATACCCAGTCCATAAAGAATGATGTGCTGGTAAATAAAGTCATCGATATGCTTGTAAAAAATGCAAAAATTATTGAGACATAAATTTTTGGTGCGTAAAGGAGTGATATGAATGAGTTTGGTTCCTATAGTGATTGAGCAGACTAATCGTGGTGAAAGGTCCTATGATATTTATTCCCGGCTTTTAAAGGAGCGAATTATATTTCTTGGTGAAGAAATAACTGATACTACAGCAAGCCTGGTAGTTGCTCAGTTGCTATTTTTAGAAGCTGAGGACCCGGATAAGGATATAAGCCTTTATATTAACAGCCCGGGTGGGTCAGTCAGTGCAGGACTTGCTATTTATGATACCATGCAATATATAAAACCAGATGTTTCCACCATTTGCATTGGAATGGCAGCCAGTATGGGTGCGTTTTTATTGGCGGCAGGTGCAAAAGGAAAGAGATTTGCACTGCCCAACAGTGAAGTTATGATACATCAGCCCTTAGGAGGAGCAAGAGGGCAAGCTACCGATATTAAAATTCATGCTGATTGGATTATTAGAATAAAGAATAGATTAAATAGAATTTTAAGTGAAAGAACAGGGCAGCCATTGGAAATAATAGAAAGAGATACTGATAGAGACTTCTTTATGACAGCGGAAGAAGCAAAGGCATATGGGATTGTTGATCAGGTAATTGAAAAAAGATAGGCTGTAATGTCAAATATAGAAGAGGTGTAACAATGTCAAGATATGACGAGAAGAAGCAGTTAAAATGCTCCTTTTGTGGGAAGACACAAGATCAAGTCAAGAGACTGGTTGCGGGGCCAGGTGTATATATTTGTGATGAATGTATTGAATTGTGCGCAGAAATCATTGAAGAAGAGTTTGAAGAATCAAAAGTGGATGTGGAACTAAGTGATATCCCAAAGCCTAAGGAAATAAAAGCAATATTGGATCAATATGTAATTGGACAGGATCAAGCAAAAAAGACACTTGCCGTGGCAGTTTATAATCATTATAAAAGGATTAACATGGATGTAAAATCGCAGGATGTGGAATTGCAAAAGAGTAACATTGTAATGTTGGGCCCCACAGGCTCTGGTAAGACATTGCTGGCCCAGACTTTAGCCAAAATACTGAATGTCCCTTTTGCTATTGCAGATGCAACATCTTTGACAGAAGCTGGTTATGTTGGAGAAGATGTTGAAAATATTTTACTTAAGCTAATCCAAGCAGCAGACTATGATATCGAGCAGGCAGAAAAAGGAATTATATATATTGATGAGATAGATAAGATAGCAAGAAAATCAGAAAATCCATCCATTACAAGGGATGTAAGCGGTGAAGGTGTACAACAGGCTCTTTTAAAGATTCTCGAAGGTACTGTTGCTTCTGTGCCTCCGCAAGGGGGAAGAAAGCATCCGCGCCAGGAGTTTATTCAGATTGATACAACCAATATCTTGTTCATCTGTGGTGGAGCTTTTGACGGGATTGAAAAAATAATTCAAAACCGTATTGGCAAAAAGGCTATGGGATTTGGGGCCCAAATCCAAAGTAAAGAGAAGAAAGATGTGGGCGAAATATTAAAACATATTCTCCCACAGGATCTGTTAAAGTTTGGGCTCATTCCTGAGTTTGTAGGAAGGGTTCCAATCATAGTGACACTGAATTCGCTGGACCAGGAGGCACTGGTCAGAATTCTCACAGAACCCAAGAATGCGTTTGTAAAGCAGTACCAGAAACTATTTGAAATGGATGATGTATTGCTTGAGTTTGATGAGGATGCGTTGCAGGCCATTGCACGCAAGGCTATTGAGCGCAATACAGGAGCCCGTGGCTTACGAGCCATTCTTGAAGAGATAATGATGGATGTTATGTTTGATATACCTTCACAAAAAAATGTGGAAAAATGTATCATACATGCCAACTGCATAACGGAAAATAAACCGCCGGAGCTGATATTTAATGAGAATAAGAAACAGCTTAAGAAGGCTTCGGCAAGAAAATCAAGAATAAAAAGAGAATCTGTGTCATAAAATATAACAGGGGACGGTTGCAACCGTCCCTTATCTTTTTGGTTTTTCTTTACAGGATAAAAAAAGTGCTGAAACAAATAATAAAAACGACTAATAATATGCCAATTTATGTACATAAAAATGAAGGAGGAATTTATTTGTTTAACAGCACACTTTTACTGATACAGTTTTTTTTCTCAATTGTAATTGGTATTTACTTTTTAAATCTGTTAAAGTCTCAGCAGGGTAATAAATATGTCATTGAAAAAGAGTCAAGAAAAGAGCTGGAAAAGCTGAGGAAGCTCAGGGATATTAAGCTGACGGAACCATTATCGGAAAAAACCAGGCCCACGACTTTTAATGAAATTATTGGACAGGAACAGGGATTAAAGGCTTTAAGGTCGGCCTTGTGCGGGCCAAACCCGCAACATGTGATCATTTATGGGCCGCCGGGGGTAGGTAAAACGGCAGCGGCAAGGGTGGTGCTGGAAGAAGCAAAAAAAATGCCTATTTCACCCTTTGGCAGGGAAGCTAAATTTGTGGAGATGGATGCAACAACCTTACGGTTTGATGAAAGGGGTATTGCCGATCCCCTTATAGGTTCGGTTCATGATCCCATCTACCAGGGTGCCGGTGCCTATGGCCAGGCGGGTATTCCCCAGCCCAAACCCGGAGCTGTAACAAAAGCCCATGGCGGGATATTATTCCTGGACGAAATTGGAGAACTTCACCCCATTCAATTGAATAAGCTGTTAAAAGTTTTGGAAGATCGAAAGGTTTTCTTGGAAAGCGCCTATTATAACTCGGAAGATAAGAATATACCGTCCCATATTCATGAAATATTCCAAAACGGACTTCCGGCTGATTTCCGGCTGGTGGGTGCAACCACAAGAGCGCCGGAAGATATACCCCCTGCCTTAAGGTCCAGATGTGTAGAAATCTTTTTCAGGCCTCTTACAGCCGATGAAATAGGATTAATTGCTTTGAACGCTGCAAAAAAAGGAAATTTCAAAATGGAAGAGGACTGCGAAAAACTGATTGCCAAGTATGCGGCAAATGGACGGGATGCGGTGAACATTGTTCAAATAGCCGGAAGCAGCGCACTGGTAGAAGGAAGGAATGAAATCACAAGAAAGGATATTGAATGGGTCATTGAATTTGGACAGTATAGCCCCAGGATTGAAAAAAAGGTATGTGCAGATAAACAAGTGGGATGTGTTAATGGTTTGGCGGTAATAGGCAGGAGCCAGGGAATGGTGATCGATATTGAAGCTACCGCAGTAAAATGTGAAAAAGGCAAAGGTACCTTGACAGTAACCGGCATCATTGAAGAGGAAGAGATGGACGGACGGGGGCAAAAATTAAAACGAAGCAGTACGGCCAAGGCTTCTGTACAAAACATGCTCACGGTACTTAATAAGTTTTTCGGAGTGGACCCCAATGACTACAATATTCATTTGAATTTCCCCGGTGGGATCCCGATTGACGGTCCATCGGCCGGCATTGCCATCATGACGGCGGTGTATTCGGCAATAAAGAACATTCCCATTGACGGCACCTTGGCCATGACCGGAGAAATATCAATTCGGGGGAAGGTAAAACCGGTAGGCGGGGTAGTAGCAAAGGTAGAAGCTGCGCGGCAGGCGGGGGTTAAAAAAGTGCTCATTCCAAGGGAAAACTGGCAGGAATTATTTGAATCAATGGACATAGAAGTGATTGCAGTGGACCATATCCATGATGTAATGGATATTACCTTTGGAATCAGCCACAAAAAGGATTTTGTTTTATCAACAAAAAGTGAAAATATCAGCGTACTTACGGCTTCAACCCTTAATCCATATACATCAAAGTAGATTGATATTGAAAAAAGCAATATGGAAAGTTATAATGTTAAAAGCCGGATATAATCATTTTAGACTAGAATAGTAAGGAGATTGATGGTATGGCAGAGGACAAAAAGGTTATAAGGAAACAGGTACTGCCGCTGCTACCCTTAAGAGGATTGACGGTATTTCCCTATATGGTACTGCATTTTGATGTTGGTAGAACCAAATCCATAAAAGCATTGGAAGAAGCAATGATTAACAACCAGTTAATCTTCCTGGTTACACAAAAGGATTTAAAGGTGGATGATCCGCAGGAGGATGACATATATTCCGTAGGTACTATTTCGAGAGTAAAGCAATTGCTGAAGCTGCCGGGAGATACCATCCGCGTGTTGGTGGAAGGGTTAAGCAGGGCAGAAATCACTGAAATAGTTCAGACTGAACCCTTTATAATGAGTGAAGTGGTTGAAAGAATCCCTCTTGAACCAAATTATAACCAGATTGAGATGGAGGCAATAATACGGAAAGCCCATTCGGTTTTTGATGAGTATTTTCATTTGAATAATAAGATATCACCGGAGATGATGGTTTCCTTAATGTCAATTAAGGATGCAGGGCAGCTTGCAGATGTAATTGCCGCAAATATTGTGTTAAAGCAGGAAGATAAGCAGGAAATATTAAATGAGTTTGATGCAAAGAAACGATTGGAACGGGTTATTGTAATACTTAGCAGGGAAATTGAGATATTGGAAATAGAAAAAAGCATAAGTGCCAAAGTAAAAAAACAGATTGATAAAAATCAGAGGGAATACTACCTGAGGGAGCAGTTAAAAGCCATACAAAGTGAACTGGGGGATAAGGATGGAATTGCTGCAGAAGTTGAAGAATATAGAAATAAAATTGCTAATGCAGGATTGCCGGAGGATGTGGAAAAGAAAGCTTTAAAAGAGCTGGACAGATTGTCTAAAATGCCTCAAGGTTCGGCAGAAGGCTCAGTAGTACGCAATTATCTTGACTGGATTTTGGACTTGCCGTGGAATAAAACCACAGAAGAAAGCTTTGACATTAAGAAGGCAGAAGAAATACTGGAAGCAGAGCACTATGGTTTGGAGAAGGTTAAGGAAAGGATTCTTGAATACATTGCAATTAAAAAGATGTCAAATTCGATGAGGGGACCCATTTTATGTTTGGTAGGCCCCCCGGGAGTTGGTAAGACTTCCATTGCTAAATCAATTGCAAAAGCGTTAAACAGGAATTATGTGAGAATCTCATTGGGCGGGGTAAGGGATGAAGCGGAAATCAGGGGGCACAGGAGGACTTACGTGGGTTCCATGCCCGGTAGAATTATCAGTGCATTAAAGCAGGCCGGTTCTAAAAATCCTTTGATTCTGTTGGATGAGATTGATAAGATGAGCAGTGATTTCAGGGGCGACCCCTCTTCTGCAATGCTGGAAGTGCTGGACGCCGAGCAAAACTATGCTTTCAGGGACCATTACATTGAGGTGCCCTTTGACTTGTCCGGTGTATTGTTTCTGACAACGGCAAACAATTTGGATACCATACCGAGGCCTTTACTGGACAGGATGGAAGTAATTTCAATATCCGGTTATACCGAGGAAGAAAAGGTAAACATAGCAATGAAATATTTATTGCCAAAGCAAATGGAAAAGCATGGCCTAAATAAACAAAAACTTAAAATTAATGAAAAAGTGATTCGCGATGTGATTAATTATTATACCCGTGAAGCAGGGGTAAGAAATCTTGAGAGAGAAATTGCAACCCTTTGCAGAAAGGCAACCAGGATTTTAGTTAGCAACGAACAAAAGTCGGTCACTATCACTGAAAAAAATTTAGAAAAGTATCTTGGTACAAAGAGGTTCAGGTTTGACAAGATAAAGGATAAGGATGAAGTTGGTATTGCAACAGGGTTGGCATGGACCCCAGTGGGGGGAGACACTTTGTTTATTGAAGTAAATGTGATGGATGGAAGTGGTAAGGTAGAATTAACCGGCCACCTTGGGGATGTTATGAAAGAATCCGCAAGGGCAGCCATCAGCTTTATCAGGTCCAGGTCAGAAGCACTGCAAATTGATAAGGATTTCCATCGTAATATGGATATTCATATACATGTACCTGAGGGTGCAACGCCAAAAGACGGGCCTTCTGCAGGGATAACCATGGCAACCGCATTAATATCTGCTTTGACCGGGATACCTGTGCGCAAGGATGTAGCAATGACGGGAGAAATAACCTTAAGAGGGCGTGTACTTCCTATTGGTGGACTAAAAGAAAAGGCACTGGCAGCCTATAGATCGGGCATATATACTGTTATTATACCTATGGATAATAAAAAAGATATTGAAGAAATACCGGAAAATGTGCGCAGGAAAATGAAATTCGTGTTGGCTGATCATATGGATACGGTGCTAATGACTGCTCTTAGAAATGAGAAAAGTATGAAAAACTTTTTAAAAACAAATAAGCAAGATAAGGAAGTTAAGCATCCATTAGAGCATATTTCACCGAGAGTGGAAGCAGATGTTCCGACAATTGAACAATAAATACACAGGGGAGTTACAGCAAAAGGAGAATGACAAAATGAATGTAAATAATGTTAGCTTAGTAATATCTGCCGTTTCATCTGCTCAGTATCCTAAGGACAATAAACCGGAATTTGCCTTTGTAGGAAGGTCGAATGTGGGAAAATCCTCCTTGATTAATCGATTGGTAAACCGTAAAAAGTTGGCCAGGGTTAGTTCAAAGCCGGGTAAAACCAATACGATTAATTTTTATAATGTGGAAGATAAAATATTTTTTGTTGACTTACCCGGCTATGGATATGCAAAAGTTTCTAAAAAAGAAAAAGAAAAATGGACGAAAATGATTGAAGAGTACCTGCAAACCCGGAAGCAGCTTGTGGGTGTTTTACTTTTGGTGGACAGCAGGCATATTCCGTCGGAAGATGATTGCATTATGCTTGACTGGATAAGATATTATAACAAGAATTTTATTGTTATTGCGACTAAATGGGATAAGCTATCAGGTAAAGAAAAACAAGAAAACCTTGAAAAGATAAAAGAACGTTTGAACTTAAAAGATGGCGAGGTTATCATACCTTTTTCCGCTGAAACGGGAGAAGGAAAAGAAGAAATATGGAAGATTATTGATGGGGTAATAGGCGGCTGAGAATAACCGCCTGTTACTTCATTAACACATGATAGCAAAAGAATTCTGCCGTTTGTGTTGTAATGCAGGAGGGTATATATTAAGCGCGACAAAATTTTAAAAAGTGGGGTTGTCTTTATTGAAAGATAAAAAAACCGTCCCTTGGCTAAAATCTATAAAATTTAAGGCAGCTTTGATGATGACAATTATTTTTGGCGTTATGCTGCTTATCATTTTTACGGGGGCTTACCTGTCTGTTAGAGACATAATTTTTCCTGTTAAATTTATTGCAGTATTTGTATCCATAGAATGCATTTTGATTATTGCGTTTCTATTATTTTTATTAATTAAAAATATTATTGTTCCCATTGATAAGATTTCTATTGCAATGAAAGAAATGGCACAGGGGGATTTGTATAAACAGATTCCCATATCAGGGGAAAATGAAATAGCCTCAATGGTAAAAGATTTTAACCTCCTGTCAAGAAAACTGGTTTCTATAAATGAGCTAATTGAAAAAATTAACAGTGGAGAAAGTTTTGAACACACCTTTGAATATGTATTTGACTCTTTCAAGCAGTTCATCCCATACAATCGGATGGGTATGGCAGTTTTGGATGAAGAAAGGGCAATAATAAGGGCAGAAATTGCAAGGAGCGATGGCGTAACCATACATCTTGCAAGCGGCTATTCTCTACCGCTTTCAAAAACAAGCCTGAAAAAAGTAATTGAATCGGGCCAGCCCAGGATTATCAATGATTTGGAAGATTACTATCGCAGGAACCCCGGTTCGGAATCTACCAAACTGATATTGCAGGAAGGAATAAAATCAAGTTTAACATTGCCTTTAAAAGTAAATGAGACGGTGATAGGCGTTTTATTCTTTTCCAGCATACATAAAAATGCTTATGAGCATTATCATGTTACCTTTTTAAAACATATTGCAAATCACCTGGCCTTAAGTTTTGAAAAGGGAATTTTGGTAGGTAACCTGGTTGCAGGTTCAATTACGGCTATTGTAAAGTTGGCCGAATCAAGGGATGCCGATACGGGAAGGCATATTGAAAGGGTGAGAAATTATTCCGTTGCAATTGCAAGACAACTGGCTTCTAATCCTAAGTATAAGCCCGTCATCACGGAAAGGTATATAAGGGAAATATATAATTTTAGTCCCATTCACGATATTGGTAAAGTGGGCATAGCCGACAGTATCCTGTTAAAGCCGGAAAGACTCACTGAAGAGGAATTTGAAATAATGAAAACCCATACTTTAATAGGTGCCCAGGTATTGGAAGAGTTACGGCAGTCTTTAAAGGATAGTTGGAAAAGCTTTTTCCTGACCGGTGTGGAAATTGCATTGTTTCACCATGAAAAATACAATGGTAAGGGTTATCCCTATGGGTTGAAAGGGGATGCCATTCCTTTGTCCGCAAGGATAGTAACAGTGGCTGATGTTTTTGATGCACTTACTTCCAAAAGGCCCTATAAACCCGCTTTTTCACTTAGACAATCCTTTGCCATCATAAAACAACAAAGGGGAGAAAGTTTTGATCCCGATGTGGTTGATGCTTTTTTTGATTGTAAGGACGAGATTTTGCGTATCTATAGGGAACTGTTAGATGATTATGTCGATGAATTGGATGAAAGAGGCTTTGCTTTATGAGGCAAAGCTTTTTGATTTTTGCATAATAATTATCCAGATGGAAATACTTGAATGATGGAAATATCATAAAAAGAAAAGGAGAAGAAATATGTTGGATTTTCATAGCAAAATGAGAGAAAATATTTTTTTGGCAAGAGAAAGGCTGGATAATGATTTTGCAGGGAGCAAGGAAGCTATGCTTGAAATTGCCCTGGATAAAGTTAAACAATTCCAGATAGCATCGGATACTATCATCGAATGTGAAGAAAAGGAAATACTTACTTTACTCATACTGGCAGGTATGTTTCAAGCCTTTTCTCTTGGCTATGGCATTGGAAAAGTAGAAGGGGAAACGCTGAAAAAAATTATATTATAAAAGGGTGATAGGATGTATACCAGAAATAGAGGCGGGATCTTATGGAGGGGGCTGATTATTGCATTGCTTTCTTCTCTGATGACCGGGGTGCTTTTGATGATGTTTATTCCAGCCTATATTGACAGGAGTTACAGGCAGATGCAAAATATGAATAGCAGCAATAATGCGGATAAGGTACCCGGCGGCCAAAACCTGGCCTATACGGAAGCGGTGCGGAAGGAGCAATCCGATGAAAAAGCGGATATTTTAGATGTAACAGGTATTGCGAAAAAAGTGATGCCTGCGGTTGTGGGAATATCTACCAGCACCATTGACGGTGATGATTTATTTCGTTCGGATATGGAAGAAATATGGAGCGTTGGGTCAGGAGTTATAGTATCGGAGAATGGGTATATTTTAACCAATCATCATGTGATTGGCAACAATCCCAATCAAATTGTGGTCACACTTTCCAATGGAAAAACTGTGAATGCAAAAAGTGAATGGTCGGATTCCACATTGGACCTGGCGGTAATAAAGGTTGACTTTACAGGGCTCCCGGTAGCCCAGTTGGGAGATTCGGATGAGATACGGGTTGGTGAAACGGCGGTGGCTATCGGGAATCCTTTGGGGCTCCAGTTTCAAAGAACCGTAACGGCAGGCATTATCAGCGCTATAAACAGGACGATCCAGGTTACAACGGATGGTAGAAGAAATTATATGGAAGGGCTTATTCAAACTGATGCATCCATAAATCCCGGCAACAGCGGCGGGCCTCTTATTAATTCAAAAGGTGAAGTCATAGGGATTAATACAATAAAGGTAGTTAGTGCGGAAGGCATGGGTTTTGCCATACCAATTAACATTGCAAAGCCGGTAATTGAAAGTTTTTTAGATAAAGGAGAATATGTGACACCCTACATGGGCCTTTTTGCCTATGACCATGTTGTAGCCGAATATGTAAATCAGGGAATGGATATTCAAAAGGGTGTTTATGTTACAGAAGTGGACAAGAACGGACCGGTTTACAAAGCAGGAATCAGGGCCGGTGATATTATTACCCACATGGATGATGAAGAAGTAAATACCATGCTGGAACTTAGACAAAAGATGTTTAAATGCGGTCACGAAAAAAGTTGTAAGATACGTTTTATCCGCCATGGCAAGGTAATGGAAGCCCAGGTTAAACTAAGCAGCCGGACTAATGACGGACTTATTACAAGATAAAAAGGGTGACAAAGCAGACTTTTTATTTATAATAGAGTATATAAAGGTGAAGGCATTTTTCACCTTATTTTGTAAACTTATAAGAGCTCGTCCGATGATGGTTTCTGATGCGTTCCGATGCGTCGGAAATCATCATCAATGGGGTTCTCAATAATAAAATATTATACGATAGAAAGGGAAAAGGGTGAGGTTTTATGGAACAAAATGTAAGAAAGGGTATCGTACCGGGAATTATTTTAATTGGTATAGGTATATTGTTCCTGCTTAACAATTTTAGAATTGAAGTGGGAGATTGGATTGTTTTAGGTATAGGCATTATTTTTATCATTGCTTATTTTACCAAGAAGCAAACGGGCTTTTTAATTGCTGGACTTATTTTATCCTATATAGGTACCATTATATTTTTAAACAATACCTTGAGAATTTCTCAAGAAAAGTTTGGGGCTCTTTTTCTAATAGCCCTTGGGCTGGCTTTTTTAACAATTTATTTCATGAAGAAAAAGGCAGGTTTCATTATTCCCGGTTTTATACTCCCGGCAATTGGAGCCTATAAATTTATTATCAGCATGGATAAGTTTAGTAATAGGGACTTATGGCCATTAATCTTTATGACCTTAGCAGCAGCGTTTTTGCTTATATTCCTTTTTGAGTACAAGGCATATGGAGCAAAGCCCCTAGTTGTATCTTTAATTTTATTTGGTGTGGGGGTATTAGGTTTTATGACAGTAAGGGGATATATTGATACGAATATGTGGAAATTATTACTTGGATGGCTCAGGAAGTTATGGCCTGTATTATTCATAATTGCAGGGCTCATGCTGATTTTTAAGAATATGTCTGAAAAAAGGAAGGTTGAGTGAGCAATAAATTTTAAGTAAATTAATCTTTCATAGTGTAAAATAATTGTAGGACATTTTAAGGATAAAAAAACAAGAGATCCTCACTTTTTGATACAATAGAATCACCATCAAAAACCTTTGAAAAGGAGGATCTCTTGTGAATACTATTGTAA